>NZ_JBFQEG010000002.1:0-257713 GCF_040930515.1 Streptococcus huangxiaojuni
AACGACGTTGGGGATTGCTTAAATTAGGCGTTCCTAGGTGGTTAGCCGATAAGGTATCGGGCTGGGGTGACCACTATCAATTGGTTGCTCACAAATCGGTTCTTAAACGTGCTATATCAAAACCAGTCCTTGCAAAACGAGGACTGGTTAGCTGCTTAGATTATTACATGAAGCGACATGTGATAAGTTAATGGAACCGCCGTATGCCGAACGGCACGTACGGTGGTGTGAGAGGGGCTACTAGTAGTTAGACCCTACTCGATTTGGTAGCAGATAGAGTCAAAATTTTTTTAATAGTGTTGCCTCTTTTTCAGTATCTGTTTAAGAAAGTTTAATTAGAATGTTATTTCTTTGTAGAAAGGTGTACAAAAGTTGTTATGGAAAAAGATTTATTTTAAGGACAAGGCCTCTTATAATAGAATTGAAATAAAAACAGTTAGTTAGGAGGGACAGAAGATGAATGACCGTATCAGTAAAATAATTAATTTGCTTTTTAAAAATCCTAACTATAAAGTTTCCGACTTGGAAAAAATAACTGGTTTATCCAGAAGGCAGATCAATTATGCATTAAAACAGTTAAATGAGAAATTGGCTGAATCCAACCTTCCTATTATTAAAAAAGATTCTACTGGTTTGATAACTGTTCCTCAGGAAGTTATACAAGATTATGCAAAAACAGATAAAGAAAAAGAAAATTTTTATTTTGAAAATGAACGGGTTGACTTAATTTGTCTCTATTTAGCTCTGAGTGATGAAGAAGTTTCTTTAAATCACTTAATGGATATTTTGATGGTCAGTAAAAATACAGCGGTCAATGATATTAAAAACTCAAATGCAGCTATTGAAAACTATAACATTTGTATTGAATATTCAAGGTCAAAAGGTTACCATTTGCTTGGTTCAGAAGGTGATATACGTAATTTAATTGAAGCTGTTGTTGAAAGAACTATCAAATTTAAAAGAGACTTTTCAGCTATAGATGACTATTTCACTATACGTAAGGATGAAGTCATTCATTTGATTAGAGAAATTGAGAAAAGACTTCATATCAGCTATTCTGATGAATCATTTGATTTTTTAGCTAACATATTGATGTATGTTTTCCATCGTATTAGGAAAAAAGGGGTTCATATACAAGGAGTCGAGAATGAGCAGATAAAACAGAGTAAGGAGTACAAAGCTTTGCTGCTTATGTTGCAAGGTACAGTTTACGAAGCTGATATTGGCTGGATTAGTTTGAAATTTATGGCATCTGATATTTATATTATTGAAAAATCACATCTTGATGTAAATAATGACCAGCTCTTTCAACTAATTCACAAAATGGTTGCCGAGTTTCAAAGGATGACTTTAATTGAAGTGTCTGATTGCTCAGAATTTGAAATGCGACTATACAATCACTTGAGACCGGCTTGTTTCAGAATAATGTATGATATTGCAGTCAGGGATGGTCATGGCAATGTTAACAGGCAAAGCTATAATACTTTAAAAATTATGATTTTGGAGCTTATTAAGCCAATTGAAAATTACATCGGTAAGTCTTTCCCTGATGATGAACTGGAACTACTGACTCTTTATTTTGGTTCACAGCTGCATGACTTAGATAAAGAGCTTTCACCGAAAGCAAAAGCAGTGGTGGTTTGTTCCAATGGTTTAATTGTTTCGAGAATGATGCTGGAGCTTCTTAAAAGGTTATTTCCAGAAATACATTTTCTAACAGCCTTATCTATAAGAGAATTTGAACAGTTTTCATCGGATTATGATTTAGTTTTTACAACCAGCCCTTTAAATACAACTATTTACCAGTATATCATAAATCCTATTATGACTGATGAAGAGCAGCTTCACCTTCGCTACAGAGTTTTAGAAGATATCGGTCTTTTAAATACCAATCAAAAGGTTAATGCCATTGTTAAAACTATTGAAAAATACGCTAAAATAGACGATTTGGACGCTTTGAAGACAGAGTTAGGTTTACGTCTCGGGAATAAAAACCTGCTTCAAAATGATGATTGTTTACCAAAGCTTTCTTATTATATGAAACCGGACTGGATGCAAATTACTGAGGAGCATTTTGCTTGGAAAGAAGCGATACGTTTTGCCTTTAAGCCGATGCTGTTTGATCATAGTTTAGAGAGGGATTATACAGAAATGGCTATTGCAGATTATCAAAATAACCAAAGTTATAGTTTTTTTGGGAAATCTACTGCTGTCCCTCATATAGACGCTAAGGAGCTTGTGCATCAGGAAATTATAGGATTTACTGTTTTTAAAAAGGTAGTCGTTTTCCCAAAAGGGCAGCAGATACATATTATCGCTCCGATTGCTATTATTGATACAACTAAGCATTTGCTTGCTGTTAAAGAACTTGCCGAGTATGTCATGGATGACCATAATATAGAAAAAATATTGTCAATACAAAATAAACAAACACTGTACCAGATGATTTGCGAAAGGAAGTGAGATACAATGCGTTTGGAAGATTACAGGCGGTTTACAGTTATCATAAGAGGCTATAACTTGCAGCAGGCAGATAAAATTATAAATGTTTTGCGTGAATATGCACAATACTTTACTGTTGAAATAGCATTAAATACAAAGGATTCTTTACCTATGCTTCGCTTTTTGTCAGCAAAATACGGTCAAAAGATTTTTATTGGTGCCGGTACTGTGAAAACTTTAGAAGATGCCAAAGCTGCTGTTGGAGCTGGTGCCCAATTTTTATTGTCGCCTCACGGTTTTACACAGTCCATGCTGGATTATAGTAAAGCAGAAGGTATTCTTGCGATTCCAGGAGCGATGACGCCTTCAGAGATTAATGAACAGTTTACTATGGGAGCTGATATTGTCAAAATTTTCCCAGCAGAAACAGTAGGTAGTCAGTTTTTCGAAGCTGTACAATCACCTTTGGGGAGTCTGCCATTGATGGCTGTTGGAGGCATCAATGCGGTTAATTTCAAAGATTTTTTTAATAAGGGAGCTATGTATATCGGAATGGGGGGAGGAATATTTAGAAATTTAAATATTGATACAGTCAGTGAAGCTACTATTCGAGAATTACTGGAGGTTTACTTAAAATAGATTTAAGAAGGAAGTGACTATATGACATTTAATGTGAGAGTTAGTGAAGAATTAATTTTTGAACAGGTTGAATTAAACAGTCAGGAAGAGGCGATTAGCCTTTTAGCTGATGCATTAAAAGGACAAGGTTTTGTCAAAAAAGACTATAAAAAAGCTATTTTAAGAAGAGAGAAAGAATATCCCACAGGACTGCCTTCTTTGCCACCTATGGTGGCGATCCCCCATGCTGATTATAACTTGGTAAAGCAGACTTCTATTGCGGTGGCAACACTAAAAAAACCAATCGTATTTTATAATATGGAATCACCAGAGCAAAAACTGGATATTTATATCGTTATCATGTTAGCGATTTCAGAGCCTCATGGACAAATTGAAATGCTTCAAAAAATAATCACTTTGGTTCAAAACAAACAGCTTAAAGATATTATTTTAAACAGCAATAAAAAGAGAATACTGTCTGTTTTTAAAAAAGAAGTTTTGGCTGAATACGATATAAATATTAAAGGGATGAAATCATTCAGTGAGTGATTTTATCCTGAGCCTAGAAATTAAAAGGCATGAACCTTATGGTTCTGGGACTTTGTCCTACTCTTGTTGACTGAATGCGCCCTAAATGTTGCAGGAAAAGATAAAAAACTCCTAGAAATTGAGATTTTTTTGGTATTTTTCCATGCGCTTTTTAACGGGCTTTGTATCTTGGTAAAGGAGTTAAGTACATGAAAAAGATTTTAGTAGCTTGTGGCAATGGAATTGCAACATCGACAGTTGTAGCAGCAAAAATACGTGATTTTTTGGAAGAACATGGGGAGCAGACCACTATCACACAATGTAAATTGATGGAGGTCCCTTCCAAGGTAGCAGACTACGACTTACTGGTCACAACAGGCCAGTTTGAAGGCGATGCACATGGTGTAGCACAAATTAAAGCTATGCCGATACTAACAGGTATCGGAGCGGATCAAGTATTAGAGGATGTACTGAAGGCTGTCAAGTCCTGAATATATACTTAAGAGGATAAAAAAATGAATATAATAATGGATGTGTTTAATTTCTTTATTAACGCTGGCGCAACTGTAATGCTGCCAGTCATCATTACCATTATCGGTTTAATATTTGGATTAAAACTACAAAAAGCATTTCAGTCGGGTCTAACCTTAGCTATCGGTTTTGCCGGAATTAAATTAATCTTGGATTATATGACTTCCAATATAGGCCCTGCTGCAAAAGCTATGGTAGAAAGAACCGGTGTTCAGCTGGATGCTCTTGATGTCGGCTGGGGGTCAATAGCTGCGGTGACTTGGGCATCTCCTATTATTGCTGTGCTGATTTTCAGTATTTTACTGATAAATGTTGCTATGCTAATTTTAAAAGTAACGAATACTATGGATGTTGATATTTGGAATTACCATCATATGGCAATTGTCGGTGTCATGGTTTATTTTGTGACAAAAAACATTTTCCTAGGTGCCGGAGCTAGTGCAGCTATGGCTGTTATTACTTTTAAATTTTCGGATTGGTCACAAGGGATGGTGGAAGAGTTCTTTGGTATCCCCGGAGTATCTTTACCAACAGTTTCTGCTCTGTCATCATTAGTCATTGCCTGGCCGATAAATTGGTTATTGGATAAGATTCCTTTTATCAAAAATTCTACTTTCTCAATTAAAGATGCCCAGAAATATTTGGGATTTTTTGGGGACCAAATGATTATGGGAGGGATTATTGGTTTGGCTATAGGACTGTTAGCTGGCTATGATCTGACAGCTATACTGCAGTTAGGTGTCAGTATGTCAGCAGTACTTGTGCTAATTCCTAAAATGACCGCCTTATTTATGGAAGGCCTAATGCCGATATCGGATGCTGCGCAGAAATGGTCGCAAAAACGCCTCAAAGGACGGAAAGTTTTTATCGGCTTAGATGCAGCTGTTGTTGTTGGAAATCAAGATGTTATCACAACAGCCTTGATAATTATTCCACTAACAATAGCCATGGCCTTGGTTCTTCCTGGCAACCGAGTATTGCCCTTTGCTGATTTAGCAGTTGTTCCTTTTCGAGTTGCTATGGTTGTAGCTTTGACCCGGGGTAATCTTTTAAAAAATATTATTATTGGCTTAGTTGTCACTGCATCATTACTATGGTGTGGCTCTGCTACAGCTCCAGTTTTGACAAGTATCGCTCAATCAGTAGGCATTGAGCTGGGAACAAGCGCTATTTTAATTTCTTCTTTTGCTGCAACGGCTATGGTGCAAAGTTATTTAGTCTTTTTGGCATTTACTGCCAAACCGTTAATAGGAATTCCGCTCTTAGTGTTTGGCTTTGGTGTTTATTGGTTCTTTATTGAGAAAGCTGTTTCTCGAAATCAAAAAACAATTTAATGAAAGATAAGCTGGCTTTAGAAAGCGTGATTGGTATGAAAATAACAAATATAAAAGTGTACAAAATAAAACCTCGCTGGATTTTCATCAAATTGACGACAGATGACGGTATTGAAGGATGGGGTGAGATGATTTCAGGGACAAAGACTGAGACAGTTGTTGCTGGAGCTTATGAAATGGGAACACGTATAATAGGAAGAAACCCTTTTGAGATTGAACGGCTTTTTCAAGAGCTACACCGTTCTTTTTTTCGCGGTGGTCCCATTAATGCGACAATTGTATCAGGCATAGAGATGGCACTTTGGGATATTAAAGGGAAGGCTTTAGAGGTACCAGTTTATGAATTGCTTGGAGGAGCAGCCAGAGATAAAATTAAAGTTTACTCATGGATCGGAGGAGACCGACCAGATGATGTTTTGGCCCAAGCAAAGGACAGAGTCGAACGGGGCTTTACAGCGGTTAAAATGAATGCAACAGAAGAATTGCATTATATTGATTCTTTTACAAAAATAGATGCTGTGGTTGAGCGCTTGGCTTCCATTCATGATTATTTTGGTAGTAAACTATCTGTCGGAATTGATTTTCACGGTCGAGTCCATAAACCGATGGCAAAAGTTTTAGCCAAAGCTTTGGAGCCATACCGCCCTATGTTTTTAGAAGAGGTTGTTCTTCCTGAGAATGAAGAATATTTCAAAGAAATAGCCAGTCAGGTGTCAATTCCTTTGGCAACAGGCGAACGTCTATACACAAGGTGGCAATTTAAAGAAATTTTTAAGACAGGAGCTATTGACATTATTCAGCCGGATGTAGCTTTAGCAGGAGGAATATTGGAAACTCGTAAAATCGCTGCTATGGCTGAAGCTTATGATATGGCGGTTGCTCCTCATGCTCCATATGGCCCTGTCGCACTGGCCGCAACATTACAGATTGACAGCTCCACACCTAATGTTTTTATTCAGGAACAGAGTTTGGGAATTCATTATAATAAGGGTTTTGACTTGCTGGATTTTGTAGACAATAAAGACTTGTTTCAATATAAGGATGGCTTTGTGTCAATCCCAGATAAACCGGGCTTAGGCATTGAAATTAATGAAAGTTACGTAAAAGAAATTGCTCAAGAAGGTTTAGTTTGGACGAATCCATCTTGGAGAAATGATGATGGCACTATAGCTGAATGGTAAACTGATGGTGCTAAGGAGGAAGTGAGATGGAGTTCTTATTTATAGTTTTGCTCTTATTGGGTTATACAATTTATTATCAGACACAAATGAAAAAAATTTTTATAAAGAGTAAACGCTCAATTTTTAAAAGCAGTCTATTACTGCTAGCAGGGGTATTTTTTGTTTTGATACTAGCTCCAAGAGCCCCAAATTTGGGTATGAATTTGTTGATTGGTTTCCTTTTAATTCTACAGGCTTGGCAAAAAGAAGGACTGAGCAGAGATCGTGTGATAAAATTTGGTGTCCGTAATGGGAAGCTGGCAGAGTATGAAAAACTGATTATTCATAATGAGCACCCTGGGACACGCTTAGAATGTCAAAGTTCGACCAGACGTTCAGATATTAATCTATATTTTAAAGAAGAGCCAAAAGTTATTAGAAAGTTTTTAAACGACTGCAAACTACATTGTGAACTGTTACAAAAATAAAGAAGTCAATATTCTGAGAGATAATAGTGACTTATAACTGAGAGATAATAGTGACTTATAAGAGAAAACTGATGGCCTGTTAAGCTAACCTGAACAGTCTATCAACTTTTTCGAAATTCCCAAGAAGATTGTGAAATGATACACTTAATATATCAAATATATGGAGGCGTTTCCACATGAAGCAATTAACAGACAGTGTCACTTTCCGACATGGTGCGGAGATTAAAACGCGCACCGCGCAGTCGCCTATGCTGACCAACAGCGGTTTAGACGAAAAAGTGACTCAGGATACGATTGATTACTATGCAGCACGCTCTCAATCTGCTGGTATGGTCATTGTTGAGTATACCAGTGTCAGTCCCAATGGCGGTCCATCGCGCTCTTGGGCGCCTAATCGGGAACAATTGGCTGTTTACAATGATGATTTTAAGCCGGGCTTGGCAAAAGTAGCAGAAGTCTTGAAAAAAGACGGCAATAAAGCCTTGCTTCAGTTGGTTCACTCGGGTCGTGAAGCGGCTTATCGCCATGAACTCGGAGGGCGGGTCGAAGTCCCATCTAAGCTTGATTTCCCTTGGATTGATTATCCTCTTTATGAACTGACTGAGGATGAGGTATGGGGGATTGTCAAAGACTTCGGAGCTGCTGCTAAACGGGCGATCGACTGCGGTTTTGATGGTGTTGAAATTCACGGTGCCAATCACTATCTTCACCAAGAATTCTTCTCTGCTTTCTCAAATAAACGCACCGATTTCTGGGGCGGCAGCTTAGAAAAGCGGATGAATTTTGCACTCGAAGTGGCGCGTGAGATCTTTAAAGTTGTTAATGAGTTTGCTCCAAAAGACTTTATCGTCGGTTACCGTATCAGCCCCGAAGAAATTCATGGTGAAAATATCGGTTATACTTGGCACGAGTCTAAAGAGCTGGTAAGAGCTTTGACAGAACAATTTGAGTTTGACTACATTCACCTCTCAACTAATGATTACACGAAAACACCGTCTGACTCTGATAAGAACTTTGCTCAGTTATTGGGTGATGAAGTGCAGGCTCCAGCCTTACTGATGATTGCAGGCGGCATTCATACGGTCGAAAAAATGCAGGATGCTCTGAACTATGTTGATATTGTCAGCCTCGGACGTCCAACTTTGATTGATCCGCAGATCGCTCACAAGTTAGAAAAAGGACTTGAAGATCAAATCAGCCTGTCCTTCAATGAAGAATCCGTAGCAGCAGCCAAGCTTACACCGGGCTTGATGGCCCTCTTAGCTAATGCAGAATACTTTGCTATGCCAGGTATGGACTATCTCCAAACATTAGTCGATGAAAAGCTTGACGATGTTGTGACACACGATGGCACACAGTAAAGCAGCTGATTATCAGCCGGTCGAGTCCAATCAGCTCTCACTGGCAGGCTGAGACAGCTGAAATTTTAAAATATCATAAAAAGAGAGGCTATTCGGCCTCTCTTTTTATGATATCTGTAATGGTATCCATCAGCTGTTCAGTCTGTGATGAAAGCTTTTTGTTGGGATTGATTAACCAGCCGAGTGTAAACTGATCATCAATAAGGTGGCCAATATCAATATGACCAAGCTCCTTAATATTTTCATTAGTTGACAGCTGTTCTTGGGCGATTCGCCCAAAGCAGACGGTATTTAACTGTAGAATGGCTTGGCTCATAGCCCAGGCGTCATCTGTCCGAAGAACCAAAGGGAGCGGGCCGCAGATGTTCTGCAAATTTTCGTACAGTGTATCATGCAGACTGTCATTGAAAAGACTGAATCGTTGCTTTTTGATATCTTCAATAGTAATGGGTTCCTGCTTATCCAAAAGAGGATTTTTTGGAGAACAAAGCATGACCAGCTTAGTATGGCAAACCGGGCGAAATTCCAGTCCCTGCAGCTCATTTTGATTCATGTGATTAGTTGCAATGAAGCCGGCATCGATTTCATGATGATGTAGCCGTCTAATGATAGAAGGCAGTTCATGGCAGCTGATATCGAAAGTCGTATACTGATAGTCTTTTTCATAATGCTGTAAAAACCCTTCCCAAAAAGGGCGCAGCATCACATTCATATAATGGATTGTTATTTTTTGAAAATGGTCTGGGCTGGCCATAAAATGCGCCTGATTTTCAAGAGCATTTTTGGCACGCAGGATGTCTGAAACAGAGGACAGTAATTTTTGACCTTCTGGTGTCAGAGATGTCCCCAAAGACGTTCGTTCAAAGAGTTTGATAGCAAGCTCATCTTCTAACTGAGAAATAGCCAGACTCAGACCGGATTTACTAATATGAAGGACTTCAGCGGCTTTTTGCAGAGACTGGTAATGAGAAAGTATCTCGGCGTAGAGAAGTTGTTCAAAATTCATAGTGCATCCTTTGTCACTTGACCAATGAAAAGTTGAAAAAGATTTTAAATTTAATGCTGCAAAGGTCAGAATTCCTCTTGAGGCAAAAAGAAAGAGGAGCTGAACTTCTTTCACACACATCATATCAAAATAAAAAAAACTTGTAAAAGAAAAATCAGGTCAGCTTGATAAAAGCTGATAGGTCGCAATTGCTGGATTAGAGTCAGAAGGAGAAATGGCCTATTTTTAAGAGGTGCAAGGAAATGCTTTTTAAGCATAATGCCTATATAAAATAAGTATTTGCCTATATCTCTAGGATGGTCTATAATAAAAATAAATAAAAGAAAGAGAGAATCCATCATGACAGAAGAGCATTTACAGTTAACTCAAGAATGGGATAAAGTTTTTCCAAAAAGCGATAAAGTCGACCACCAAAAGGTGACCTTCCATAATCACTTCGGCATTACCTTGGCTGCTGACATGTATAAGCCCAAGAATGTTCAGGGGAAATTACCGGCTTTAGCAGTCGCAGGACCTTTTGGTGCTGTAAAAGAACAGTCGTCCGGTCTGTATGCTCAGGAAATGGCAGAACGCGGCTACCTCACGATTGCTTTTGATCCTTCTTATACTGGAGAATCAGGCGGTTTTCCGCGATATATGCAGTCTCCGGATATTAACACTGAAGATTTTCAGGCTGCTGTTGATTTCCTGTCAACATTGGATGAGGCAGATTCCGAAAAAATTGGGATTATCGGAGTCTGTGGCTGGGGCGGCATTGCCTTAAATGCAGCGGCTATCGATTCGCGTATCAAGGTAACCGTTGTTTCGACAATGTATGATATGTCCCGTGTTGCCGGCAATGGTTATAATGATGCAGCTGACAATGAAGCAGCTCGCTATGAGCAACGGTTAGCGCTCAGCAATCAGCGAACTGAAGACTATAAAACTGGTACTTACAAACTGGCCGGCGGAGTTGTTGATCCTTTACCGGAAGATGCGCCGCAGTTTATCAAAGATTATTATGCTTATTACAAGCAGCCGCGCGGCTATCACAGCCGCAGTGTGAACTCCAATGACGGTTGGGCAGTGCAGTCCAATACTAGCTTTGCTAATACACGCTTCCTTTATTATACGGATGAAATCCGCAATGCGGTGCTGCTGGTTCACGGCGATGCTGCTCATTCTTATTATATGGGAAAGGACGCCTTTGCTAAGTTAAAAGGTGAAAATAAACAGATGATTACAGTTTCAGGGGCCAACCACTGCGATCTCTATGATCAAAAAGATAAAATCCCATTTACTGAAATTGAAGCTTTTATCAAGAAGAATATCTAGTGTTTAAAGAGGCAGGGGAACAAAGTCCTGCCTCGTTTCACTTTTTAAACCTATGCGTTTGGCGCAGTGGCTGATTGGTAAATAGCGCCCTTAATCAGCTGTGCGGAGGCGGACAACAAAATCTGAATGATAGTAAGAGTACTTTGATAGAAAGGCCCGAAAAATGACAAGAAAGACTATTTTCATTACTGCCTTGATTGCAGGGACTGTTTTTTTGCTGGCTGTTTTTTGGATAATCAATAATAATCAGTCTCCTAAAGATGCAACAAATCAAACCGATGAAACGGCAAGAGAAGGCTATCAATTTACCAACAAAACAATTTCTTTTGTAAGCAATGATAATACCATCTATGGACGTGCACTCATTCCTCAAACAGATATGCCTGTACCGACTATCATCGTTTGTCATGGGTTTGGAGGCAATTATGAACAAGAGCTGACCATGCAAGAGAATTTAGCAGCGAGCGGTATTGCAGTCTATGCTTTTGATTTTGCCGGCGGATCAGGCTATGATTCTGGCAAAAGTGAGGGTGAGATGACCGATATGTCCGTTTTGACAGAGGTTCAGAATCTTAAAGACGCTCTTGTGGCTCTTGAAAATCAAGAGTTCTTCGATAAAGATAATCTTTACCTTTTAGGTGGCAGCCAAGGAGGTGTCGTTTCCAGTATTGCGGCAGCAGAAAATCCGGAAGCGGTTAAGGGCTTAATTCTGCTCTACCCAGCCTTTTCCCTTTTTGATGATGCTCATAACCGTTTTGAGTCTGCCGAAGCCATTCCTGAAACTTACAACCTAATGGGCTTGACAGTTGGAAGCCGTTATTTTACTGATATTTGGGACTATGATATCTATGATAAAATCAGTCAGTATGACGGAGACGTTCGCATCTTTCACGGAACTGACGATAGTCTGGTCCCTATTTCTTATGCAGAAAGGGCAAGTGAAGTGTTTCCCCATGCTGTCTTAACAAAATTAAAAGGAGAAGGGCATGGATTTTCGAATTCAGCACAGAAAGAAGCAGCTGAAAATATCGCAAATTTCATTAAAGAAGCTGAGTAGAAAGCTAAAGAAATGAAATAAAAATATTCGTTTTGTCATAAAAAGACTTCCTCTGCGCTTAAGCAGGTGCTGATAAAGGAATGAGGTTTCAAAAGCCATCGAGGCTGTTTGCTTTTAAGGATTATAAAAGCAGGACAGCCGTTTGTAATCTGTTATATCTGACCTGTTTGAATCGTGAAATTTTTAAATTTCTTTAAGATTTCTTTTCTTTTATGCTAAAAGACTGTTCTTATTGTCGATAATTGTGTACAATAGAAAGAAATAAGAATTTAGGAGAATTGACATTATGGCACGTCATCGTAAAAAAGCAGATAATAGCAACACCTTGAGGATTTTCCTCATTTTAGGTGTGGTTTTACTGGCTTTAGGACTGATTATTTTTGCTGTTTCGGCCTATATTAATAATAGAGAAAGCAGTACGACAACATCCAGTTCAACAGCACAGACCCTGATGAGTTCATCAGATACAAGTGAGAATACAGAAACATCTCAGACAGATCAAGCTTTAGATATAGCTGCTCTGGCTAACGAAGATTATAACAGTGCTGCGGGTGTTTGGCTCAGCAGTAATGGCAACAGTTTAACTTTTAATGCTGAAGGGCTGGAAAGCAGTGACATTCAGGGAACGGTTGATTTCACCATCACCCCTTACCAGCAGTTGGACGATAATACCTATTTGGCGACTCTGACATCAGCAGACGGCAGTCTGGTATATGATCTTTACTTTATCAAGGCTGGATCTGAACTGCCGGAAGATTATTTTGCCGAAGGCTATACGGATACCTCTGACCATGATAAAGACCGTCTTTATATTACTAGCGATCTTGTCGGAGGAGAGGATTACGCAGATAACATTTTGTACAGACAATAAGCACAAAAAAGAGGCAGGATGAAGCCTCTTTTTCTTTTATCTAAAAAATGAAGCTGACTGAATACTTTCCCAAGATTTTAGCCTGTCTCGATAGTGATAAAGCAGCCAAGCAGCTGTTAACAGCATAAGCAGTCCGTTAATGAGGAGGGGCATGCTGGGAGTCAGTCCCAGCATAGAGAGAATTTCTCTGGTCATATGCATGCCGCCGTGAACAGCCACAGCAGCCCAAGTGGTCCGAAAAAGGTATTTGAGCAGACAAGCCAACAGGCCAAAACAAAAAGCATAAAAGACATTGAACAGACCGGCGATGCTTCCGCCCAAAGAGGGAAAGATGTGGACGATGTGCATTAAGGCAAAAAGGCTGCTTGATATCCATAAGGCAGGCAGCGGCTTCCGCTCCAAGGTCTGAATCATATAACCACGGAAGACGATTTCTTCCGGAAAGCCCTGCAACAGAAAAGAAAGAGCAAAACTCTGCCAGAGATTAGGAAGACTAAAACTGTTACCGGAGAAGTAATCGTGAAAAATCAGAACAGACACCCCTGCGCCGAGAATAACCAGAAAAGCTGTCAGCAGGAGTGATAGCATAAATCCCTGCAGAGCGTGTTTATCAAGCTTTAATTCTAAGACAGACCAAGGGCGGCGGTCAATAATCCGAGTGAAGAACCAGGTATAAGCCAAATAGATTAGGCAAAGCAGGGTAAAAGGAACAGCTTTACTAAATTGAGGGAACAATTTCTGGCTCTGGTAGGGAAGCAGAATCAGAAAAGTTGGAACCAAATATAAAACAGTTACCCCAAAACTCCGAATAAGAGGCGAGAACAATCTTTTTTTATTTGTAGCAACAGACATAACATACCTCCTTAAGATACAAAGCCCGTTAAAAACGCAAAAGGAAAATGGCGGTAAGTCCGAAATCTTTGCTTTCGCAGACGCATCCTTGCAAAGCCTTCAGACATCTACGGCTTTCAAATTACATAGTCTATTCATCCTTTTCGCTAGGATTTTAGGGCGTGCGTTCAGTCAACAAAGATACAAAGGCTCTGTCCATTATTTTTGGTCGTTTCTTAGGATCAGTTATCAAGCGATAGTTGTTTGTGGCTGGAGTTTTTCCCATGATACTAATCTTTGACGCTGGTAATAGATTATAAAGGCAGATACCACTAGCATTAAACAAGGAGTAAGGAGCATCATGGTTTTTGTTTCATAAAAGCCGGGGATCACTGCTGTCAGGACTTGTAAAGTCATATGCATGCCGCTGTGAACGGCAACGGCAGCCCAGGTGGTCCGAAAAAGATATTTCATTAAGCAGGATAAAATACCAAGGCAGAAAGCATAAAAAATAGTGAGATAGCCTTCACTGTCGTAGGGATTGCCGCCAAAGAAGGGAATAATATGAACAATATGGTCTAAGGCAAAGAGGGCACTTGATATGAATAAGGTTGGCATTGGCTTTTTTTGCAAAGTCTGAACTAGATAACCACGCCAAACCATTTCTTCCGGAAAGCCCTGCAGTAAAAAGGAAAGTGCAAAGCTACGCCAGAGTTCAGGCAAGCCAAAGTGGACTGTACCAGAAAAACGGTCGTGGAAGAAGATAATAGACAGCCAGCTTCCTAAAAGGACAATCACAATTGTTAATAATAAAGCGGCCAAAAACCCCTTTAAGGCATTTTTATCAAGCTTCAATTCCAAAACTGACCAAGGGCGTCGGTCAATTATTCGTGTAAAAAACCAGGTATAAGCTATATAGGCTAAGCAAACTGAGATTTCATAAAATTCATAAAAAATTTGGGGGAGATTACTTTGGAAAAGAAAAAGAGGAATAGCGATTACACAAATAGGCAGCAAGGCTGTGAGTGTCACTAGACAAGCTCTGGTGAGAGGTGTCAGCAGCCTGTCTTGAAATGATGTCTGTGTCATAATAAAGCCTCCTGAAAATTGATAGAAGCCTTTCAAGTATTAGAACGGCTGAATTTAAGCTTTCTTTTGTTTGACGTTCTAAGCAGATAAATTATCAAAAGGGCTGACAGATAAGCAAGGACAGCAATTGGAGAAATGTCAATGCCGTATTGACCGCCAAACCAGAAGGAAGTATCATTGAAAGTGAAAAGAAGGGTGAAGAAATTCCAAAGGGCATGAATCAGGATACTGTCAGTAACTGAATTGGTCTCGTACACACTGTAAGAAAGAAGTGCACTGAAGGAAAGGCCAGCAAGGAGAAGCTGACAGACTGTCAAAAAATCTAAAGGACCATTTAGCAGATGAAGGAGGGCAAAAATTATTGCGGGGACTAGAACAGCTGTGAATTTGGAATATTTAATTTCAAAAACAGTCAGTAAGAGCCCACGGAAAAAGATTTCTTCTACTGCCGGTGCAGCTAGGGTGCCAATAATAATTCTGCCCCAAGGCTGATGGCTGAGAGACAGTTTTCCTCCAATGAGCAGGAGGCCGACCAAAACTGTTAATGGCAGGAGGATTCCGACGATTTGCCAGCTGATTTTTGGACGAGATAAGCGGATGCGGCAGTCTTTAAGGCTTAGTCGGCAGTAGTGTTCAGCCAGAAGTTTGGCAAAGATTAGAGCAAAATTTAAGTAGAACAAGGCAAAGAGGACAGAGGACAAGTTTTCATTTTCCTTTATTGGGGGCAGTAAATAGATAAATCCAGCTAACAGACCTGCTGCCAGCATGACGAAGATAATTAAAAATGTGCTGAAAATAATATGCCTGCTGAAAAAGGCTTGTCTCTTTGCTGCCATGTCTTACCTACCTTACTTTTAAGTCACCGTTAACACTAAACAGGGACAGACGGTTGTCACTTTTGTAATCAGCTGTTGCCTGGCTGCTGACTGAACAGTCTCCATTTTGCGACTGAGCTGTTACAAAGACATTGTAAGAAGCGAGTTCAAATTTACTGTCACCGTTTTGGTTGCTGATATCATTTATGCCTTTAAAGCTGACTTTTTCTGCCTTTAAGTCTCCATCGTTTAAACGCAGTTTGCTGTCTGTTACGATAGTTTCATTTATCTTAACATCTCCGTTCCCACTTTCAAGTGAACAGTTTTTCATAGTAACGGAGCTCAGCTTGCAGTCGCCATTAGAAATAATGAAAGTTCCATTTTGAAATTGACTGTCAGCTGCTTTAAAATCACCATTGCTAATCAGGACCTCGCTTTTTTTAAAGGAATTGCCCGAAATAGAAAGGTCCCCATTTTTAGCTTCCAAACTGCAGTTATCTACTGATAAGTTAGCCAGCTTGAGGTCTCCGCTGTTGACCGACAGAGAACAGCTGGTCAGTTCACTTCCCTTAGGCAGATAGAGGATAACCTGATAAGGATTTGGCTGATCTTCAAATCTTTGCTGGAACCAAAGGATAAGATCACTGACTGATAACAGATGAATCCTGTTCTTATAAACTGAAGTCACTTTTGTATTTTCGGTCAGACGGAGTTTTCCTTTTCGGTTAGTCAGTTCAAGAGGGGATTGATTTTTAACATTGTAATAGCTTAGATAGGCCTGTTTAGCATCAGTTTCTTTGATGCCGATATCCAGCCTGTCTAAATCAGCCTCCAGATTGTTGAAAGAAGTTAGTTTTTCTTCCTGCAGGGTAAAGTCTCCTTTGTTCTTATCTACAATTGACTGAAAGCCACCGACTTTATAACCGATTTGCAATAAGATTGCTCCTGAAAATGAGAGACAGAGTCCCACAATAAGAACTATTTTTTTCCATCTTTTCATTGTTTTCCCCTCTTTCTAATAGCAGAAACAGTTCCGCCTACCACTGTAACAGTAAGCTGACTGCACCATTTGCCGATTTGCAGTATAAGCAGAATCAGCAAAAGCGGCAGGCCCAGAAAAAGCCCTCCCATTCCAAATTCTACCAGTGCGGCAGCAAAATCAGACGAGATTGTCATGAATGCCTCGATAATAAGATCTGCACCGACAACCAAAAAGGAAAGGGCAACACAGACTGCTGCAAGAAGCAGGCTGAAAAAAACGATAACTGCAGTAAACAAAAGACTGACAGCAACAATAAACAGCGGAAATGCTACAGGCGAAGCCAGAAGAGCTAACAGGGCTATCCAGAGCAGATTAGCATGGCTTTTGGCGCTCTTGGGATTTTGATCCATTTTTTCATCTAAGAGCCGGTAAAGAATTTCATTGGCTGCTTCTTTAGGACTCCCCAATTCCTCAATGACCTGCGCTTCATTTTCAGGTCCGGCTTCATCAAAATACTCTGAAAAATAATCCATAGCCTCTGTAAAATCCTGATGCGGAAGCCTTTTTAGATGTTTTTCCAGCTGCTCTAAATACTCTTTGCGTGTCATTTCCTAATCCTCCCTTCAATAATACCGTCCAGTACAGCTTTATAATCCTGCCATTCTTGCTTGAGGTAGGCAGTTTGTGCCTTTCCCTCTTCTGTTATCGCATAATATTTTCGGTTGCGGCCCTGATATTTCTGTGAATAAGTCGTCAGAAAGCCGGCCTTTTCCAATTTCTTCAAAATGGGATAAAGAGTGGATTCTTTAATATTAGCGGCAATTTTAATGGTTTGGCTGATTTCGTAGCCATAAGAATCCTGCTTTTCAATAATAGAAAGTACTAAATACTCAATTAAGATAGATGAAATAGGAAAATACATAACATACACTCACTTTATGTATAATATTTTTATATATAATTATTCTATATATAAATTTTATACCTATTCTCGTTTAATGTCAATAGAAAAAACATAATTTAAAGAAAAAAACGGATTATAGAAAGTAAGCTGGAAAATTTCAGATTGACAGTCTCAGCCCATTAGAAAAGCATCAGAAGATACCGCTTCATCTATTTTTATGCTACAATAAGGAAAGAAAAAAGCCAGCTAAAGAAAGACAAATTATCTCTTTTTTCTGATGGGTTTTGTATCTTGTTTAAGGAGGGGCTAATGACGATAAGACGTGCTCAATTGAAGGATATTCCTGCTCTTGAAAAGCTTTTGCAGCAAATTTTGACTGTCCACCATCAGGCCAGGCCTGATTTATTTGTTTCAGAGGGCGGGAAGTACAGCGGGGAAGAATTAAAAGATTTAGTGCTTGACAAACAGCGTCCGGTTTTTGTTTACGAGGATGAG
This sequence comes from Streptococcus huangxiaojuni, assembly GCF_040930515.1. Lineage (NCBI taxonomy): Bacteria > Bacillati > Bacillota > Bacilli > Lactobacillales > Streptococcaceae > Streptococcus > Streptococcus huangxiaojuni. Next base: position 17,827 of record NZ_JBFQEG010000002.1, read on the forward strand.
CATGGCCGAATTTTGGGGCACTTGTTCACAATAATACAGGAAGCTAAGGCTCCGGCAGTCCCTCATAAAACTCTTTTTATTGATGATCTTTGTGTCGATGAAGAAGCGCGGGGGCAGAAAATCGGCTCTGAGCTCTATCAGTTTGCTTTGAAATATGCCCGAAAAATTGGCTGTTATAATCTAACTCTCAATGTTTGGAACGATAATCAAGGGGCTTTGCGTTTTTATGAGCGTCAAGGATTGAGAGCTCAGGAAACACGTCTAGAGCAGATTCTTTAACTAGGAAATCACTAAAGGAAACAGCATCAGCTGATAGTTTGTTCAGATGGCATGGCTGATTCAGCCTGTATGCAACTGATTTGTTGGTAAATTGTAAAAAATATGATACAGTTCACCTGACTTTCCCATGCTAAGGCGATAATAAAGGGATTAAAGTTTCTCAGTTATTTGAGAAGCTTTTTCTTTTTATAGTTTTAAAAACCTTGTTTTAAAGCTTTTTATGGCAAATTAAGCACTAATTCGCAAGCGTTTGCTATTCTGCTGTAAAGTGCTATACTGGGGGTATTATTTTGGGACATAAGGCTGTTTTTCCAACAAAAATCCTCGTAAAAAAGATGGTAACACCATGCTTTGTAATAGCACTTGATTAGAAAAGCCTTCTAGTCGTCTTGGCAGGGGTGCGCCTACGAAATCAAAGATTTCTGGCTTACCGCCATTTTCCTTTTGCGTTTTTAACGGCCTTTGTATCTTGGTAATTGAACACGGCCTAAACGCTGCGGGAAAAAGATAGTCTGACCTCGAATCTTTATGATTCATCGGTCAGTCTCCTATTTTCCTTTTGCGTTTTTAACGGCCTTTGTATCTTAAGGAGGAGATTAAGATGAAAAAGATTTTACAGGTAATGGGGATTTTGGTATTGGGAGTGCTTGTTGTTTGGGCCGGCAGTCAGGTTGAGGCCCGGGGCAGGTCTGACCGGGCAGGAAAGAACAGTATTACAGTTGTGCAGACAAAAATTGTTTTGGACAGTTATGAGTTTGGACCGGCTGTTTCTAAGATTGTTCTGGAAACTGATAAGCCTTTAAGTGAAGCTGTACTGAATTCGGAAACTGCAGTAGCCACAGCAGGAATTGCCAGACAAATCAATGACGCTTATTTGTCTGATGCTCAGGGCAATCGTCTGGATAGGTACAGTAAAAGTTCCTTCGTAACCTTAGAATTGGCTGTTGATTATAATACCGAAGATCCTGCTCAGAGTGCTTCTCCTTTTACTTTCGATTTATCAACCTATCGCAATTATTGGGTAGAGAGCTATGTGGTGAAAGTCAGCGGACTCGGACTGAAAAGAAGCGGCTCTGGGAAGCTTCAATTGGTTAGCTCTGAACAGGAAGCAATTGAAAACCGTCTAACTCCCTCGGCTGATCGTTTTTCAGACAGAGGGACCAGCAGCCTGTCGTATGCAGCCTATCAACCTGAATCTGCTGCAGCCGGTGAGAAAAAACCTCTGATTGTCTGGCTGCATGGTATTGGTGAAGCAGGAACCGATTTAAACTTTCCTCTTTTGTCAAATAAGGTGGCTGCTTTGACACAAGAGGAGATTCAAAGTCAGTTTACATCAAGCGGAAGCGGGGAACAAACAGGAGCCTATGTTTTGGTCCCTCAGGCACCAACTGCTTGGAATGAGCAATATGGTGAAGCTCTGATTGAGACAATTGATGCTTATCTGGCAAACAATCCAGATATAGACAGCGACCGCATCTATTTAGCTGGTGCTTCCAATGGCGGAGCTATGACCTTAGAAATGGGGATACATTATCCGGATTATTTTGCTGCTCTTGTGCCAATTGCTGCACCTTATGATTATCAGACTGATGAGCATGACAATCAAGTATCCTATAGTCTGGAGGACGATACCTTATCAGCTTTGAAAGACCAGCCGATGTGGCTGATCCATTCTCAGTCAGATGCCACAATACCTGCGACAGAGAGTGCTTTACCTTTTTATAAAGCTATGATAGATGCCGGTCTGGAGAATAAATGGATTTCTTATTATGAGAGTGCTCTGGGGACTGATTTACCTGGGCAAGTGTATAACGGCCATTGGGCCTGGATTTATTTTTTTAATAATCAGGTAACAGGTGTACAAAGCCGGGAAAATGTCGCTTCTATGTCTGATCTAACCGGTCTCGTTGCGACTGATCCTACAAGAGGAGGCGCCAGCAAAGCAACTGTTGACGGCATTGAATACAGTAATATTTTTGACTGGCTGAATGCTCAGAAAAAATAAGTAAAAAAAGGTAAACTTCAGTTTTAGAAGTTTACCTTTTTATTAAGGCCTAATAACTTTTAAACGGCTGTAAAATGAGCTCCAATCACAGGGAAAGTATTCTTTGGCTTATTTATTTTTTACCCCAATCTTCTTTTTAAGAAAGACTAAGACGTAGCAGAAAAGCAGGTAGGCTATAGCAATAAGGACGGTGTTTTTAGCAACAGTTTCCCAGCCATAGCGACTGGTGTTGATAAAGAAATAGGGGAAAGGGCTGTCTTTGCTGCCGGGAACCGGAAGCTGTAAAAGTGTCCCGTTAAAGATAGCAAAGGCAAAATACAGCAGTGGGATGACTGTCCAATAGAAGGGATCCTGCCATTTGTAGTTATTTCTGCGGTCTAAAATAAGTGTATCAAAGATCAAACAGAAAGGAGCGATATAATGGACCAAAAAATTGCGGATATTCCAGAAATCTTCAGGCTCAACTCGAGGTGCTAAAAGAAAATGGTAAATCATAAAAGTAATAGCAATAGCCATAGTTACTCCGCCTTTGATGCGCAGCAAATGAGGATTGGAATTGATCGTCCCTCGTTTGGCTTCATAATACACGAGGTAGAGCATAAAAGAAAAGGTGAGAATATTTGAAAGGACAGTATAATAAAGCAGCATTCCGGCTCCGCCTTGATGCAGCTGGATACTGACTCCCCAAATACCGCAGCCGGCGGCCAAAAGCCGAAAAATCTGTGTTTTTGACATGACAATAAACCTCTTTCCTATCTTTTTCACTCAACCGCAGAAAAAATAAAGGCTTAGAGCAGTAAGAAATGGTTAATGTAGGGGACAAAAACTCTGCTTAAACTTAAAATGCCTTTAGAGGTGTTTTTCTTAATCAGTTGGCGGAAAACTGTTTCTATCTTACCATATTTTTCCTTGACTGATAAGAAAAATAACCGTAAAATGTGGACAAAGCAAGAAGCAGCTCTGATGAAAGAATATGAATGTTTTAACCTCGAAGGATAGCGCTGCTCTCTTCTTACTAATCGAAACCGATTAGGGACTAACAGAAGGGGACAAAATTATGGCCACAATTTTTAATTATCTTCAGCAGCACAAGAACACTTCTTTTTCTGAACTGCCCTTAAATGAGCTCGATGTCCTGTCTTTAAATGAAATTGGCTATTTAAATTTTGATGAATGGCTGACAGATGATTTTGATTTTACTAAGGAAGTTACGCTGTACCACTTATGGGAAGATTACCAGAAGAAGCATGAGGGGCAGGAACTGGCCTATAATTTTCTTTTTACCAAAGAACGGATTGATATATTCCGATTGATGCTTTCCGGTAAGCGTTTTGCCGATTTGCGGCTGGAGGCTTATATCAATGAAATTAACACTGAGTTTGAAAAACAATTCTCAGCCATGGTTTTTAAGCTTCCGCACATTCACTACAGGCAATTGGTCTTTCGCGGGACTGATGACAGCTTGATTGGCTGGAAAGAAGACTTTAAATTGACCTATATGCGGGAGATTCCGGCTCACCGCTCAGCAGTTGTTTATCTGACTAAAGCATTAGCGGCCTTGCCTGGCCCAATAACTGTTTCCGGGCATTCTAAGGGAGGCAATCTGGCAGTTTATGCCAGTACCTATATTAAAGCAGACTTACAGCAGAAGATTTCGGCAATTTATATGTTTGATGCACCGGGATTGCACAGCAGTGTTTTACAGTCACAAGGGTATCAAGCTATCCGCAGTAAAATTCGGCTTATACAGCCACAGGAAGCTATTGTCGGTGTGATGCTGGATATGGATGTTGAGGCAGCAGTTATCGCTTCGTCCTCTTTTGGGATTGGGCAGCATAAGGTCACCAACTGGCAGGTCGATACTGCAAATAACCTTCTGCTGCCGGCAGCAGAAGGTTTGACGGATTTAAGTCTTAATTTGGGAAAAACTTTTAAAAAATGGACAAATGAGCTAAGCAATCAGGAGTTAAAAATTCTTTTTGATACACTGTTTGATACTGTTATGACCAGCGGTATTATCAGTTTAAATGATTTAAGTTTTAACACCGCCTCCGGACGAAAACTGGTTAATGCAGTTGCCACTTTTCATTCTATTGACAGCCGTAAAAAAACACTTCTGCTAAAGTCTGCCCGCCTATTTTTCCTGGCTTTTGCCGGTTATACTAGACAGGCCGTCTGGGAAAGACCGCGTTTGCCTCTGCCGGATTTTTTGAATCGCAACGATTAATGCTTTTATTTTTTGGAAAAGTTCGCACTGTCCATATCTATACAGGCCAGACGGTTGGACTGCTTTAAAAAGTATAGGGCATTTGCGGACATAAGCTGTATTTTTTATGCCTTTTATTTATAAATGACTATTCATAACAGGTATTTGCCTTATCTTTGAAAAGGGGTATAATAAAGAAAACAGCGAAAGGGGTATAAAATGGCTAAATTTGAAGAACTTAAAGACGGCTCGGTTTTCCCAGTTGGAGATAAAAATACGGCTTATGCCAATGTTTTTACAGGGCAGTCTTATTTACAGATGCTGACTCAGGCACCGGACGGCAGTTTTGGTGTCGGCAATGTTACATTTGAACCTGGCTGCCGCAATAACTGGCATGCCCATGTTGGCGGTTATCAGATTCTTTTGGTGACAGGCGGTGAAGGTCTTTATCAGGAAGAAGGACAACCTGCACAACTTTTAAAAACAGGCGATGTGGTTCTGACAGAAGACGGTATCAAACACTGGCACGGTGCTACCAAGGATGCTTGGTTTTCTCATGTAGCGATTACTGCCGGTCAGGCAGAGTGGTTTGAAGCGGTCGATGATCAGCAATACGAAGAAGCTAATCAGACCGCGAAATAAGTAAACAGCCTAAACGCTGCGGGAAAAAGATGTGGCTAAGTTTAGAATTGATTTCAAGTTAGCTAGCCGTAGCCGTCTGAAGGATATATCGTCCTAGCGGCCGACCGCACCCTTCTAGTCGTCTTGGCAGAGGAGCGCAGACGAAATCACAGATTTCTGGCTTACCGTCATTTTTGCTGTGAGCTTTTAACGGGCTTTGTATCTTGTTGGAGGTTTTATTATGACAGAGAGACAAACAGCTGGACATGATCTTTTAGGGGATTTTGCTCCTAAATTTGCTGAATTCAATGACGATGTTCTTTTTGGTGAAGTTTGGTCACGGGAGCAGGAGCTCTCGCCTAAACTGCGTTCTATTGTGACTGTTTCTGCATTAGTCAGCGGCGGTAATCTGGAACAATTGGGACATCATTTACAGCGTGCTAAAGATAATGGTGTTTCAAAAGAGGAAATTGCAGAGATTCTGACTCATATTGCCTTTTATGTCGGTTGGCCTAAGGCTTGGTCGGCTTTCAACCGTGCAAAGGAAATATGGTCCGATTAATAAAAATAGACCCATCTGAATAATAAAAAAGCAAGGGAGCTGAGATGTTGTATCTGCTTTACCTTGCTTTTTTGTTATTAAAAAGTAGGGCTTATGAAATTAGTTAACTCCATTTAATATGGTAGTTTTATTTTATGATAATCTTCATTTGCTTTCTAAATAGAAGCAGTCTGAATTTAGCAGTCGGCTTGCTGCTTATGATATGATATAATTGAGTATAGTTTTCAAAGGAGAGTTTCAGTAATGTCTATTTATTTTTTAGAGAAATTTGGGTTAAGTCATGCTATAGCGCATAAACTATCAACTGCAGGTTTTACTCTACTTGATTTTTTTATTTTAAACAATGAAAAAATTTATTCAAAAGCCGTTAGTAATTCAAACAGGAAAAAAATATTTAGTGCAATTGAAAATAGCTTAATGAGTCCTAAGTTTAAAGATGGTATTTATGATGACATCGTCATGCTAACTTCTGTTGGAGCCTCACTTAATTCCAGAATATATCATTTTACAAATTCGATTTCTGAATTGAGTGCTTTGTTAAAGACTAACGATTGGGTGAAAGAAGGGTTAAGCGTAGCTTCAAAAAAAGCCAGTAAATATATTAAAGAGTATGAACTTAGTGTTGCTTCCTCAAGAGAAAAGGAATTATGGGAGGCGTTTATCATATTTTTGAAAAATCCTAAAATTGATAGTAATTCTATTTCTGACTATCATTTGAATAGACAAGTTGTTGAAGAACTTAAAAATTTAGAAGTTATAAGTTGTGATAAAGGGATACTGTATCTTAATCTCTATAATATAAAATACTATCCGGAACTTATAAAAATTTTTAATATTGACACGAAGTTAATTCCTAAAATTAACAAAAGTGAACCTGTCACTGCTTCACAAATACTAAGTTTAGATGAATTACTCCAGATAGACTTTAAAGATAAGGATTTATTTATTCAAAGAATTGAGGGAAAAACCTTGCAAGAAATTGGAGATAGAACCGGTATTACAAGAGAAAGGACAAGACAACGGATTGCAAGAGTATTAAAAAATTTACCTCAAATAAAAGAAGTTCAGACCTACAAAGCTTATTTTACCAAGTACGATATTGGTAAAGATATTTTTATGTATGTTTATAATTCGGATGGAAGAATTTATGAACTTTTGAATTTGTTATTTAAAAAGGGTAAGAAGGATGTTACAAATGAAATCATAAATGGCAATTACTCTCAAAAGGCAAAAGACTATTTTTTGAATACGCATCGCAAAGTAAAATTTGCTGACACAATAAAAGAAATGACAAAAGAAAATGCTTTGGTTGAGATAATGAAAGCAAATCAGTCGTTACAAACCTACCTTTCTCCTGAAGAAATGCTGTATCTATATAACGAGTATGTTCAAAAATATCCAAAATTATCAGTTAAGTATCCAAGAAGTTTATACCGTATTGCTGATGATAGTCAAAATATTATTAAATCTCAAGGGCGCGGGTACAGATATTTTACTATTAATTTATCTGATAAGCTAATGCGTAGGTTAACGAATATTATTAATGTCCTACCTCCGGGGGCATATCATATGGATTATGTTTATAATAATAATTTAGAATTTATGAGGAGCATTGGTATACTTAATGGTTCTGAATTGCATAATTTATATTTAATATATAATATTCCAGTTACAGAGATGCACTTAGGACGAAATCCGGAATTTATTGTGAAAATTAACTCGAAAAGAGATTTTATTTTTCGAAAAATGCTCAATTTTCATGGAAAACCTGTTGAGGAATTTGTAAATCTGCTTAATTCCAATTATGGATTGCGAAAAAAATCTCTATTTTCTTATCTCTCAATGGAGTTGGGGGAATATATACAAAAAGGGATTATAGTAATTGATTCATCAGATTATTCTAATCTAAAAGGATGTTTGAGTCCTATACTAACAAAGGATATTTACACTGCTAAAGATTTTTCAAAAATTATTAAAAAATATAGTTCACTTGATAATATAACACCTTTGCTAATTCACGAGTTAGGATACTTAGATCGAGGGAATTTGGTTATCTCTAATAAGTTTAAAAGTTCGAAAGAAGCCTTAACCGCTACAATATTAGCAAATGAAGTATTTACAATTACATCAGATGATGTTTTTAAAACTGGTGATTTTTATTCAACTTTTTACTCTTTGGAAAAAAACTTTAAAATCTTAAAAATAGCGGAAAATACCTATCTAAATACCGAAAAACTGTTGAAATATGGTTTTGATTTTAAAAAATTTAAGAGATTTATTGAAAAAGTAGAGAATGAAGTCGAAGATAATTCATATTTTACTATTCAATCTTTGATAAATAATGGATTTACAACTGATCTAATTAATGAAGGTTTTGAAAAGATTACGTTAGATAGGCTTATCGGAATTTCTAGAAAATTAAAGCCTGTTAATAGCAGTTTCCCTACGCTGTACTATAAAGGAGACAAAAAGAAAAATGTAGATGATTTTCTTTTAGATTTGTTATTAGATGAGGGGGAAGTAAAACTTGATGATTTTATTAACAGTATAAACGAATTTTATGGTTTATCGTTGGAAAGACATGATATCAGATACAGACTTAGGCGGCAAGGTGTCTTTTATTCAAAAAAATTAGATAAAGCTTATATATATGAGGAAAATAATTTAGCTGAAATAGATAAAGGAGGAGATACATTAGGATAAGGCTCTGATATCGTCTTAATATTATAATTATTGTTAAAATAAGTTGAGGGATTAAGCTCTTAAGAGCTTAATTGATATATGACGTATACGTTACTGGTTTTCTTCGCTAGTAGATTATGGATGGAACTTTGCAACAATTAACAATTTATCCGGTCTGAAAAAGGGGAGGTAAGTTGAATCATGATAGTACTTTTAAACTATTATAATCAGAAAACCGTAGTAATAAATGAGGTGACATTTTTGGGAGGGATTTATGAAAGCCAATTATAAAAACTGGATGCCTAAGCATATGATTTGGACAGCTTTGATAGGATTTGCTGTAATGCTGGCAGTTTTACTGAGTGTAATTTATACCTCTGTCTTTCCTGATGGTCCTTTAAAAACTACTGTAATATGGGTAGTTTTTGGTTTGACCTCAGCCTCTGCTGTGGCCAGTTTATGGTTTATTGTAATGTATCGGGCTTTTTCTTACAGCGGGAAAAGGCAGCTCTCCCGGCAGATTGTTGAAGGATTGGCAGCTTATGTAGACCTGCCGGAGGAAGGTCTTGGCCTTGATGTTGGCTGCGGCAGCGGTGCTCTGACCATTGCCTGCGCTAAGCGTAATCCACAAGGCCATATGGTCGGTATTGACCCTTGGGATGGGGAATATAAGTCTTACAGTAAAAACCTTTGCGATAATAATGCCCAAGCAGAAGGAGCAGTTAATGTATCTTTTGCCAAAGGCAGTGCAACGAAATTGAACTTTGCTGATGAAACCTTCGATGCTGTAACCAGTAATTATGTTTATCACAATATTTTCAGTAAAGACCGACAGGCTATTTTGCTTGAAACACTGCGTACCTTAAAAAAGGGCGGTGTTTTTGCCATTCACGATTTAATCACAAAGAAACGTTACGGAGACATGCAGGCTTTTATGACAAAATTAAAAACTATGGGCTATGAAGATGTTCAGCTTATTGATACAACAGACCTGCTCATGTCATCAAAAGAAGCATTTTGGATGGGGCTGTCCGGATCTGCTCTTTTGCTGGGAAGGAAATAATGATACTATTTTCTTTTCTTAAAATCGTTTTTAGATAAGAAAAATGAAAAGGCTTCCATTTTTTCTGGTAAGATCGGCCTAAAAGTGGTATGATAGGCATAGAAACAATCGGAGGTAACTAAGATGACATTTCCTAAAGACTTTTTGTGGGGCGGAGCAACTGCTGCAAACCAGTGTGAAGGAGCCTATTTAGAAGACGGCAAAGGTCTGTCTGTGCCGGATATGCTGCTGGGTGGTGATGTGGATACGCCAAGAACTTTCCTTCCTAAAACGGATCCCAATGCCTTTTACCCATCACACGAGGCGATTGACTTTTATCATCACTATAAAGAAGATATTGCCATGTTTGCGGAAATGGGCTGGGGTGTTTTCCGCTTATCGATTAACTGGGGTCGGATTTTCCCAAATGGTGACGATGCTGAACCTAATGAAGCGGGACTGGCTTTTTATGATAAGGTTTTTGATGAATGCCACAAACACGGCATTGAACCTCTTGTGACACTCTGCCACTATGAGATTCCTTGGAATATTGTAACCCAGTATCACGGTTTCTACAGCCGGCAAACGATTGACCTGTTTACCAAGTATGCAAGGACCTGTTTTGAGCGTTATAAAGACAAAGTGAAGTATTGGCTGACTTTCAACGAAATCAATATTCCTTTAATGGGCGGGGGCCACAGCGGCTTAGGTAATTTATACGGCCTTGGTTTAATGCAGGATGAAGATATCAACTCTGAAACGCCGATTCCTCTGTCTGACTTGAAAGACAATCCGCAAATGCGCTTTGAAGCCCTCCATAATCAATTTGTGGCTTCAGCTTTAGCTGTTCAGGCAGGCCATGAAATCAATCCTGACTTTAAAATCGGCAATATGATTGCCCATATAACAACATACCCGTTGACACCTAATCCAAAGGATATTTTGGAAAATCAAAGAAATATGCATATTTCTAACGATTTATGCGGTGATGTGCAGGTGCGCGGTGCTTACCCTGATTTTGCTTTCCGTTACTTTAAGGATAATCAGATTGATGTCTCTTATATCACTGAAGCAGATAAAGAGATTCTTAAAGAAGGCACTGTTGATTTCTACACTTTCTCTTATTATATGACCAACTGTATCACAGTTGATGAGTCTGCCGAAAAAATTGGCGGGAATATGTCTATGGGGGCAAAAAACCCTTATCTGAAAGCTTCTGACTGGGGCTGGCAGATTGATCCTGACGGTCTTCGTTACACGCTTAATCTTCTGCATGACCGCTATCCGGATACGCCTCTGATGGTTGTTGAAAACGGCTTTGGCGCTTTTGATCAGGTAGAAGCAGACGGCAGCATTCATGATGACTACCGCATCGCCTATTTCAAAGAGCACATCAAAGCGATGGATGAGGCTGTTGAAGATGGTGTCCCTCTGATTGGCTACACCACCTGGGGACCGATTGATTTGGTTTCTGCAGGTACTGGCCAGTATGCTAAGCGTTACGGCTTTATCTATGTTGACCGGCATGATGATGGGACAGGCGATTTTTCCCGCAGCCGCAAAGATTCCTTCTATTGGTATCAAAAAGTCTGCCAATCAAATGGTGTGATCTTAGATTAAATAGTATAAAAACATACCTCCTCTTCTTTCAAGTCTTGCGACCTGAAGGAAAGGAGGTACGGTTTATTTTAGGATTCTATTAAATCAGTGAAATCCTCCTATATTAAAGTAATTTTAGATTCTGTCTAAAATCGTTAGAAAAATCTTAAACTGCTAGACAAACTCAATTTTCAATGTGATTCTCTATTGTAGAATAGAAACAAGTACTATAACTTCTCTAAAATTTTTCCCCTATTAGGAGGATCCTGTTTTTAACTATTTTAATGCGTGTATCGGAAAAACAAGATAGGTAAAAGTATAAAAAGTTGGTCGCTAATTATCGTTACATTCAGGGCAACGGAGAACTTCCAAGTCTGATCATCTGATGACAGTGTATTTTACCAGTATAAATATCAAGAAGATGTAAGTTTTGATGTAGCAAAATAGTACATAGAAGCAAATACTTATCCCGAATTTGCAAACAAGGAGATGTTTATGAAAAAATTTGGATTAATTTTGAAAAAAATTCGTGAGTCAAAAGGTCTTTCATTAGCAAATGTTGCCGGTAATAATATCTCTAAATCTCAGTTGTCTAGATTTGAAAATGGGGAAACTGATATTACACTTGATAAATTGCTCTCAGTTTTAGATGTGCTGAATGTTTCGATTAGAGAATTTATATATATGGGACATGGTTTTCATAGAGATGGACTCTCTGAATTGATTGATGAGATGCGAAAATACTGTAATCGTAATGATAGTAGGTCTCTAAAAAAGCTACTTATCCATTATTTAGAGAATCAAAAAGATACGCTTAATAATAAATTAGCTGTTATTTTAATCAAAGCAAAACTTCAAGAAATCGAAGGGATAAATCATTTAGAAAAGGAAGACGTTGCATTTATGTCTGACTATTTATTTAATGTAGATACTTGGGGTGAGTATGAACTTAAGCTGTTTTCAAATACAATGGAGTTATTTAGCCAATCAAGTGTTACAATTCTAACAAAAGAGATGGTAAGGCGTTCAGATTTTTATAGAAGTTTACCTAGTCATAGAAGACTAATATCGAATATGCTATTAAATGCTTTCAGCCTTAGTGTCAAGAGAAATCAAATAGTTGACGCAGATTATTTTAGGCAACAGCTGCATCAGCTTTTTTTTGACGAAACTGAACTTTACGAAAGATTAATTTTTCACTTTATAGATAGTTGTTATTTCTATAGATTAAGCCATAATGCCAAAGAAATTTTAGAAATGAGAAAGTGTATTGGTTTACTAAAAGCAGTGGGTAGCTCGGATTTAGCAAAGAGATGGGAAGATTATTTACAGGACATATTAGCGTTTAAGTGATTGCAAATTAGGGATGAAAATAACTAGGTCTACTGTTAGTGCTACAATTGGTATTAGGCAGTGGGCCTAGTATATTTTTTTATTCTCAAGGAGGAATTATCATGATTATGGATGTAAAAACTGATAATGCACTTGCAAAAATTGAAAAAGCGACTGTCGTTAATAACAAAGGATGCAGTGTATGTGCAATTGGTGCAATTTGTTTAGCTGATGGTCCAGTTCCCGATTTTGAAGTTGCAGGAATTTCAGCTGTATTTACTGCTTTTGGGTAATTTAGGAAACGATAAACTTCTATTTCATATAAATATTTAAAAATGAGAAGGGCCTACTGCTTATTTTTAAGATAAAGGAGGCAATTAAATATGTACTTAACACTAGATAATCATGTCACTATTTATCAAACTAAAGGAGATTACAATGTAATAGTTGAAAAAGTAGATGCTAATGAACGTAAACAGTTTGACTATTTCACTATAAATAAAACAGGTAAACAAATATTAGAGTCCATAGACGGTCTCCAACAAATGGATGAATTTATACAATCTTTTATTTTAGATAATAACTTAGTCAATGATGATAGCGCTTGGATTCAAGAATTTCTAATAGATATGCTGAATCGAGGAGCGCTTTTGTTACAGGAAGAGCAAAAATTAGAACAACCTCCATTGTATATTTATGGAGATTCAAAGTTAATTTCACCTTTACATGTGACTGTTGAAATTACTGAAAAATGTAATTTATATTGTGCTCATTGCTATTTAAATGCATCGTGTAATAAAACTACAGCAATTAATTTTCATGAATTTGAAGAACTAGTAAAAAAGTTAAAAGCGAACAATGTATTAAGTATAGAAATTACTGGTGGTGAAGTATTCATGAACAGGGATGCGGATAAAATCTTAGAATTAGCATTTAATGAATTTAGTAGAGTAGCCCTATTGACAAATGGAACGATACTTAAAAAAAGTAGCTTGGAATTATTAACAAAAAATAAGGATAAATTAGCTGTAAGTATCTCTTTAGACAGTGTGAGAGAAGATTTGCATGATAGATTTAGAGGTATGAGGGGAGCATTTAAGAGTACTTGTAGGAATATAAAGAGATTAACTGAATCGGGAATTCATGTAAGAGTCGCCTCATCTATATTTGATGAAAATATGTGGGAAGTTGACAAGTTAGCCGAACTAGCTATTAGTCTAGGAGCGGAAATGTTTGTATATAATTTTGTTGAAAATTTTGGAAGAGGAACAGAGCTTAATAAGAATAGTGGACCGAATTTTTCAAAGAAATATTCGAAATATCTAAGTGAAACAGTTGAGAAATACAGATATTTAATCCCAATTATTGAATCAGAAGATTATCTTAGATCGTCTTCAAATTGTGGGGCCGGCACAAATACTATTTTAATTGGTGCGGATGGAAATTTGAGACCATGTCCAATATTTCCTAAGAATAAAATTTTTAAAAATATCAATGATGGAGATATGGTAGAAATTTTCTCTAATGAAATATATCAACAAATTAGTAATATTTATCCTCCTAGTATTGAAAATGGATGTCCAAAAGCTTGTCCAAATTATAGCAATTGTTTTGGGTGTTATATGAAAGGTTTGGAAAGTAATGTATATAGAGAGTCAGAGAATTATTGCCCTTGGATTACTTTTAATAACCTAGAAAGCTTTATGGAAAAATATAAGGAAGGTAAGATAATTGAAGAATGATACTTTTTCCTATATATACTATCGTCATATTCCTAATGTATTTTTTAAACAAAAACTCAAAGAAATTCATAGAAAATTGAAGAGTAAATTGATAAATCAAGGAATTGAAAATGGTATTCTTGTTTCGATATTTGCTCTAGGATGTAATGGTAAGTGTAATGAGATCATCTTCATTAAGTCTTATAATAAATTATCTGCACTAGAGCTTAACAGAATTGTGAATGAATTATACAATTTAGAAATTTATTTTTTTAAACAAACTGGAAATAATCAAAGTAGATATGAGATTTCTTGTTTTGGAGTAACAGCACAAAGTTGTATACAAAATATAGATTTTCTGAAACATCTCAATAATCATTTTAAAAAATGGGAAAATTATAACGTAAAGTCTTACAATAAAGATAAGGTTAAAATCGAAAAAAATTATAAAGTAAGTAACGGTGAATTAGCTTTTATTGGTTTTTTAAATAGTGATATTGCAGTAAGGAATCTAAATGATTTACTATCTGTAAAATTAATAGAAGAGATTTTTAATTTAAAAACTAGTATTTTGACCGAAATTCGAAATCAAGGTTTATGTTATACGACAGTATCGAAGTTTCATGAGGACTTGAATATTATTTATACTGGAATAGTAGTTAGCTATTCACAAAAGCTTTTAGGAAAGTTAAATAATATGTTTAGTGAAGTAGAAATTTTTGAAAAAGATTTTATACAGGCAAAGGAGAGATTAAAGAAGGAAATAATTTTTTCGACAACTCTGTATCAATCTGAGCACTATCTATTGCCTTACCAGATACTAGATCCAAACACTGATATAACACTATTACTTGATTTGACAAATCGGATAAAATTTGAGAATATCATTCAAATTTTTAACAATAGAAAATTTGTTTGTTTAAAAATCACTCAGTAGGAGATTAGGCGATGAAGAGTAGTTCATTTTATATTAATCCTATTTCTAAAATGGGAGATGTTATTATTGAAAGGATAATTATTAAGTTTAAGGGCAAAATCTTCGATGGCTATTTACATCTGTTAGAACATTTATGGGTTAGGTCTAATAAGTCTTGGCTTGACGATTTTGAAAGTGATCATAATATTTTTAATGCTATGACAGAAAGTAATAAGATAACATTTGTATTTATATATACAAATTATAATTTTTCAATAAATACTAGTGATTTAAAATTTAATTTAGCTTTTAATAATCAAGACTTTTTACTTGAAAAAAATACAATTTACGAAGAGAGGAAATTGTATTCAAACGATGTTCAATATGTTGATGAAATTCTAGGGAGCATAGATACAATAGAAGATTTTAAATTGCCCGTGTTGATAAATATGTTAAAGCAGATTAAATATGATGTAATTCGTTTTAAATTTTCTTCTAAAATTATCGAAAAAAAAACATGTAGTTACTTTCCAAATAAGTTAAATAGTTATTCAATTCATTGGGTTGGATTGAAACGAATTCGAATACATGATTTTTATGAATATAGTATATTGCTAATTATTTTGAAGGTATTCAATATAGCTAATGAAAATTTTTTATATAAAGCCGTGGAGTTAGATGGAAGTTACGAAATAATAATTGATAATCGAGAGATATTTAACCATATGGTTTTATACAGAGATAATATTTTAAAAAGATATCTATTATTACTTTCAAATTTACAATTGGAGATTGATCAGAGTATTTACCTAACTGATTTATTAGGATTTGTTCCTGATATGTCAGAATTATGGGATTCTTTTAACTGGAAAGTGCTGATGTAATGAAAAAAAAAGTATTTTTATTGTTCTTATGCAATATGATTTTCATATTAGCTCTCTATATTGCTAGAAATTTTTTGACACTACGTGTAGAAATTAATCTTGGTAACTTTATTTTTTTATTAATATTATTTACTTTATGCGAATGGAAATACGTAACTGTTTTCCGATTGATTAGTAAACTTAAGTTGAATAATTATAAAATAGCTCAATACGTTGTTTATTTAATCAATAGTAATATTTTTATGTATACAATATTGATGTACATAAATACTTTTTCATACATATCATCGTTCCATATGTTATATAAGGTGAATTATGTAGTGAATGTCGTAATTTTGATTTTTATTTTAGCATATTTGTTTTCGAAACAGAGATTGATACTTCAAAAATATAAGCTTTTCTTTATGGTAATTCTGCTATATTTTGTTACTATAACTAGGATAATAGATTTGCTTATATTTTTTATAGTGCTAAATATGGTGTACTTTTCTAAGCAAATCGAAAGGATAAGGATAAATAATTTAGTGATATTTTTATTTACAGCAATAATGATATACTATATGGTGATTCAAAATACGTTCTCTATAGTTTGTACATGCCTATTATTTTGTGAGTACCTTGTAGCTTTTTTCATAGAGAGGAAATTAAATAATGAATAAAAAATTTAGAACTATTATTGGAATATGCTTTTTAATCGGATCAGTTTTGTTTGCTTTAAGGGGGGAATTTGCTTATGTACCTGTTTTAGTATTAGTAGGAGGATTCTATGTATATAAAGGAGTGAAATGAATTGAAAACCTTACTTAAAATTCAAGATTTAGAAGTAGCTTATAAAAAAGGGCAACAGGTAATCAAGGGAGTTGATTTAACTTTAAATAAGGGTACTGTTTATGGTTTAGTTGGCAAAAATGGATCAGGAAAGACGACATTGCTAAAAACTCTTAGTAGTGTATTTAACCAAAATATTTACAGCTTAGATAATTTTTTGTTCTTGGGTAAAACTTCAAACTTAAATTCTGAATTTTATCGACGCAATAAATACACTGTTTTTGCGGAAAGCGAAAGTTTTTTGAATTGGACATTTGAAAAGTACATCGAAATGATTTGTAAGCTTTATAGACTTCCTATCGAGGAGGAAAAGCTATTTGAACTTGTTAAAGGATTTAAATTTGAAAACTACTATCAAAAAGAGATTCGAGAACTTTCAACTGGAAATAAGAAAAAAGTTTTCTTAATAACCGGTTTATATCTAAGGCGACCTTTGCTGATTTTAGATGAACCATTTGATGGACTGGATTTTGATGCAACAGAATATTTATATCAAAGAGTTGCTTTATATAAGAAATACGGAACAGTACTTATGAGTACTCATTTTGCAGAGAGCGTAGTTCGTGTATGTGATAGTCTTTATATTTTAGAAAATGGTAATTTGAATTTATTTCAGGGAAATTTATTTAAATGGTTAGAATTGATAAAATCTAAAGGGGCTAGTGATGATTTGGAAAGCAATTTGTAGAGATATATTTTCACGACAAAGGTTTTACCTGTTTTTTATTTCATTAATATTAGTTTTAATGATAAAAAATTCGTTTTCTTATAGTTATAATATGACGATATTACTCTTTTCAGTGCTATTAGTTAGTTTGATAAGTTCGTGGCAACTATTTTTTTCATATTTTAAATCAGACAGGATTCAAGGTTATTACCAACTTCCGATTTCACTACCAGTATTCAATCTAAAATTCTTATGTATAGCTTTTATATCTAATGTAGTTGAGAGATTATTTTTATTAGTCATTCTATTTGGAGAAAAAAATTGGCAAAATATAACCTTACTTGTTCTATATTCATTTTTAGTTATTGTGAGCGGATTTAGGCTAATTAGGTATTGGGCTAGTTCAAATAAAACTGTGTCTAGGATTTCTGTGGTAATCTATATTTTTACCTCACTATTAATTATTCCCATAATAAAATCAATTTACTTGCTTTTATTTTTACTTATTGTCGAATTAGTTTTTGTTTTAAGAGATAGTAGTTACTTTTATTTAGATGATATATCAAGCAGAAGTGGCTACTTTAATTTCAAAAATTATTTTTTAACTGCTATAGTAAAGGAGAGATATTTTTATTTCAATTCTGTTATTTCAATTCTGTTTATTTTTGTTTTATCTTTTCAAGATATGCCAGAAAGTTTAAAATTTCCAATGTTGTTAACAGTTGCTTCTACTAATACCCCACTAACTACTTTGATTTCTAGTACGCCACAATTGAACTCACATTTACGCTCTCTCCCTAAGTCTCTCATCGTTTATATTATGTATTTAAGATGTTTATTATATTATTTTTTTATAATAAATACTACAATTGCGGTTTTATATATTTATATTACTCATAGTTGGATATTTTTGATATGGGTCTGGTTATATACTATATTTGAATCTGTGATATATTTATTTTTGGAAAAATATTTTTATATCGAAAATTGGAAAATAAAAAAGGAATTGTGGAAGCATCCAAGAAAATATATTGTTCCAATACTCACTTATTTATTTTTCTTTATTCTGCTTATATAAAAAATTTAAAGAACGTTAAATTCTTTGGTCCTTTTTAAATTCGATGGGAAGGAAGGAGCTGTTTTATTTTTAAGTAACTCCTCTAACTGTGGAGCACTAGTTTATATAGCAAGAGTAGAAACAGCAGTATAAACCGGCAACAATCAGAGCAAGATGAATTTGAAGCAAGAATGGCTGTGGGGTCATTCATTATTATTAGGTTTTATTTAGGGTGAAAAGTCTAAAGAAACGATAATTATATTAATGGCTGTTAGGTTTTGTGGGGGCGTGACAACGGACTCTATCGTCGGGGGGGGGGGGTCCCGCTCTCCAGTGTCTTTAGCAGAGATACATCCGCGAAATCCCATAGGCCTTGATGGATAGCGGTAAAACAGAAATAATAGACAACCTAAAATATCGATAAATGAAATTAGCAGCTTAGCTTGTATTGCTGAAACCAAGGGAAACTAAATAGAAAAACCACTCATGATTTTTCCTTCCTGAATGTCTGATAACTGAACTTTCAGCTTAGCTATTTAGTCCCAAGGAAAAGCAAAGCAGCTGATAAGCAAGGAAAGAGGAATTATAGCTAAAGTAAATACAGCCGCCGTCAATTTCAAATGCTCTTTGCCCCAGCTGCTAACGTTGACCACAGTCCAAAGTAACAGAATAATTGTCAGTTCTCCACGAAATAAGAAGTAGTAGATTACCCGTTCAGCTGTAGGACTACCACCATATGCCCCAAGTAGCACTAAATAAATTGAAAGGATAAAGAAGAGTATAGAGCTTATAATATAGATAAACACGGTCAATACCTTATGCTGCTGGCACCAAGGAAAACTAAATAAAAAAAGTAGAAAGAGTATAAAAATTGAAAAAAAGCTATAATGCATCAGAAACAACACTATTCAGCCTCGCTTTCTAAATCGTTAACTACTGCTCTTAGGGTTTTCAGTCTCATTTTTTCCGGTTAAAACCAAGAAAAAGGGATGCTAAATCAGCCGACAAGTAAGGCAAAAAAGGATTATAGCTAAAGCAAGAACAGCCGTCAGCTTTAGGTGCTCTTTGCCCCATCTGCTAACGTTGACTGCAGACCAGACCAACATTGCAACACTCTTACCCTTACTTTCAGATGGGAAAGCCAGATATTTTTAAGCTATTATATCCTATTTTAGCTGCTTTGAACAGCTTATTACATAAATAATATCGTTTTGAAGCGTCTGAGCAAATTTTCTTTATTATTAAATTTTATTAAAAACCAGCAGGAGGGCTAATCAGGAGAACTTTACTGACTTATTTCAGGACAGTTCCTGATTGGGTAAGACTACAGCTATGCCGTTTGAAAGGGGAACTGTAAAACTGCAGCTTTATGATTGGCTGCCTTTCGCACATTTCCTGTATAACTTTTGCATATTTAAGTCATAAGTCGTTCGACTGGCTTTTTCTTGTTGGTGTGATAGAATGGTGTAACCCCCCTTAAGCTAAAGGCTTAATAGAATTGAGGATTTCAATGATTGAAATAATGTATTTAGATGCTGCTAATCAGGAAAGGACGGTTTCCTATCCGTCATATGAGGAGTTTAAACAGTCACAGCAGACGAACTCAACAGAAATCGCAGACTACTATAAGATTGTAAAATTAACTTATAAAGGTCAGGATTTAAACTACTCAGGCACTTATGGCGATATCTTCTTTTATTTGCAGCAGCAAAACCTGCCGCAGGATGACTTTTAAAAAAAGTCTTTTGGGAGAATCAGCTGATAAGTTTCCTGAAAAGTTGAATCAAAAAGCAATAGAGTCCTAGAGCAAAGTTCTGAGGGCTTTTGCTTTTTATTAGTTACATCTCTTGCTGATCTGTTTTTATCTCTGCGAGGCTATGCTGGGCAGAAGTTTATGCTTTTTTATGATAAAATATAAAAAAGATGAAAAAGGAGAACAGTGGAATGAAAGCATTTAACAGTCAGGATTTAAAGTGGACGCGTCAGCCTGAAGATTTTTCAATTACGGATGACTGCATCTCTATCACGACCGCACCTCATACGGATTTATGGCAAAAAACCTACTATCATTTTGTTAATGATAATGCCCCTGTTTTGCAGATGGAAAGCAATGAGCCTTTTTTTTCGTTTACAGTAAAAACAGATTTTTCCGGCAGTCATACACGCTTTGATCAGTGCGGAATTGTCCTTTATCTGGATGCTGAGAATTGGCTGAAAGGTTCAGTTGAATATGAGAATGCTGATTTTCAGCATTTAGGAAGTGTTGTGACAAATTTGGGTTATTCTGACTGGGCCAGCACTGAAATTGACAGTTCAGTGAAATCGATGTGGTACAGGCTGAGCCGCAGAGAGAGCGATTACTGCATTGAGTGTTCGGATGACGGTCTTGTTTTCCGGCAGATGAGGGTCTGCCATTTACATAAAGGCAGCGGAACAATCCGTTTCGGTCTTTATGCTTGTTCGCCTGAGAACTCTTCGTTTACAGCCCATTTTACAAACATGGAGCTGACTGACTGCAAATGGCAGGCACATGATGGCCAGCAACCGGACTAAGAGTAAGATCTATCATTACTGTTAGAGTTCTGTTAAGTTGATCGTCTCAATTTTCTGAGTTATTTTAAATTATGGTTAAGGTACGATTAACTTCTCCTAGAATTGACTAATCTAGGAAATGAATTGAAAGACTGTTTTCTTCTTTAAATAAGTCAACACAAACCAGCAGTCATTTTCCCCCACTCTTCAGTTTTTAGGTTTTGATAAAATCTCCCTGATTCTTTTTTCTGCATATTTGTCAAAGAAGGTAGTGTTGTTTTAAAAAGGTGAGAACAGTCAAGTTTGGAGACCGTGTTCTTGCTTTTTGCATTAGTAAATAATGCAAAAAATCCTCATTTTTCTGCATATCGTTAATTGAGAGAGCATATCATTTAAATCTGCTAAAATCAGAGTATTTTGGTATAATAAGGTATCATTAATCGGAGGGGACATATGGATTTGTTATCCAAGAAAAGAGCGCGTCATGTCATCGAAGAGATTATTGCCCTTTTTCCAGACGCAAAGCCCAGTTTAGATTTCCGCAATCACTATGAGCTTTTGATAGCAGTAATGCTGTCGGCTCAGACAACAGATGCTGCAGTCAATAAGGCGACTCCGGCTCTTTTTGAGCGTTTTCCAAGCCCTAAAGAAGCAGCCGAAACCAGACCTGCTGACATTGAACCGTATATTTCTAAGCTGGGACTGTACCGCAATAAGGCGAGATTTATGCATGAACTGTCCGTTCAGCTTTTAGAGCGTTTTGACGGACAAGTTCCCAAAACCAGATTAGAGCTGGAAAGTTTGCCCGGTATTGGCCGGAAAACTGCTAATGTCGTCTTATCAGTAGGTTTTGGTATCCCGGCTTTTGCAGTAGATACCCATGTTTCCAGAATTTGCAAGCACCATAAGATTGTCAGGCAGTCGGCTACGCCCTTAGAAATTGAAAAGCGCGTGACAGATGTTTTGCCGCCTGAACTATGGCTTCCTGCCCATCAGGCCATGATCATTTTCGGCCGTACTATCTGTCATCCAAAAAATCCCAAGTGTGATCAGTATCCTCAGCTTTACCAGTTTGATTAAAGAGCTAAAACAGCAGTCTTGTCTGGTTTAGACCTAAAATAATGCTTTTTGGAATCCGTCATCAGCAGAAGCAAAAAATGAAACTGATTCAGTTTCATGAACTTTTCATAGAAGTTTGCTATTTAAACAGGCAACCCCTTGTACTTTGATTTTGATATCTAAAGTATAGGGGTTTTCAACTGTTCTCAAAAAATCTTTTGGCCCGTTTTAGCAAAACACTGTCTCCGGTTAGCAGCAGCAATCAGGCCTGAGTTCTTTATTCTGCGATTACCTGATAACTGTAAGGAGAAAGAGTGATGGCTTCTGTCAAGCCATATGAGGCTTTATCTCTTAAATCATCTGTATTTTCTTTTAAAACAGCGTTAAGCAGAGAAGTTGCTACAGTAATTTCAATTGTATTTTCTCCGGACTTTAAGTAAGGACCGACATCAACTTGAGTCTCGGTCTGACTGGTTTGCACTGTCTGGCCGTTGACCTTTATTTCAAAAGCATCTCTGATGTGTCCGTATTCAAGGACGGCTCCCTGATGTTCGGCCCAGCCCTTATTCAAAGTCACCGTCGTTTTATAAGTTCCGACACCCGATACATTTTTGAGTTTTTTGATCTTATCCCAAGACTGAAGTTTATCCAATTCTCCGACATTAATAGTTGTAAGAGCTGATTCTGAAGGTGTTTCTCCTTTTGTCCAGCTCTCAACAGTCAAATCCCATTTAGTCAGATTCTGAGATTTTTCGGCTTTTTCTAATTCGACTGTCTGGGTTTGACCATCTATAGTGACTTCACCTGATTTGCTGCCCTTAACAATCAGTTGGTTGCTGCTGTTATAAGCAACCTCTTCTACATTCTTACTGCTGATTGGGTTAGCAGTTTCATCCTTAAGCAAAGCTATAATAATCGAATCATTAGCTGCTATATCAACACTGACTGTTACGGAAGATTCTTTTTTGCTGTACTCGGCAATCGGAGTAATTTGTCCAGTCCAAGCGTTTAAAAGGTAGGGACGGCCTTGCCCTTGCAAAGTTACTTTAGTTTGAAGCCGTTTGGTTTCAGCGACATTGCGAAAGCTGTCGTTATCGCCGTAATTATAAAGATAATAGTATTCAATATTATCTTCGCTGCGGTGGTTGGCTAATAATTTAGCTGAGTAGCTGGCATCTGCTATAATATCGTTTTCCTTAAGACTGGATACAAGATCGCCGATCTTATCAACTGAAATAATACTCTTTTCTTTTTGAAGATCTGCCATCAATTTCTTGACGCTGCCGTCCTTATAATAAGCTGAACGATTGGCCTTTTCGCCAATAATGATAATTGGCAGACCATCGCGGGCGTAAGCTAAGATTTTTTCTGCTGCAGCTTTTGTCAATTCTTTCTGATTGTTAAGAATAAGAGCCTTGTAGGAGGCTCCGCTGGCATCCAAACGCTTGTTGCTGACAGTCATATTGTCAAGTTCAAAGGCTGAAGGACTCAAGAAATCGTAGCTATAGCCATTTTGTTCTAATTTCTTACTGTTAAAAATCTTTTTAGAACCAATAAAATCGATTGTTTCATAGTAGCTGTGGTCATAGATAGCTAAGTCTACCTTAGCTTGACCTTGACGCAGGACATACTGATTGCGTGTAATAAAATCTAAGTAAGTCCCAGCATATATCCAATTCGGCTGCCGTTCTCCCCAGGAATTAGACCAGCTTGAAGGACCAAAACCATCAAATCCCGGCCACTGTACATCTTTGTTATAGCCGTTTTCACTGCCGTCTCCATCGTATTGACCATTATAGGCGTAGCCATGAAAAACAACTTGATTAACCCCTGCAGCAAAAGCACGTTGATCATGCCAGATATGGTTTTGGAAAGTCTGCTCATAATTACCGGAGTTTTTCAGACCGTTTCCGCGTGTATTATACTCTCCGGTTTTAGAATTTTTGTCATTCCACTGCTCGGTCCATTCGGCTGCCGACTCTATTGAATAAATTGTTTTATCAGTAATATGTACAGCGCCCGCCTGAAGCCGATAAAAATCAAGAAAATCACTGCCGTAAAGTGTCTCTGTTTCTGGAATATCCGGATAAAGGGCTGTTTGTGCCGTCTCCAAATTTTTGCCATAAGATGTTTGGTAACGCAGGCTTAAACCGTATTTTTGGGCAAAGTCCTTTAAAGGCTGGATATGGTTAGTAATGTAGAGTTCTGTCATGTATGATTTAAAATCATTTTTGACTGCCTCAGTATTTTTGTTAAAAGTGAAGTCAGGTTCAGGCTCTCCCATGTAATTGCCAACAGCATCTGTATCGTATAGCGCAGGAAGATAAGCAGCCAGATTATAGTTCTTTTTTGCCTGAAAACCCTCAAGAACGCCGTATGTCCAGTCTAAATGCGTTTCAAACTCCAGAGAGTCGATAAAGAGTGAGCGAATGTTCTCTGTGTCTTCACCGTAAGCAGGCAGCAGATTATTTTTCCAATAATCAATAATTTGCTGTGTCCCACTTTTACTGAAATGATCGATTTGGTTATTACCGTATTTTGTGTTGGCCGAAGGGTGCTGATACCATGCAAAGAGGACATATTCGCCATCATCCTTGGGTGTAAAAGAAGCGGTGTAACCTTTATCGGTCTGTGTAATATCCTTCGATAAATCCAGTGTTTCTACAGAATCAAAATCAAGTATTTTTTTCTTTTTATCTGAGTATTTAGCAACAGTTACAGCTGCTAGAGTCGGTTTGATGTTAGTTCCTTTTAGGTCTTCTTTGACCTCTTTTGAGGTTGGAAGTTCTCCTTTGAAAGGTTTTTTCTTTGTAATCCCATCAGTATGCGCTCCATCCAGCTCCATCTGAGCTCCCTGTGAAGGATCATTGATATCGGTGACTGTTGGTAAAGCCAGCGGCCAAGCAGGCGTCATTGTAAAGTCTATGGTAAAATTATTTTCTCCAGCTATTTTTAACATATATGATGTTAAATCTTTCCAAGCATCATCACCCCAATTAATACTGCCTTCACCATCTCCGCCTTCTGTAGAGACAGGGACAACCTCAGCACCGCCATAGCCTGCTTTAGCCATAGATTCGATTTCTTTTTTTATTTCCTCCTTTGTTAACTGTGTCCCCGGGACCCACCAGCGCGTTAAAGGTTTGTTATCTGCACTCGGTGTTTGAAAGTTTTCTGTCAGTTCTTCTTTGCTTTGTGCGTTTGCAGTCTCAATCGTCCCAATATGAAAAGACAAGAGAAGTGCAAAACCAATTAGCCACAGTTGAGGCATTTTTTTCCAATTCATTATAATCTCCTTTATCACAAGATACAAAGGGCCTGATAAACACAAAAGGAAAATAAGGGGTGGCAAGTGATGTCTTGCATCACGCTGGCAGCTATCTTTTCCCCGCAGCGTTTAGCCCGTGTTCGATTCACAAGATACAAAGCCCGTGAGAAGAGCAAAGCAAAAATAGGAGCCTGACTGCTGAGTCACTAAAGACTCAAGGGAGGGCCATCTTTTTTGCACAGCTCCTAGGGCGTGTTCGATTCACAAGATACAAAGCCCATAAAAAAAGCAAAGCAAACATGGTATATTTATTTCCTCTTTTATCCCGTATTTTCTACAGTTGTATTCGCTTACAATTTTAAAAGAATACGTCCTAAAAAGCTATCTAAAAAACAGACAAGATTTATGTAAAAAAATGACAGCTTCTCGTAAATGCTTTATAATTTTTATAAAGGAGTTGTGGCTATATGATTCATTCGCAGATTATTGATGAGATGGTTGCTGCTGAGAAAACAAGCACCTATCTTTCTAAGCATAATGTTAATTCTTACCTGACTAATCTTGAAATTCATCCTGATAATAAAGAACTACAGGCTATTTTAAAGTATTTTAATACATCAGATGTCTATCTTCCCCTTTATCAGGACATTGAATTTACATCCGGAACTCATATAACTATCAAACTTGAAATGATTAATCAAGAAGATCAAAAGCAAGGAATACACTATCGGGAAAGTCTTTATCATAGTCATGATTTTTTTGAGATGGTTTATGTTTATCAAGGATCGGCAGTAACAGATATTAACGGCACAGTAGTCACACTTCAAGCTGGTGATTTGTGCCTGTTAAATCTTCAGTCTGTTCATAAGCTCATTATCCCCGATGAAAAGAGCATTATTTTTAACCTCCTCATCAGACGGGAGCTTATTATGGGAAACTTCATGGATCTGTTTAAGGAAACAGACTTTATGGCTTTCTTTTATACAAATTCCCTCTATGCCAACACTTCTAAAAGCCACTTTGAAATTTTTCACTTAAAAGATAAAAATGTTATAGCCTGTCTTTACCGTATTATTGAAGAATTCATCTTGAAAGAACCCTACTATGATATGATAATGGTGTCCTATATGACTTCACTGTTATTGCATCTCACTAGACTTTATCAAGATAAACTGGACGCTAAAATAAAGTCAAAATCAGCTGGTGCCCCCAATATATCGGAAATTTTGCGCTTTATTCAAGAGAATTACAGCCGCCGTATCAGTCTGTCGGATCTTGCTTCCCACTTTGGCTATACGGAACGTTCTATGATGCGTTTCCTGAAACAGTATGTCCATCATCGTTTTACTGATATTGTCAAAGAATTCCGCCTTAATCAGGCCTGTTATTTTCTCAGAGGAAGCGATGACAGCATTGATGATATCGCCAGAAAAACCGGATTTAGCAGCCGCAGCTATTTTGACAAGGTGTTTAAGTCAGTTTTCCGGCAGACTCCGAGAGACTACCGCAATCGGTTTAAATAAAAGGCATTTACCTTGTTCAGTCTGTATCGTTATATTTGGTTTTGGGTTGCTGTCTTTGTCTTTTATCATTCCTTTTGCTAAAACAGATAATAATAGCTGGATAAATGATATTGGCGGTACTGTTTTCCTGCATTTTGCAATGCTTGCCGAGTATTTTCCTTCGACAGTCAATACTGGTCTTGGGGGCGGAACCTAAGTCAACTTTATATTTTGTGCCGAACTGCGTCCTAATCCAATACAGTCAGATTTGTTTTTATCAGATTTACCTTAAAAGGCAGGAATCGGAGGCAATTGAATTCAGTACGGAAAAGCCAGACTTCAGTAAAAATCATATGTTATAATAACAGTGAAAAAGCAAGTTACGGTTTTAGTTAATAGGAGGAAACTTATGCAGCTGACATTTATTTCTGAAATGTTTTCTGTTTGTAAAGTCACAGATTACAGTCAAGTTAATTGGGAACAGCCCTATTTGTTTATCGGTCAGACAGATCAAGAAAAATCGCTGGTCTGCCTGACTGAATATGTTCCTGCTAATGCCACAGAACGTGAGGACGGTTGGATCGCCTTTCGTGTGGAAGGAGAGCTGGATTTTTCTCTTATTGGGATTTTATCACGACTTTCCGGACTGTTAGCAGATGAGGGCATCAGTATTTTTGCGCTGTCGACTTTTAAGACCGATTATATACTTATTAAATCAGATGAGGCAGAAAAAGCCCAGAAGGTTTTAAAAGAAGCAGGTTATAATCTTGTGTAAGCTAGAGGCCTGTCAATAAAAAAAGAGGAGCAGGACAAGTCAGATTTCTTACGGTCTGCTGATTGTTGTCCTGCCCTTCTTTTTACAGAATGGCTAAGTGAAAGGCTCTTAAAAGACGATCATCACTTTTTAAAAAATGAGATTACATCTCTGAAGTTACAATCTATTGATAGCTGTTTGAATTTTAAGAAGCTTATTGCTGTCATTTTTACTTAACTGCAGTTCATCTTGCAGACGGCTGTCTTTCATAAAAAGGACACGTAGGGCTCTGTATCCTCATAAAAAAAGTTTAAGCTGCAGTCAGAAAGCTTTGAAAAAATTGGCTGCGATGTATTGCATCCTTTTCTTTGAATTTATATGCTGCCTCAAGTATTAAGAATTAACCTTAAAAAAGTTTCAGCTTTGCTTATTTTTTAAAAACGGCAGCATAAAATGATACAAATTACCCAGCTGTCCGTGATAGGGGATTTCCTGATTTTGATAAAGAATTTTGGTCACTTTGAAATGATCCTGAAAGGGCGGCCACATGGCAACCATCTCTTGTACAAATAAATCTTCACTATTATAATGCAGATGATGTTTTAATTTATAGTCATCTAAATAATAAATATCAATCATAATTACCCTCTTTTACTGTTTTTTATAGCCTTCCATGGGAGCCATTTGTTGACCGAATTCCTGTTTAACAGTATTAGTGGTAAAGTCAATGGCGTCTTTATAGATCGTTAGAAGGTAGTCCTGCATTCCGGCAGGGATAGCTAAATCGTCCATATCTACAGGGTTTAATTGATAACGGATTGATTTTTCACTGTTTGTTTCAACTTTTTGCACCCATCCCATTTGGGTTCATTGATTAAAGAACGGCCTAGTGCAATAAAATCTGCTCCTAATGCCATAGCGGCTTGGGCATCTGCAGGAGACTTGATTGTGCCAACTGTAATGAGAGGCACAGACGGATTAAGCACTTTTTTAAAATGGCTGACTAAGGGTACAGTATCGTTCTTATTATTTAAACTGGTACGGTTATAGCTTCCGATGGAGAGGTGAAGATAATCAATATCTTTTTGAATGTGTTCCACAAAATCAAGACTGTCTTCTAAACGAATTCCTGGAGTTTCCAGTTCTTCTGGAGACAAACGGTAGCCAAGAATAAAATCTGTTTTTGCATATTCTGAAATAACAGTTTTAACCGCCTTTAATATTTCTTCAGCAAAGCGCATCCGCTCTCTGCGGCTGCCGCCCCAGCTGTCTGTCCGGCGGTTGGAGTGCGGGGAAAAGAATTGCTGAATAAGATAAGTATTGGCTCCGTGGATTTCCACACCGTCAAAACCAGCTTGGATGGCCCGTCTTGTTGCTTTAGCAAAATCCTGAATAATTTCGTCAATTTCATTTTCAGATAGCGGCCGAGGTTCTTCAGAATTTGGAGGCCATTCAGCAGCAACAGCAGAAGCAGAAACCGGCTGCTCCCCTCTTAAAATGCTTGTAGTAGATTTTCGTCCGGCATGAAAGAGCTGTATAATGGCTTTGGTGCCATTGACTTTAATCGCACTGGCCAGGCGCTGTAGCTGAGAAAGGTATGCATCATTCCAAACTGCCGGACCGCCTTCAAAACCCTTTCCTAAAGGATGAACACTGAAGGCTCCCGTAATCAGCATGCCGACCCCGCCGCTGCGCATGCTATAATAGCGAATCTCATCGTCAGTGAGTGCACCATTATAATAACTGGACTTTGTTGTCATAGGTGCCATAGCTACACGGTTTTTGAGGGTTGCTCCTTTTTTTAAAGTATAGGTCTGTAAAAAATCATATTGAGGCATTTGCTTTCTCCTTCTATTTTTGATATCTTAATTTTAAAGCATGCCTATCTTTTTGACAAGAACGCACAAAAAAGATAGATACTATCATAAAGGAGAGTATTATGTTGAAAAATAATGAAGCTATTGAAAAAAATATCAATATGGGCCCTTTTAACCGTGCTTTATCACTTATCAGCGGCAGATGGAAAATGCATATCCTTTTTTGGCTGTCAGAATATGGCGTCATGCGCTACGGCGAAATAAAAAAAGCACTTGGGACAGTTACCCATAAGATGCTTTCAAGCCGGCTGAAAGAATTAGAAAAAGACGGATTGATTATCCGTCAAGAGTATGCTCAGGTTCCCCCAAAAGTCGAATACAGTCTGTCAGAGGTAGGAGAAGAACTCATCCCCTTACTTCGGCAAATTTGTCAATGGGGGCGTACCTATACCGATTGGGAAGAAAAAGCGGCTAAATAGTTTTCCAGTAAACGTTTAGCTGTGGGAATAAGCTTATCTTTATAATCAGACAAGCACCAGTCGAAAACGCTGCCTTTGATTAAAATACAGATGTCTGCACTTAATTTATAGCTATCTGTTGTTTCGCTCAGCATTCCGGTTTGGATTGCTTTTTTTATGAGCTTTTGAGAATCAAACATGACTGTCCCTTCTAAAAACTGTCCCTTTGTTTCTCCCATATAGCGCGCTAATGAACTGTTGCTCCCTGTATAGAACTGCCGCATAACTGGTTTGCCTAAATCTTGATATTGCTGCAGTAAGGGCAAATAAACAGTAAAAATTTGTTGACTTAGAGGGAGTTCATTACAGAATTCGACTGGTCTGCTGGTAAGAGACTGGGTAAGACAGTAGCCTAGTAAGTCATCTTTGTCCTGAAAATAATAGTAGAAAGTTCCAGTTGACAAGCCGGATCGACTGCAGACAGTACGAACATTAAGGGGTTCTCCCTTTTTAATGAGTTCTAAAGCAGCTGCAACCAGATATGAACGGCTGTCCTTATTTTTCTTGTTTGTTTGCTTCGAAGGTCGTCCAGCAGGCATTATTTTCTCCTTGATATTTTTTTATTGACATTATATCGAACATGTTCTATAATAGCAAGAAAAAGTAATAGAACATGTTCTATTACTGGGAGGATTGATTCTTATGAAAATTACTTATTGGTCTGATTATGCTTGCCCGTATTGCTATATCGGCGAAACACGCTTAAAAAAAGCGATTAACAAGCTGGGACTGGAGAATATTGTAAGCTTTGAGATGAAAGCATTCCAGTTGGATCCTTATGCACCTGTGCAATCAGTTGGGCCTACTCAAAAGCGTTTTGCTCAAAAATATGGTATTTCCTATGAGCAAGCAGGTCAGCGAATCGAGCAAATTTCTGCCTTAGGCAGACAGGAAGGTTTGAGCTTTAATTATCTCTCTACTTTATTTACAAATACAATGGATGCTCACCGTTTAACAAAGCTTGTTCAGGAAACTGGCAGCAAAGAGCAGGTAGAGGAACTGAAGTCAGCACTTTTCCAAGCCTATTTTGCTGATAATAAGGAATTAGCTGATTATGAAGTTCTTTTAGCTGCTGCTGTGCAAGCTGGTCTCGATCAGGAAACCGTAGAAACATTTTTAGAAGGGGAGCGTTTTAAGCAACAAGTTCTTGCCGACCAAGAAGAGGCGAGACAATTGGGAATCTCGGGAGTACCTTATTTTGTCATTGATGATCGTTATGCTGTTGCCGGAGCACAATCGCAGCAAGGTTTTGAAACAGCTCTGCGTCAAGCTTATCTCGAAGAGCTTTCAGAATCCGAATCTGATGACAACTTATCATGCGGACCAGAAGGTTGCCGGATTTAGTGCTTAAAAGAGAGTTAGTCTTATGATTCAAAAAATTTCCGTCTCTGATTTTTTCACCGTCAATACCTATTTTGTTATTGATGAAATCAGTCAGTCAGGTTTTATCATTGATCCGGGAGCACAAGGCGAACTGCTTCTGCAGGTCATTGAGCAGCAGCAGTGGCAGATTGAAAAGATACTGCTGACACATGGGCACTTTGATCATACTGGAGCTGTAGATTTTTTAAGAGAGAAACTAGGGATTAATGCTTATGCGCATCCAAAAGCACAGAGCTATCTTCTGGATCCTTATTTTAATCTATCCCGCCAATGTGTTGGAGACAGAATCGTTCAAAACGTCCTTCCCTTTGGTTCTGACCGTATACTATTAAAAAACAATCCGCAGTTTTATCTTGATATTAGACATACACCAGGCCATTCACCAGATTCAGTTAGTTTTTATGCTGCTAGGGATAAAGCACTGATTGCAGGTGATACCATCTATCAAGGAGGGCTAGGATTGACGCATTTCCCAGGAGGGGACCTATTAGAATTAAAGAAGAGTATACAGAATGTTATTTTTTCTTATGGCGGGTCTGTGCTCATCTATTCAGGTCATTCTGAGCCACTGACAGTTGCTGCTTTAAAAAGCAAAAATATTTTCTTTGCAAAATAAAGTGTAGATAAAAACTGTATTTTTGTCAGCGTTTACATTATAATAGCTTTATCATATATAAAAGCGAGGAAAAAGCGATGGCAAAACTTTTATTAACTGGTGTCGATGGTAATTTGGGCGGGCTTGCAGCAGACTATCTGCTGGAGCTGACTGAGGATAAAGACAGACTTATTTTTGGCGGCTACAGTCAGGAAGCATTGAATAAATATAGGCAGGCCGGTGTAGAAACACGTCAGATGAATTTTAATCATGTTGAAGGTTTAGCTGAAAAATTTGCCGGTGCAGACAGGCTGGCCTTGATTTCAATGCCTTTTGTCGGTGCCAAACGTCAGGCTGCGCATAAAAATGTTATTGATGCGGCTAAAGCGGCAGGAGTCAAAAAAATTATTTACACTTCTTTAGTTAATGCTTCTGATCCGACAAACCCCAGCGTTGAGAAAATTGACCATGCCTATACTGAAAAATATATCAAAGATTCTGGCCTAGATTATATCTTTTTGCGAAATTCCCAGTACGCTGAAGCTATGATTACCAACTATTTTACCTTTGTCCGCGCCGGAACTCCTCTGGCTAACAGTCAAGGCAGCGGTAAAATGGCTTATATTTCGAGAAAAGACTGTGCAAAAGCTGTTGCCCATGCCCTTTTAGCAGACCATCTGCATTTCTCTATTCAAAATATCAATGGACCGGAACTTCTGACTATGGCAGAATTTGTGCAAATCGGCAACGAAGTGACGGGCAATAACCTTTCTTATCAGGCGATTACTGATGAAGAAAATTATGCTGTTTTTGATGCCATGGGAGTTCCCCGCACTACAGATGGGGAATTCAAGGAAGATTCCGAAGCTCCTTTTTCTTCAGAAGGCATGGTAACCTTTGCTCAGGCTATTCGTGAAGGCAAGATGGCTGTTTTTACTGATGATTTTGAAAAACTAACAGGAGACAGAGCCTTAACTGTTCGTTACATGTTTGAACATGAAGCAGATTTTCAGGTTGGTCAGCGTCACTCGAAAGATAATTAGGAGGTCCTCATGGCAAAGATTGTTGTTAATGGTGTTGATGGGAATTTTGGATCGCAGGTGGCTGCCTTTGTTCAAGATTTACTTCCAAAGGAAGATTTGTTTTTTACTGCTCCGGCAGAAGAAGCGCTAAAAGCCTATCAGGATGCTGGAATTGCGACTGCTGTTCTTAATTTTAATAGTCAGGATAATCTTGTGAAGGTGTTTGAAAATGCGGATAAGGTGCTTTTGATATCGATGCCCTTTGTTGGAGAAAGTCGGCGGAAGGCTCACCAAAATGTGATTGAGGCCTGCGTCAAAGCCAATGTCAGACAAGTTATTTATACTTCTGTCCTTTCTGCCAGTCATCCTTTTAATCCCAGTATCGAAAACAGGGATCACGCTTTCACAGAAGCTATTATCCAAAACACACCGCTCGATTATATTTTTCTGCGTCATTCGCTGTTTGCTGAAGCCTTTATCAGCGACTATCTGAGAGCCGCAGAAGCAAAAGAAGAAGCCATTTCAAAAAATATGGGCGATGGCCGTGTTTGGTTCATTTCAAGGCGTGACGCAGCTTTTGCTGCCAGCTGTGCATTGGCAAATGATTTACTGCATCGTGCAGTGCTTAATATCAATGGTCTTGAGCCGATTTCTTATCAAAAATTTTTAGATATTGCTAATGCAGCGACCGGTAATACTATCACCTATACCAAGCTTACTGATGATGAATTGTATGCTTATTTTGATTCTATCGGTGTGCCCAGAGATACAGAGGGCGATTTCAGCAAGAGTCCTATCCAAGCAACGTCAGAAGGTATGGTAAGCTTTGGGACAGCAGTTACAGAAGGTTTTCTTGATGTAACGGTCAGTGATTTTATCAAACTGACAGGACGGCAGCCTTTATCACTTGGTCAAATGTTTGAAAATGCTGATGACTATCGTTTGGGAGAGCGGCACACGGTGGAAGGAGACTTTTAGCAGGGGAGCCATAATCTTTACTTAACTTTTAGAGGCCATTTTAGACAAGGATATATCAGGGCCCAATTTTCCATATGCTTATTTTTAGAGACAAATTTTCTTTTTGAAATCGATTTCAAAAGTGCTATAATGAATATAGACACCATAATTGCTGCCCTGAAGCGAGTTTATGTGGCTTTTCGGACAGCTTAATCAAAAAAGGAGGAAATTATGGCCTATAAAACAACCTACCCTTATACTAATGAAGTTTTACAAGAATTTCCAAATGCCTCAGATGCTGATTTAGAAAAAGCACTGGCAGACGGCCATGCTCTGTATAAGAAATGGCGCAGCGAAGGAGGTTTAGCAGAACGCAAAGAACAGCTCCATAATGTTGCAGCTATTTTACGCCGCGATACAGATAAGTATGCTGAAATAATGACGAAGGACATGGGTAAACTCTTTACAGAAGCTAAAGGCGAGGTCGAATTATGTGCTGAGATTGCAGATTATTTTGCTGACAAAGCAGAGGAATTTTTAAAGCCTGAACCGCTGGAAGATATACATGGAGACGCTTATTATCTTAAACAGGCTGTCGGTGTGCTGTTTATGGTAGAACCTTGGAACTTTCCTTTCTATCAAATTATGCGGGTATTTGCCCCTAACTTTATGATCGGCAACCCTACAGTACTCAAACATGCTTCTATTTGCCCAGGTTCTGCTCAGGCTTTTGAAGATTTAGTACTGGAAGCCGGTGCACCTGCAGCTTCCTTCAAAAATCTATTCCTTTCTTATGGACAAGTCAGCAAGGCTATTGCTGATCCTCGTGTACAGGGAGTTGCACTGACTGGTTCTGAGCGGGGCGGAGCTTCGATTGCAGCAGAAGCTGGCAAAAATCTGAAAAAATCAGCACTTGAGCTTGGCGGTAACGATGCCTTCATTATTCTGGAAGATGCCGACTTTGAACTCTTAAATGACACGATATTTTTTGCCCGTCTCTACAATGCTGGACAAGTTTGCACCTCTTCTAAACGCTTTATCGTAGTAGGTGACGATAACTATGAAAAATTTGTCAATATGGTTGTCGATACCTTTAAAACGGCTAAGTGGGGAGACCCTATGGATCCAGAGACAACACTGGCTCCGCTCTCATCGGCTGATGCTAAAGAGGAAGTGCTGGAACAAATTAAGCTGGCAGTGGATAATGGAGCTCATGTTGCTTACGGCAACGAAGTTATTGACCATCCGGGCAATTTTGTTATGCCAACAGTCCTGACTGATATTACCAAAGATAATCCGATTTACAATCAAGAAATCTTTGGTCCGGTTGCCTCCATCTATAAAGTGGCTTCTGAAGAAGAGGCTATTGAGCTTGCTAATGATTCCAACTATGGTCTGGGCGGAACGGTCTTCAGTAAGGATTTGGATCATGCAAGAGCTGTTGCTGCTAAGATTGAAACGGGTATGAGTTTCATTAATTCCGGCTGGACATCTCATCCGGAACTGCCATTTGGCGGTATCAAGAATTCCGGTTACGGCCGTGAACTGAGCCACCTTGGCTTTAACGCTTTTGTTAATGAACATGTGGTCTTCGTTCCAAAAAATTAAGATCCTTTGGGACTAAAAATGAAAACAAACTGACATTTTGAGGCGAGAAATGAGCTGACTTTTGTTAGAGCCTTCTCATTTTCTCGGCCTCTTTTTTTCAATTGCGTAAATTAACTCAGCTTCTGTATCAGACAAACAGTCGGATAAAAAGGCAGCTTTCAAGCTGCTCAAAAGCTGACTGTGACATACTTGTTTTTACAGCAGTGCTGACTTCGCTGTCTAATAGACAGAGAAAGGAGAATACCGTATGCCCTATAATGATTTTCAGCAAGCTATCGGCCATTTTACCCAAGGGAGTTATCCTCAAATAGATCGACTGACCGGCTATTATACAATCGTTGAGCCGGTGTCTGTTGAAGATCACTTAGATGATGCTTATCGCTTTTACGGGCCTGACAGCGTTCCTGAACAATGGACTTATTTGCCGATTGATGGGTTTAAAGATATCAAAACTTTTCAAACTTACTTTGAAATGATGGAGACATCACGTGATCCCTATTATCTTGCCATTAAGGACAAAGCCACTCAAAAAGTGCTAGGAACCTTTTCTCTTATGCGGATCGATACTAAGAACCGCCTTGCAGAAATGGGCTGGGTTCTATATTCGCCGCAGTTAAAGCAGTCGCGTCAGGCGACCGAAGCCCAGTTTTTAGTTATGGCTTATGTATTTGATGTTTTGCACTACAGGCGTTATGAGTGGAAATGCGACAGCCTTAATCATGCTTCAGTTCATGCAGCCAAGCGTCTAGGCTTTCAGTATGAAGGAACTTTTCGAAAGGCAGCTGTTTACAAACAAAGAAGCCGAGATACTGCTTGGTTTTCCATGATTGATGACGATTGGCACAGTATGAAAGCTAAGTTTGAAAAATGGCTGCTTCCGACAAATTTTGATGATCAAGGACGGCAGCTTAAACCACTGGGTGCCTGCTAGAGAGGAAAGAGACATCAGAAGGCGTTCTTTCTGGCAGTAAGGGATACTGTCCCAGAAATTCAGAAGCCCAAGTTAGTGCTGCCAAACATTTCCTTTTGTTTCTTAAATCAGAAAAGCGCGCAGCTTTTTGTTATAATAAAGCTATAACAACATAAATTTATAAATGCTTAATTTAAAGGTGTTTTGAATCATTTTATATAATCGTAGTAGAAGAACTAACCAAAAATTAACCAAGCAGTGTATTTTTTAGTTAATGATATAGAATAAAGTGCATTAGTAGGAGCTAGTGCATTTTATTGTGTATTATAAATCTTGACAAATATTAACATTATTGATATAATGTTAGTATAGAAAAGAGGTATAAAGTTTATGACTACAATTACATTTAAGGTTGATGATAAAATGAAGAAAGAGGCTACGGAGTTATATAAATCAATGGGTTTAGATTTGTCTAGTGCCTTGCGACTATTTTTGAAGCAATCGTTGGTTACCCGCAGCATTCCGTTTGTTATTAGGGCTGATGAATTAACGCCTATTATTGAGGATTCATTAAAGGGAGTTAATATGAGTGAAGAATTTACTGATGTTAAAAGTTTGCTGGAGAGTTTAGATGCTTAAAATCAAATATCATAATCAGTTTAAAAAAGATTATAAATTAGCTTTGAGACGTGGGTTTAAGGCCTCTAAGCTAGAAGAAGTTTTAGAGATTTTAGTAGAGGGAAATGGTTTACCAGAAAAATATAGAGATCATCAGTTGACTGTCAGCAAACATTATAAGGGTGTCAGAGAATGTCATATTCAGCCTGATTGGCTTTTGATCTATTGGATTGATGATGATAAGTTGATTTTAAATTTGTTGAGAACTGGTAGCCATTCTGATTTATTTTAATTTTAGAAGAGGTGTTTTATGAAGAAGAAATTATTAGGAGTTTTTTTAGCTTTTGTTTCTATATTTGTTTTAGTAGCTTGTTCTAGCAATTCTTTAAATGGAAGATATTATGAAGTTGAACAAGATTCTGATTCATCTTTATATATAAGTTATGATTCTGAGGAATATTTTGAATTTAAAGATGATTATTTTGAATATAATAGCGGAAAAAATAAAGTATCTGGCACTATTGATGTAGACAATAAGATGCTTGTTTCGGGCAATACGAAACTTAGTTATGATTTAGAAAGAGAAATATTGACCGTTTCAGATGGTAAAACGACGACTAAATATGTTTTTGAAAATAGTAGTTTATTTGAAGATTTGAAAAGTGCTAAAGAAGAAATAGAGGAAGTAAAGGAAAAATATGATGATACTTATGAAGAACTTCAAAAACTTTTAGTGACTGAATTTAAGGAGAAATATATAGGAAGATATGAAAATAGTGATGTTACTTTTGATTTAAAATCGGATACTTTTTCTTATGAACAGTTGCATCCTAATTCTTTGAGAGTTGCAAGGGGGATAGATAAGGGAAGTGAAGAATATAGGGTTACTTTTTTAGGCTTGTATAGTGTGGATATGGTGGATGATGTTGATGTTATTGCTCAAAAAGTTGAAGATATGAAAAAAATAAAGAACATTGCTGATTATAAAGAATATATTGATGGAGATGTAGAAGTTAGGTTAGATTTTGGAGGAAGTAATTTAGATGCATATGATTTAGTGTTTAAAATTAATGATGATTTTTCGTTAGAATGTTTGGGGGGCGATCGTGGTGAAGTTCCTATTAATAAGGGATTTGTTTTTAATAAGGTAGAATAAAGTGACTAGAAAAAATTAATCGTTTCTTATATTAGGAATTTAATTATTATTTCTGTTAGATTTAAAACTTGAAAAATGTTTATTTTTGGATAATTAAATTGGGAAGAGAAAGTATATAAATTAAAATAACGACTAGAGAAATCTAGTCGCTTTTTTTGTTTGTGTTGAAAATTATTTATATCTATTAAATTGTTCGTCAACATAACTTTCAAATTCAGAACTAATACCAAAATAGCCTAGAAAATTAAAAGTATTCCAATATTCTTTGGGAGTATTGGTGATGTAGTGCTCTATATCTGCAGATATTCTTCCGTGTTCAGCCTCTGCCTCTTGTTTGTAATAATGGATGGGAGAAGCATAAGAGTTTTTGCCGTGGTTTTTCTTGATGTGTTCAAGTTCATGAAGGATAACTTGTTCTTCCTCTTTTTTGGAAAGATTAGTGCAGACAATGACTATTTTTAAGGGAATAATAGCTAGTCCTTTGTAATCGATTTTGCGATAAATGATAATTGCATCAAGTTCTTCACGAAGTTTATTGATCGTATTCTTTAAGGTTCCCATCGAAATAATCCTTAATGACTTGTGTTAAAATTTCTCTATCATGTTCGGTCATAGGTTTTCCATCGTAGCTTACAACACCAGTATCAAGGATTTTAGTGATGTCTGTTTCGGTTAATTCATTGCTGTTTTTGATATTTGTTTTGCCTAATAGGTAATCAGTAGAAACATCAAAAATGTCAGCTAGTTTTTCGAGATTTTTTTGGGTTGGTGTTCGAATTCCTTTTTCCCAGTTTTGATAAGATGGTTGACTAGTATGCATTTGTTCAGCTAGTTGTTTTTGTGTAAGCTTTGCTTCTTTTCGTAAAGTTTTAAGTCTGTCTGGAAACATAGTTTATGCCTTTCAAAAATTTTTTTATTTTTTTGAAAAAAATAGTTGACATTATATCGCAAATGATATAAAATTAAAATATCGAAAGCGATATAAAAGGAGTTTTGGATTAACTAATAGACTTTATGAATTCATTAGTAATTTGCTTAAATTCTTGAAGATTTTCATCTGATAATTCTTTATCTTGATAGGTAATCGTTTCGCTAGAAAGTATTCTTTCAAGGGAGAGGGATTTATCAGATAAGAGCTCTTCAATGGGGATTTTGAAAAATTTAGAAACTTTTTTAAGAGTATTGAGAGTGGGTTCGTGTTTTCCGGTTTCCCATCTGGCATAAGATTGTTGAGATACTCCTAGTTCATAAGCGATTTGTTTTTGAGATAGGTTGGCTTCAAGTCTTAGCTCTTTCAATTTTTGAGAAAACATATTTTTTTAAAGAAACCTGTTGACACAACAACAAGAATGATGTAAAATAATTATAACAACATGGTTGTTGTAGGTCAAATCCTTTCGTTAATGTGGAGGTAGAAGAAAAATGACTAAAACAGAATATTTACAATTAGCAGCTTGTATTTGTAAGCAGCAAAGAGAGGCTAAACTTTTCGATGGTATTCTTTATTTAGATTTTGATTTAATTTCTAAGGAAGAGGTTGATTCATTTAAGGAAAAGGTTCCTAGAAAATATAAAGATCGCTACAATGAAATTGTGAATGAATATAATGAGAAGTTAGAAGCTTTAAAAAATGAGATCTTTGATGAACAGTTTTAGTAATTTTTAATAAAGTCTTCTAACTCGTAGAAAAGGTCTTTTAAGACAAGTTTTACAACTTCAGGCTCTCTGTCATCTAAGCAACGAGCGAGTCTATTGCGGAAGTGATGTTCGATACGGGCATTATGTAATTTTTCGAGAATTTGTGTATCTCCTTTAGATAGGTATTTTAAAAGGCCTTTGATTGTTTCGTTTTTATCTCCATCAGAAAACATTTCTTCAAAAATGGAATAGAGTTTATTTTCATTTCCTGATAGAGAGGCGTTGATTAAGTTTTGTTGATAAAATAGAATGATTTTATTGAAATAGTAATCAAATTCTTGTTCGTTAATTTTCATAAAAATTTCTTTCTGTAGATATATTGAAGTAATTAAAATTTTTAATTATTTCAATATACCTATTGATGGTAGCATCAGTCTTTCTATTAGATACCAAAAAAGCTTAAGTGATTAAGAAAAAAAAGAAGTGTATCTTTGAGAAAGATTTTAGGTATAGTTTACTATATCCTTTGAAAATTAAATAAAAAGTACGTCAGATTCTTACTGACAATCAGTTGAAATCCAACGCACAGTTATATGTAGCAATTTAATTGTACGTTATTTTGGTTGATTTGTCAAAAGCTAATAGTATGTGTGTTATGTACTGGAAGTAAAGTAAATGTTTGATTGTTGGGTAAGTAATTAGAATGTGTTACGTAAGATGACTGCTATTACTATAGTTGTGATGAATGGATGTTCTATTACTAGCCAAGTTATTATGCTGAGTATACCTTTGATGATGTGGTAGGTAATTTCAGTTAATATTTCAAATAGCATTTATTTTTCTCCTTTTAATATCCATATATTATTCTGATTATTGTTGCAGACTTGTTTGAGACTAGTTTTATAGATTTATAATACGGCTCAAACGAAAAAGCACGAGAAAAGACCTACACCTCGTCAATATAATAATTATTGATTGGTATAGTAACAATTCTCATGCTTTGTTACAGTTCTTTATGAAGATATAAAATATTGGTGGTTGTTTGTTATTTTATATCGATTTCAAAGAGCAACGAGAACAAAAGAATTGTTAACGTTTATAGCTAAATTATATCATATTTAGCTAGTTTCTAACAAGTTTGCAACAACGTACTCGGGTTTCGGCTGAGCTTTGCTCTTAGTAATGAAAATTCAAATAATGGGTTGGAGTTGCTAATGTTTTCCCGCAGATGTAGAAAAAACAAGAACCGCTCTGATATTATAAGCTTTAAAGGCACAGATGGCGGGGGTTGACCTGATTGGGTTGGCTTAAGACTGTAGTCTCTGATTATGGTCGACTGAAAGCATATGTCTTTCTGGTGACAGGGAGCATGGAGTGTGCGATGATATGAGCACATAAAAGCTTTAAACCAAGGTGTTTTCAGTGTACTTAAAATTGTGTTTAAAGTAACTTTTTTTATTGTAAATTTTAATGAATGTTATTTTTTAGAATGCTATTTTTTGAGAATGTTAATTTTTGAAGAATGAAATTTTTATAGCGTTGATTAATTTGAAGCATGTAGACCAAGGAGTTCAAAACTTCTTGGTTTTTTTGTTTTAAAAAGGCTGTTAAATTTTTTAATGGCTTTTTTAAAGCATGTAAGGGAATGCGGTTATTATAATTTGATTTTGTTTTTTAAGGAGGATGTTTATGGGGTTAAATACGGTAGCAAGTGATATCTATTATAAGGGTGAATATAAGAAGATTGTTGATCGATTTGTTTGGAATGCTTCTGTTTATGATTCGGATTCTGGATTATATGATTGTTGCTATAAAGAGGTTTGTAAGGAGATAGAGAAGTTAGATAGAGTAGCAAGAAGAAATGGTGATTTAACTCCTGGTTTAAGAGTTTGGGCGTTGCAGACAGTTATGCAGCATTATATGAGTAGTAGAGATGTAGTGAGATGAGTGATAAATTTGGAGGTAGATAGATGAGAAAGGAAGATTTGATTAGGTCTTTAAAAAGACTTTCAGCAGAACGGATGGTTATTGATTCGCTGATTAATTATATTGAGAAAATGGATAATCAAAATATAGGGAAGGTAATTATTCCGGAGTTTGTTGCAAGTTGGATTCAAAGTGCTAAGAGAAATGGTTTGGATTTGTATGAAGCTATGGTATCTTGTGTATTTGATGATAAAGTAGATGATTGGATTTTTGATAATAGTGAAAAGTTTGCTAAAGCTTGGTTGTATGGGTATGCTTTTAAAGAGTATGCTTTTAAAAAAGAGCTTGTTTATGTTGTGGTAATTCCAGTTGGAGATGGTCGCTATAAAACGGTTTGTATGGGAAGTGATGGAAATTTGTATCTAAGTGATCGTAATTATCGGTCTAAAGATAAGATTAAGCAGCATAATAGTCGTATTCCGGGTGGATTAACTGAAGAGTTGATAAAAAACTCTGAACTTTCATGGGTTTGGCAATTTGCAGAAGAGGTGGAAGATGAAAAGAGATGATTTTGAAAAAGTAATGTTAGATGGGATTTATGGTTGGAGTGTTGATGGTGGAAAAATTAATCCACCGAAACATAATTTTCCTGTAAAGGTTAAAGAAAGGATAGATTATTTTGCTGAAATGATGGAAGAAGGCTTAACGTTGATGGGGGCTTTGAGTTGTATTTTTGGTGAAGAGGCTCCAGATGGATATGGTGTTTTTGCAAGTAAGGATTGGTTACCTAAAGATGATGAGTTTAAGGAGTGGCATACGAGTGCTTTGGGGTTTCCTCAAATGGAAGTTGCTGTTTATTTGATTTATGGGTAGGTAATGGGAGAAGTTTAGTTATGGAATATTCTGTTGTTTATAATCAGCGTTACTTTGCAATTGTTGATGATAGTTTGGCTAGTAAAATTAATAAAATTAGTTATAGTAATAGGGTTTGGTCGCTTGAGAAAGAAGATAATTGGGATGATGTTATTGAAGATTTTCATCAAAAGAATAAAAGGTATGTTGTTATTGATGAAGAAGATTTAGAAGAGATTTTAGAATATTTTGGTTAGTTGAATTATTTTGAAAGGAGAACAAGAAATGATACCAAAATTTGAAGCTTATGTAAAATTTGAGGGAAAAACATACCCTGTAACAAAAATTGATTGGATATACGGGGACGTGCAAATGAACGAGCGCCCGCATGAAGAAGGGTATTATTGGCTATTTACTTTGCCTTTTGAAGATGTTGTTTTGAAGGAGGTAAAGGATGATACCAAAGTTTAGATTTTGGGATACTAAAAATGAAAAATGGTTAGGTGATTTGTTTTATAAACCTTTTATTTCTCCTAGAGGAAGTGGAGGAGCGCTATTAATTAGTAGTTATTATGATTTTGAAACTCCTTTGG
The DNA here is from genome assembly GCF_040930515.1 of Streptococcus huangxiaojuni. Taxonomy (NCBI): domain Bacteria; kingdom Bacillati; phylum Bacillota; class Bacilli; order Lactobacillales; family Streptococcaceae; genus Streptococcus; species Streptococcus huangxiaojuni. Next base: position 60,936 of record NZ_JBFQEG010000002.1, read on the forward strand.
AGTGGGTCTATGAGGTATTAAAATGACAAAGACTACATTAACTAAAACAGTTGAGAAAGCTATTTTAAATCACAATAATAAAATGGGTGTTTTTGCTTGTGTTGAAGTAATGATTGGCAATTGGCGTTCTAAATCAGCAATCACTGATCAGATAGAAATTGTTGATGTGATGACCTATGAAACAACTGGTTTATTGAAGTGTTGGGAAGTCAAAACTTCATTAGCTGATTTGAAGAGTAAGGCTCTTTTGTCCTTTTATGGTGACTATAATTATCTTGTGTTGCCATATGAGCTGTTTGTACAAGCTAGTGATAAAGAGTTATTAACTAAATATTATTGGCAAGGTATTGGCGTATTTTCCTTTAAAGATGGTAAACTCTATTGTGAACGTAAAGCTAAGAAGAAAACAGTAGATTTAGGTTTGAAAGTATTAATGCTTGAGAGTATGAATAGGAGCTTAGCTAGAGATGCAGGTAAGTATTATAGACAGTATTATCAGACAGAAGTACGGCATGAAGAGATAAACGATATCTCTTTATTTGACTTATCAGAGGTGTAGTATAGGTGAGATTATCTGATAGTAGGTTTCACTTTTAAAAGGATGGTATTTATGATAATGGATTTAAATGATTTTTTTGATATAGATAAAGTAAATTTTTCTAAGGAAGAGTTGGAATTACCTTATGAAAATTCTATTCTACAGGACAGAAGTTTTAAGGAAGAGTGAAATGGTAAAGTCTTTATTGAGGTATCCAGGCAGTAAATGGAATTTATCGAGTAAGATTGTTGATTTGTTGCCTGAGCATAAAAGTTATTTGGAACCTTATTTTGGTTCTGGGGCTGTTTTGTTTAGTAAATCGGTTGCTCCTATTGAGACTGTGAATGATTTGGATAGTGATGTTGTTAATTTATTTCGGGTTATTCAGTCTAGTTCTAAAGAGTTACAGGAGAAATTATTTTTAACGCCTTATAGTAGAGATGTTTATAATGTTGCTTGGAAAAATTCTTCTTTGAATGAAGTTGATAGGGCGTTGAATTTTTTAATAAAATCTTTGATGTCTCATGGTTTTAGGGTTAATGATAAGTCTGGATGGAAGAATGATATTATTGGCCGTGAAAGGGCTTATGCTGTTAAACACTGGAATGATCTTCCGGATATTATTTGGGAATATGTGATGAGGTTGAAGGGAGTTCAGATAGAAAATCGGCCGGCTTTAGAGTTGATTGAACGATTTGATTATTCAGATGTTTGTATGTATATTGATCCACCATATGTGTTGTCTACAAGAAATAGGAAGCAATATAATTGTGAAATGACTGATAGAGATCATGAAGAGCTTTTGGAGTTGATTAATAAAAGTTCGGCTAAGATTGTTTTAAGTGGTTATGATAGTGACTTGTATAATAGATATTTATCTAATTGGGAGCGTTTGGAGTTTGCTGCTGTAGCAGAAGGCGGTTTGTTTCGAACTGAGGTGCTTTGGTTGAATTTTCAGTTAGATCATCAGTTAAGTCTTTTCTAGTTAGTGGGGAGTTTTATTAATGAAGTGATTGTTTTTAATTTTGGTGGTGTTATTTTAGCTGTAATTTTAGGTTGGACGTGTTTTTTGATTCAGCTTATATTAGCTTTTATGTATGGGAAATATTGGATTTCTTTTTTACCAGTACATTATTATGTTTTATTGGGTTTATTGTCAATAGTTTTGGTTATTATTTTATAAATTTTTTGTAATTGAAAAGAATTGTATTAATGGTTGTTTTGTTTTAGATAGTGAATTTTTTGATATTGTTTCTGATTTGAATAAAAAATGGGGGGGGAAATGCTTAGTAAGAAAGAATTTAATCAAAAAATGAAAGAAGCTCGTTGTTTGATGGAGCAGGTAAATCAAATAAGGCGGGAGATTTTGCCTATTGATGAATTAACATTTCCTTTTAAAGGTACTAACTCCAGTACAATTGATGAGGCTATTAATTGCTATATTGACTATGGAGAGTTGCCTTTATCTAATCATTTTGATGATTTTTATGAAGCATATAAAAGAGCATGTGAAGAATTTTATGATATGGAGACAGATTTATGATAAATATAATGTGGAATGTTGTTTTATGGGGAGTTTTGCTGTTATTTTTTGCAGGTATTGTTCTTGTTGTTATGAAAATGTGGAATGAAGATATTCCTCGAGAATATTTTTGGTTTGGTGTTTTTCTTATTGTTTTTAGTCTTGTTTTTTTATTTTTTAATTCTATTTTTTCTTCATTTTTTTCTTTTATGGAGCATTTTGAAGAGGTAATAAGAGGATGAGGAGGTTTTTTAGTTTAAGGAATTGGATTGATTTGTTGAAGAGATTGTTTGAGGTGGTTGTTGAAAATTTTTTTGCTTGTTTAATTATTTTAGGTGTTCCGTTTCTTATAAGTGTTATTTTTGTATGTTGCGTATCACTTTTTGTATTTTTAGGAACAGGTTCTGTATTTGAAGTAACTGTTGATTTTTTTAGAAGAGTGTATGTTGTTTCTTTTTGTGACTTATTGTTTTTGGGTTTGTTATTTGATTTATTAGATTGAAAGGGGTATTTATGTTATTTAAGAAGAAGTTGATTGTTGGTTTAGTTGGTGTGATGAGTACAGTTTTGTTAGTTGCTTGTTCAGAGGCTGATCGTGTTTCTGAAAATTTGAGTTTAGAAGCTGATAATTTTAATACGGTTCGAAAAGTAACAGTTATTGATGCTATTACAAATGATATTATGTTTGAAATGTCAGGAAGGATGTCAATTAAGGCTGATACGGAAGATAATCAGTTGGAAATATTAGTGGAAGATGGAAATAAAAGTTATCAAAAGCATATAGTTGGTTTATCTGATAATGTATCATATATTGTTCAAGATGTTACAACTAAAGATGTGAGCCGTTATAAATATATTATTAATTTTAATCCTAAAATGTGGATTCCAGCTGAAATTAAAACGGTTGATTAATTAGTTGTTGATGAAAAGGAGTTTTTTAAATGATAGAGCTTTATAATCATTTGTTTTTTTCTGGTATTCTTTTTCTTATTTTGATAGGGGTGCCTCTTGTTTTTGGCTCCTTTTTAGATATGAAGATGTTGATTGAAAAAAGAAAATACAAAGGAAGAAAAGGAAGTCTTCTTTTTCAGAGGATGAAAAGGAAGGGGGAATTGGATGATTTCGGTATGGCACGTTTTAGTATAATTTTTCTTTTTTTCTTTTTTTGGCTAGGTTTAGTTTTGTCTTTGTTTAGGTTGTTTTTTTGGTAAAGTTTTAGGTTTTTTGGGGAAAGTAGGAAGAAGGTGAGTTATAATTCGGTTGATTAGAGTGGTTAGGAAATGGCATGTTACTGGAGAAGGGGAACCTTTGTCTTTTTTTTATGGCATTGAGATTTTTGATGATGAATCTGATTTTTGTTTGCGACCTACTTATCCTTTTTCTGAAAGTGTTGAAAGTTTAGAGGATTTTATAGAGGTTTATCGTAAGGAGTTGTTAGATTTTTATACAAATATTGGTAATTGGAGTTTTAGTTTTGCTACATATTTGTTTATTGATGTTATTAACCGGAATGGTGCACATTATTATAGTGAAATGGATAATTTTAGAAATTATTGGTTTGATAGAGGGGTGTTGATCTATTGATAGTTGATAATGGAAAAAGTTTGAAAAAGAGGTTGTTATCTTTTGTTTTGGTTTTTGTTTTTTTATTTGGTTTTTTAGCATCGGCTAAATTTTTTTGTGATTATGTTTTAATTAATAGTTCTGGTGATTATAGTAAGGAATTATCTGCTACTGCATATAATGATGTGGTCTATAAACAAAATGTTAATTTAGTGTTTTATAAGAAGAGTTGTCCGTATTGTAAAGCGGCTAAAGATAAGATAATTGAAGAGAGTAAGGGGAGTTTGATAACTACTTTTTATGTTGATGTTACTACAGCGGATGGTAAGAGTTTAGCTGAACATTTTGGTGTTGTTAAAGCGCCTACTATTGTGATGATTCGGGATGGTGAAGTTAGTATAGGTTATTATGCTTATGATGAAGGTGGTGAGATTATGGTAGATAATGAATATATAGAGGAGGTTTTTAATGGTAGGTGATTTATTGGGAAGTTTTTGGCGTTGGATTGTTTTGTTTTTTAGGAAAAGGAAGTTGTTGTCTCATTTGAAAAAGCCAGATTCATCTGATGATGTTGTCTTGTTTTTTTATAAAGATGATGAGGTTGGTTTTGAAGTTTTTACTAATAGAGGAGGAAAATGTTATTTAGTTAAGGTTGAGAGAAGTGATTTTGATGTGATTAGTGGCTATGTAGATGATAGTGATTTTATAATATTGGGCGGTGTTTGGCAGACTCCTTTGGTTAATTTTTTTATTAAGAATATCAAGAATGATAGGTGGTATTTGTTTGATGCTTTTCCGCTTGATTGAGTGAAGTGTTTTGGAGGATAGATGACTTTTGTAAGGGCACCAAGTTTTAAAGGTGAAGATTGTTGTTATTTTGGACAGCTAGAAAGCTGTCTTTTTGTTTTAAATTAAATAAAAATAGGAGTTAAAATTAATGAATCAGAATAAAGTTGTTGGTCATGGTTTTTTTCGTAAGTCGAAAGCATATGGTTTAGTTTGTGGTATTGCGTTAGGAATTGCTTTTTTGGGTGGGCATGTTTCAGCTGATGAAGTGGGAAATGTTGAAGAGACAGGAGTTGCTACTGAGCAGGTGGCTACTCAGACGGTAGTTGTTCCGGTAACTGATGGTTTGGGCTCTGCGATTGAAAGTGCTCAAAGTTTGGGATTGACTGTTGTTCAAGAAGAGATGGCTATTGTTGATGATAGTATAGCTGGTGAGGAAGATTATGCTGGACAGGCGGAAGTTATTAATTCTGCAGTTGAGGTTCGGGCGCAAGAGATTGCTAATTATGAAGCTGAGAAAGCGGCAGTTGAAGCTGAAAATGAAGCGATTGTTCGACGTAATGCTGAGAAGGAAGCGGCTTATAAGCAGCAGTTAGCTGAGGCTGAAAGTAATAAAGATAAAGATGGATATCTTTCTCGTGTTGAGGCTCAGGATTTAATTTTTGATAAAGAAACAAATGCTGCGGTTACAATTAGTGGTCAGTATGCGAATTTAAGTGTTGGATCGACTAATGGACAGGATAAAGTTGGAAATATTTTTTATTTAAATTCAAATAATTTTTCTGAAAGTGATTTTGTTGCTGCCCCTATTTTATCAGATACTATTAATGAAGGGGCTGATCAAGGACAGTCTTATAAAGTCCTTATTAAAAAAGACCAACCAGTAACGGTTATTTATGATGGTCTTGAAAATAGTTATTTTATGGGGCGACAAATTACTAAAGTTATTTATACTTATACTGCACGTGAAGTGCCTAATAGGAATGATTTGGTAACTGCATATATTTTTAAAGATCCAACGAATACAATAAAATTAGGTTCTAATTTTGCTGGTGGAGAAACTGCTTATGACTTTGAAGCAGAATTTTATTTTTCGGATGGTTCTAAGGTTGATTTTTCAGAAGGTTCTGCGCTTATTTCTTTGAGTTCTTTAAATGCTTCTTCTGATAGTACAGGAATTAGTCCGAGTGATGATCCAGCGGAAGCATCAGTTTACCGAGAATATGTTTCACAGATTTCTGGTGGAGAGTTTATTAAAATTACCGGTTCAAGTGTAGATATGCATAATGGTTCAGTTTATTCGGATACAAATAATGCTATATTAGGAGATCAGTGGGATAAAGAGGATTCTGATTTTGCTTATTATGGTGCAGGTGCTCTTAAATTGACAGGAGATAAAGTAACCTTTACTTTTGGAGGGACAAATGACAGTAATCAACTTTTTTCATTTAATTCTCGAGTGAAGGCAACTGGAATTCCTGTAACACCTACATATGAGGAAGAAAAACCATTGCCAACGGCTCCTGTTGGTGTAACTGTTTTTTATTATCTTAATGCTTTTAAGAATGAGCTGGTTTCGGTGAAAGATGTTGTTAAAAATGGTGTTTCTATTGATAATGGTACATTGCGTGTTGGTGAAACAGCGACTTACACATTACAAGCGCCTCTTATTTTGGCTAATGGACAAGATGAGCTTGTTAAATATGAAATTGTAGATGTTTTGGATGTTGAGCATGATAAATATTTAGGATATCGTGTTTATGCATTTGTTCCAATTAAACTTACAGATGGTACGGTTCTTCAAAGTCAAGCTGATTTAGTGGCCTTTGTACAACAAACTTATGATGAATCAACTGGTCGTTTTGTCGTTAATCTGAATTCTGATTTTTTGGCACGTGTTGCTAAAGATAGTGATTTTCAAGTTGGTGTAGATGTTGATTTTGTGCGTATTAAGGCTGGGGAAGTCTTTAATGATTTTACAACTAATATTGCTTTTAAGGATGTTGATGGGAATATTATTGAATATCCTGTGAAATCTAATGAAGTTAAAACTATTACTCCTGAGGAACCAGAAGAGGTTGTAGTAGATGGATATGTGCCTGCAGAAGTAGTGCCAGAGGCGCCAGTTGTTCAGGCGGCAGCCTTGCCAAAAACAGGAGATGAAGCAACGATTTTGAGTGTGGTTGTTGGTCTGTTTATGGTGTTGTTTGGTTTATTAGGTATTCGAAAGTTTGAAAAGAAATAATTTTTTGACCTGGGCAGGTCGTAAAAAGGCTTAGTTGTGTTTAGCTTCTGAGCAAATAAACGATAAGACAGTTCGGAAGCTTTTTTATTTTTAAAAATGTGAGGTATAAAGATGGAACTTATTGATAATTTGAAGTTAAAATCTGATTTTGTGGGAAAAGTTTTTTATGAAGAGTTAGGGACTGCTCCTCGTAGAGTAAATGGTGTTGCTGGCACTTATCAAAGGCACATTGTAAATAATGAGAGGCATGGTGTGTTTCATATCATTACACCTGCTCTTCCTGAAGTTTTTCAGTTTGATGATGAGGTTGAAATTGATGGGGAGTGTTACTTTTTGGAAGATACGTCTTGGAACGGTCAAGATGTTTCTCCGGCTATGAATGTGCTTGCAAAAAAATTAAAACGTGTGGGAGGAAATAAATAATGGCTAAAGTAGGTTTGGATTTTGGTGAAAAAAAACAGTTTGCGGATCGTTCGTATCGTGTTTTAGATGATGGTTTGGTTAATCCTAAAGAAATTCTTGGGGATTTAAGGTTTATTAAGGTGGTTGGGGATGATTTGGATTATATGGACGACACTTCTCAGCCTCGTCGTCAAGACGGTACTTATCCTCAAATTCCTACGGGTGAGACTCGTGGTCTTGTTTTGTCAGTTTCTTCTTCTTTTTTAAAGAAGTCGATTGCTGTGACTGTTTTAGATATGACTGAGGTGCGTTTTAATGAATTAGGTATTAAATACCGAGAGAATATTGAGCTTGATAATCTTAATTTTGCTTATGTTTCGATTGGTAAGCGTTCTGATCGTATTAAGGTATTTGCGACTGGTGTACGTAAGTTAGGGCAGCATAATAATCAAAAGCAGGAGCATCAAAAGAAAGAAGGGTAGTAGATGAAATTATTACCTGAATATAGAGGTAGAAGAGTCCGACCTTGGATGAGGTATATGAATGTGATTTTTTTTACCTCTTTTTTTGTTTTATTATTAATACCCGTTGTTTTATTTCTTTATTTTAATTTTGAAGTTATTTATGAGGGTTTTCTTGATTTAAATAAATGGACAATAGGCTTATCAGTTATTTTGATAATATTTGTTGTGGCTTTTTCTTTTTATTTGACTTGGTTTTTCCGTGAGTGTACGCCTTTTGGAAAGAAACTTGATCGTTTGGGGATTATATCTCGTTTTTTGTTTGAACATGGCTTTGTTTATGAAAAACGTAAGCAAGGTAAGAATGGCGGTACTACCTATCGTTTTCCTAAAATTTATATGAGGCAGCGAAAATTTGATTTGGATATTGCATTTGAGATGGCTGGAAATAAATTTCAGGATAAGTTTAAGAAAATTGGCGGTGATCTTGAGACTAGTCTAGCTATGGATTATATGGAAACAGTTGATAGTGCTAAGTTTAAAACTTATACTATGGCTTATTCTGCATTTTTGAATCGGATAAAAGTGCCCGATGTAGAATATGTGAAGGGTAAAGGATTAAAACTCATGGAAAATTTTTATTGGGATTTTGATTCTGATCCACATATGATTGTTGCTGGTGGTACTGGTGGCGGTAAAACTGTTTTGTTACGTACTTTGATTTTAGCATTGGCTAGGATAGGTACGGTATATATATGTGATCCTAAAGAAGCTGATTTTGTAACAATGGCAGAAATGGAGGCGTTTAAAGGTCGGATAGTATTTGATGCTAAAGAGATAATTGACACTTTTGTGAAGGTTCATAATATTATGGGGGATCGCTATAAATACATGAATAAAGAGCGGGTTTGTCATGATGATAAAGAGTTAAGGACTTATTGGGAATATGGTTTGGAGCCTTGTTTTTTGTTTTGTGATGAGTATAATTCTTTTAAATCAGTTGTTGATAGTATGTCTATTAAGGATAGAGATCTTTTTGAAGTGGTTTTAAGAGGTATTGTTCTTAAGGGTAGACAAGCTGGTGTCTTTTTTGTTCCAGCAATGCAAAAACCTTCTCGGCTTGATTTGCCTTCTATTCTGCAGAGTAGTATGATGTTTCGTCTTGTTGTTGGTCGTTTGGATGATGATGGTTATAACATTATGTTTGAGGAGGTTAATCGGAATAAAGAATTTAAATTTTTAAAGTATGTTTCTGGTTATCGTGTTTATGGTCGAGGTTATGCGGCTGTTAAGGGTGAAGTGGCACGTGAATTTTATTCTCCTGTTTTGGAAAAAGGCTTTTCGTTTTATGATCATTTTGCGAAATTGAAGCGTATTAAAAATCAGTTTGATCCATCAGAAAATAAGAATGTTTTGCCTGGTGTTGTTGATGATGATAAAGGTGTGTCTGTTGTTAAAGAGAAATTGAGTAATGTCGTTCCGGTTAGAGAAAAGGTTGAAAAAAAGGAAGGAGAGGGGTTTATGGATGATAATTTAGAAGAGCAACATTATGATTTGACTGCTGCTTCTGGAGTGTTAGGTGTATCTCGTCCTCAACTTTTTAAAGTTTTATCACTTGTTGAAAGTGAGGGTTATCATACTTTTGGTAGGGATGCTAATGATAAAACTTTGCTTTTTGAAAATGATTTGGATTTTTTGAAAAGCCTTTATGAATATAAGGAGAAGAGTGACTTATCATGGCCGAAAACTATTGAAAAGTATTTTATGGAGTAAGGTTTTTTGCCTTTCTCTCTTTACCAGGGATGGATAGCAGATAGTCAATTTGAGGTGGCGTAGCCCCCTCAAATTGACGGTTATCTGCGGTTATCCATCCCTGGTAAAGAGAATCAACCCCCTATATTCTAATAGGGGGGTAAGAAATGAGAAAATGGCATTTTTCACCCCCCGTAACTCCATATGTATCAAGGGTTTACAAGATTTTGAAGGTGGTTGTATTTTCGCAAAAAAGTGGTTGTATTTTTTATAAAAGCAGGAGGTTATTATTGGATCCGATTTATTTGAAAGAGTTTAGAAAAAAGACAGGCTTGAAACAAAAGGAGTTTGCTTCAAGTATTGGTATATCTCAACAAATGGTGTCTCAATATGAACTTGGGAAGAAGCCTCTGAGTTTAGAAACTTTTAGGAAAATCAAGTCAGCTTTTGGCTATGATGAATGTGAACCGTCTAGATTGCGATTCATGATTGATTATCTCAGGATTACATTTAAAAGCGTTATGGATTTGGAAGTTTTTACAAGGCAGCACTTATTAATTCCTTTTAAAGAATTTGGCTCCTATGAAACGAGGTTGATGATGTATAACCATTTATGGAAGAGAGGGGATATTTGGATATTTGATTATCATGATAAATTTGAAACTAAAAATTATCAGATTACTTTGCAGCTTTCGGGGGCTGGCTGTCGTCAGATGGAAGTTTTATTGGAGCATTATGGTTGGACTTGGCAGAGGTTGCTTTTGGAAATGTCTCGTAGCTTTGGAAATGGTATGAAGGTTACACGCTTGGATATTGCTATTGATGAAGTGTATCAGGGTTATGAGAGAGAAGATGAGCATTATCAATTATCAGATTTGATTGCTAAATATTACAAAAAGGAGCTTGATTTTGAAAAGATGCGGTCATGGAATTATATTGGCGGTGGGTCATTGAAATTTGAAGATGATAATTATGAGGAGGTACGGCAAGGTATCTCTCTTTATTTTGGGTCAAGACAATCTGAAATGTATTTTAATTTTTATGAAAAACGATATGAGTTGGCAAAACAAGAGAGAATCTCTGTAGAAGAATCGTTAGAAATTTTTGATATTTGGAACAGATATGAGATACGGCTAGCTCATAAGAAGGCAGATAGTGTAGTTGAAGAATATATAGCTGGGGTTGATTTGGCTGAAATTGGCCGTGGTCTTATTAATAGCCGGTTGACTGTTTATGATGGTGTGAATAGCTTTGGTGCATTTCTAGTTGATCGGAAGTGGCAGCGGCTTTTTGGTGGAACTGAACCTCTGCGTTTATCGATGCGGCCGGAACCATATGATATTAGGTCTACCATTAAATGGCTTCGTTATCAAGTTTCTGATTCTCTGGCGATGGTAAAGGAGTTCGATAAAATTGTTGGGGAGGATAATTTTAAGTTTATTTTGGAATCTGGTGAAATTAATGAACGAGCAGAAAAAATATTATTGGATGTGATTTCTAGCGTACAAGTTAAACGAGGTGATTATGATGAATACGATGTTACTGCCTAAAGACGAGAAGGTGCTTGATTTTTTGTTTGCACGTGAGATGACAAAGGAATTGATAGAGCGGATTGTATTTATGTTGCCTAAAAGTTATTTTTATGGTGATGATATTGAAAATGATGTTTTTAAGTCTTATCGTGTTGACTTGAATGATTTGCTTGAAGAGGCACGTAGTAAAGATGATAGGAAGAGTTGGATAGTATATGGTAGTTTGTGGAGAGAGTATAATGCAGAACTATTGGATTTAGTTACTTTAAAAAGACGGTTTCTTGTTTTTGGTCTCATGATGCAGGAAGAGGATAAGCGTCGTGAAATTCTTTTTAATTTAATCCATGAGAATCATTTGCAGAAGCGTGTATTGAAATTGAAAGAGGTCTATCGATTATGAAATTTTTTAAGGCTGATGAGGTGACTGTTTTTTTAAGAAGTCAAGAATTGACAAAGGCTTTTGTGAAGGCTGTTGTAGATGAGATACCAGATGAAGTGTTTTATGGCTCTGCTCCTGCTGGTTTTTATTTTCCGATTTTTCATCAAAATATAGGTATGTATGGATTGATAGATGAAGCTAAAAAAAGATTAGATGAGTATTCGGCAATAAATTATGAGCAGTTAAGAAAAGAATATAAGGATGAAGTTGAGTATTTTGTGACCCTTAAAAGGAAGTTGTTGGTTTTTGGAATCCTTTTAGAAAGTGAATTTAGAAGGCGAGTTATTTTAAGGAGTTTTATTAAAAAATATCGAATACAGATACATGTATTAAAGTCGAAAGGAGTGTAAAAAATGAATTTTTTTTGTCTATTGAATATCATTTTAGCTGTAGCACATTATCCTATATATATTGTTGATTTAAAAAATGGAGATAGATTTTGGCTTTTACATTATTGGATTTTTGTGATGAATGCTTTGATGGGTTTTTATGGTTTGTTTGATTATTTTGGAATGTGGTCGAGTTAAATAATAGGTTTGTTTATATTAAGATTTGAGGAGGAGTGATGGAAAATCCACAAAATCGTATTATTAAAGCGGTTGAATGTGAGCTGAAAAGACGCAAACAAGATACAAATGTTCCTATTGGAAAACAGTTGGCATAGCTTGGGATAACTGATTCGGTTTACCAAAATTGGTTTCCTGATCATACTTTTCAGATGAATATATCGTTGGAAAGTTATGTCAAATTGTATGTATCATGGTGGGTTAATAGGTCTTGATGATTTGCTTGAAGTTATAGATTATATAAGGTCAAAAATTGAACCCATTGATTATGATGTTTTTAAGAAAACTCATCATAGAAAGAAATCGTTGAAGAGGTAGATGATGATAGTTATTGATAATCGGATTAGATCGCCTACTGATAGTTGACTATGTAGGCTGTTGTAGTTGAATTTTAGAAGATGAAAGTAATGAAATGAGGAAATTAGAATGAATAAAGAAGAAAAGAATGCTCTTACAAAGCAATTGAAACAAACAGTATCAGAACTTGGTGAAAGCTTGCAGGCTAATGATTTTGAAGCAGCCTATGAATTAGCTAATAGCCTTCAAAAACAGGTAGAAAACGATGAGTTTATGAGTTTAACTGGTAAAGAACTAGCTGATTTGCAGTTTGAGGATATCAAAAAGACCTTGAAGCGTTACTGGTACAATAATCGTCAAATGCGGATGTTCCAAGGCGGCTTGCGTAAGAATGGGGCGACCTTTGTTGATTTAGTCAAATAGGAAGAGTAAGCAGTCAATTTATTTTGGCTGCTTTTTTTATTTTAAAGGAGTTTAAAAATGGGTGTGCTTAAAACAACTATTGTTAATAAACAGGATAACAATAGGGTAGTTGCTGATTTGCCGGTAGACTTTGATGAGCTTAGAATCATTTTTGAGGAACGATATGGTGAATGTCATGCAAGAGATGAGGATGATTTTGAATGCTATGGTTTATCTAGCCAGTATGATGTTGGTGAAAATGGAGAGACTTTTTCTTTAGATTATGCCAATAGTTTGGCGAAAAAGTTGGAAAGTCTTGTTTCGATGAGTGAAAAATATGCTGTTGCTTTTTTTGAGTATTGTGATTATGAAGATCTTGATAATTTAGATGATATTAGATTTTATGATTCTAGGATGGATTATTTAGATGATTTGTATGAACTTTATGGTTTAAGGGATACTAAATTTTTATGGACGACTGTAGATATGTTTTTAAATGATGATTACATATTCGATGATGTTATTAAAGATGGAAGTGTCAGAGAGGCTGTAAATGGTATTGTTATTGAGTGGCTTTAATAGTTAGCAGGGCGGTTAATGTGAGAGTACATTAACCGCTTTTTTGTTTTTAAGGAGGAACGAAGGTGCTAAAGACAGTTATGCATGATACGCTTGATTGGAATGAATTAACTCTTGAATTGCCATTAACCATTGAAGTAGCCAAACAATCATTTGAAAATGCGTTCGGAGAATGTCGTGCTAGAACTGAAGATGATTTTACATGTTGGGGCTTGTATAGCGATTATGGTGAGGAAGGTTCTACATATTCATTTGAACAAGCAAATAAAATAGCTCAGGAGTTGGAAAAAGTTGCTTCGGTGAGTGAAAAATATGCTGCTGCGGTTTTTGAATATTGTTGTTATGTAGATGTCAGTCATTTTGATGATGTCCATTTTTATGATTCTAAAGCTGACTTTATAGTGAAAGTGTACGATGATTATGGGCTGTATGATGTTAAATTTTTGTGGACGACTGTAGATATGTTTTTGAATGATGATTATATATTTGAAGCTTTATTGGACGATGGCTTTATCTATAAGGCTGAAAATGGTGTGATTATTAGATGGTTTTGATTCTGTGAGGAGCAGTTAATGTAGAAGTGCATTAACTGCTTTTTTGTTTTTGGAGGAATTATGATGGTTAGAGCTTATATGGTTAATCCTACTACTAGACAAGGGGCTTGGTTTGATTTTCCTTTATATTTCGGTCAATTAACACGTATAGGTCATTCTGGTTCTTATGATGAGATGGTTGAAATTCGGGAAATTGATGGGACTGATAGGTGGTCTGTTGGTTTGTTTGATTTGAATGAATTGGAACAATTGAATAGGATTGCGGAATTTGAAAAAGTCAGTAATGGTGGCAATGGAGGCGGCAGTGATTATGTTGTTAAATATAACTCTATGGATATTGTTAGAAGAATGCTTGATTTAAACACAAATGCTTATGATAGAGTTGTTGAATTTGATGATTTTGGTGCATCTTCTACAATTTTCGTAATGGCTAGGTTTATTAATTCTTTTACAGTAGCTGTTGATTACTATATTGGAAGTGACTTTGGCAAGGAAATTCCTGAGCGATTGTTTGCTAAATGTTTTGTAAATAGCGAAAGTGAAGAAGTTGAGATGAAAAGAGGCAGGGGATTTACCTATATTGAAGATTTAGAAAGCGTTTTGAGAGGTTTGTTGTAAAGGAGAAGCTATGCTGGCGAGTATTAGAGTGTACAGTGATGGCAGAAGTTATCCGCTCTGTGAGTTAGATTTAATGAAATTTACTGAGGAGCAAGTGAGAGAAAGAATGGCAGAAAGAGGTATCGAAGACGATGCCTTTTTTGTTTGTGGTTTTTCTGATTGGGGGATAGATACACAATTTAGCTTATCAGAAGCTTATGGGATTAAACGTTGCATTACCGAAATCTATGATGGTGATGCTTTTTTGGTTGTTCATCAGCTGAGGCAGCGTAAGCCTTTGGTTCACATTTTTTCTCACTACTATCAGTTTGTTTCTAAAGATGAATTGGAGGTGATGCAATATGTTTTGAGATATGTAGATGTAGCTGAAGTCATTGAGTATTTCATGAAGGCAAATACTTGGGTCAATGCGGTTAATAACTATATTGAGCAAGGTTTTTTGCTGAACACTGAAAGAGGCTTCTATGTAGATGTCGCTGTTCTTTAGAAGAAAGGAGGAAAGATTGTTTAAAAGGAAAAGTAAGGAAGAAAAGGCAAGTAAACATTTTTTAAAAAAGCAGCATAAGAAATCTAAGAATGAAATGCGTTTGGTTAGTCAACGCAAAATGAATGCTGTTTTTATTGGAGGTTTGGCCGGAATTGTACTGCTATCTTTATTTGTTATTGTTTCTAATCTTGTGGGGTCTTCTGATGATAGTCAGGAATCTGTTGAGAGTTCTGTTGTTTTTGGAACAGATAATGTGGATTATCGTTTGCAGCAGTTTTTAGATGGCTATGTTACGGCTTATTTCACCGTATCTGATGATTATGAGACACGTAAAGAGGAATTGGAAACATTGAATGGTTACTATGATGTGATTCCAACACAAAATGAATCATCTGATGATAAGCAGCCAACTACACTTGTTTCTGCAAGACTGCAGACTATTAAGGATAATGTGGCTGCTTATCAGATTACATATGATGTTGGCTATGAAGAAATGAGCCGAGTAACTGTTAAGTTTTCGATTCCTTATGGTGAAACAGATAAAGGCTATTATGTAGCAGGTTTACCTTGGATTGAAGCTGTTTCTGACTTAAAGGCTAGTGATGTTGATACAGATAAGGCCTTGGAATTATCAGCTGCTGATAAATTTTCTGATTCGGAAAGTGCTAAATTAGATGATTTCATCAATCTGTTTTTCGTTAATTACACCACCAGTCAGAAAAATTTGGATTTGATTTCCAATCAATTGCGGGCTGTTACAGGCGTTGTATTTGAGAAGGTTGAATATGTCTATTACAAGGAAACTGATAATGCCATGATGGCTTATGTACAAGTGAAGTTTGATATTGCTGGTGCAAAACACAATGAGAATTTTACTTTGAAGCTGATCCAAAAAGATGGTGATTTTTATGTTGATGATTTGAAACATGTTATTCCGGCAGATTATGCTGATTAGATTGGGAGGAAAGAATGACTTTAGAAAATCTTTGGGATTTTTTGGTTCAAAATTTTATTAACTGGTGTATTTATGGCTATGTCGCTATAGAATTTGTTAAATCTATTGCTAAAGGGCAGATAGGTAAAATTATTACAACTCTCATTATTGGAGCGGCAGCTTATACATTTGCGAATGGTCCATCGGAGGTGATGTCTCAGGTAGGCGGTGTTATTCAAAAGATTTTTAATAGGGGGTAATGATTGAAGAAGAAAGATAAAGAACTTTATAGCTACAAACAAGCCTTATCACAACCTTATTGGGTACAGCGATTAACTAATACCTTTTCACTTAGTTCTGCTTTTAGATTATCTTTCTTTGCGTATGGTATAGCTGTAGGTGGATTATTGTGGCTGTTGTTGTTATTATTGCTGCCGTTTACTCCATGGGGGGCACGGACAGTTTTTAGTGGGATCGTTGGTTGGTATGCTGGGCATTTTTTGTCTGAGCTGCTGATTGATGGAAAAGGGGTAATCTTTTTTTTAAAAGATTACCTTTTATTTTATGTTCGTTACGGGTTTCGTGAGGATAGTATTTATATTAACAAAGGGCAAGTTTACAGGAAGCCAAAAGGAAAGGAGCTTAAATGAGTTTATCTGATGTGTTAAATGTTGCTGATAGCAACATGTTGAATAATCTTTGGGATTTTAAGGAAAACTTGTTTTTGAAAAAAGATGGCAGTGTTTTTGCAATCTATCGAGTTCCTTCTGAGATTATTAATAGTGTTGATGATAAAGAGAAAGAAAACTTTAAAAGTTTGGGAGTTTCGGTGCTTTCTGGCTTAGAATCATATAAAGATTTTGAAATTGCCCGTATACCTATGGATAAAGACCTCACAGAGATGTTGAATAAACTCTCTGAGGATATTGATTGGGCAGCGGATTCGGCAGATTTAGCTGAATATTTGCTTAATCAGATGATAGATCATCTCTATACTTCTATGGGGGATATTTATGATGATATTTATTATTTGATTGTACCTTTAAAATCTATTCATATTTCTACGGATTTAAAAGAGGTTGTTTCGCAAAGTTATAGGACGGTAAGGAATACGACTTTATCATTTATAGGTATGGGCGAAAAAGTTCCCGTTGACTGGTATGAGAAATACACTCGTGGTGAAGAAATTTTATTCAATTCTTTGGGTTTGCTAGATGTGGAGAGGATTAGCACAGAGGAAAATATTTTCATTAATCTTTGGCAATACAGAAGAGGAATGGTTCTTAATAGAGCCGAAGAAGTGAGAGCGGTTGAGGCCTCTGTTGAAAATATTGATGATGTTAATTTAGAATTTGAGAATGTTAACGTTATTAAATTAAGCAATTATAATGATAGTTCTTATGTAGCCTGTCTTCCAATTGATGAAATTCCTGAAAATGTCTCTTATTTGCATTTAGAGGAAGCTTTGCAGGGGTTGAATTTTCCTGTAGAATCTCGATTTAAAGTGCAATTTTCGAGCAAGTTTGGATTTTTCTCTTTACCAAGCAGAGGAAAACGTAGTCGTCGGCGTTTAAAAAATACGCAGGAAGAAGCTGAGGACGCTGGTGATAGTCAGAACAGTAAGGTGGCTAGAGGTCGTTATTTGCTGGAAGATTTGAAAGAAAAGGTGGATGAAGGAGAACCTTTGGTTTCTTATCTACACACTTTGATTATTACAGGTGAGACGATTGATATTTTAAAATATAAGATTGATATGTTGCTGACGCATTTGAAATCTATGGGAGTTAAATTGGTGAAAGCTCAAGCGGATCAACTTTATCTTTTTTATAAAAATCGTTTTGGTGAGGTTTTAACAAGTTCAGATAAAAACTTTATTCAGCCTTTACCTTTAGAAGGATTTTGTGAAAATCTCTTTTTTATCACTCACAAGGTCGGGACTGATATTGGTTTTCCTATTGGCCGAGTGGATAATCAGATTGAATCATGGAAGGGAGATTATAAGTCGGCTATTGCATCTAGTTCTAAGCTAGTTTTGGCGAATCTTTTACAGGCTAATAAGACTGGCATTAAAGGTAAAGTTACAAGTAATCCTCATGCTGGTGTGATGGGAGAAACAGGGTCAGGTAAGTCTTATTTGATTAAGTTGCTTTTCACATATCACAGTCTTTTGAAGGGGCAGTATTTGTATATTGATCCTAAAAATGAAATACGAGTACAGTATCACAGGATACTTAAAGAGTTGGAAGAAACAGATACTTTTCCGGAGTTGCAGCAATATATTAAATCTATCAATTATATTACTTTGGATGCTAAATCTCCAGAAAACTATGGGGCATTAGATCCAATTGTTTTTCTGGATGGGCAGGAAGCAACTGATTTGGCGGATTCGATGATTGATTTGATGTTGAAAAATAATACAGATGAAATTGAAGAAGCTTATCTTGCTAGTATAGAACGGGTTCTGAATCGAAAAGAAGCTGGTGAGAAGGTTGGTATGCTGCATGTATTTGAAGATATGATGAATTCTGAATCGAAAAATGTTGTGAATGCTGGCCGTAATCTGTGGCGTAAATCCCAAAATTCTATACTATCGTTATGTTTTTCTGATGGCCGTAATCCGGCGCTTGATTTAAATCATAAAATCACTATTTTAGGTGTTTTGGGCTTAGATTTACCTAAGGCCGCTCAAAAAGGGGAATATTCTAAAAGTCAGTTGAAATCTATGGTTGTAATCTATGGTTTATCATATTTCTGTAAGCGATTTGGCGAAAGAAATCCAGCAGTTGAAACGTTATCGGTCTTTGATGAATGTTGGATGTTGGAAGGTACTCCTGCAGGTGAAGAGTTGATTACCAATATCAAACGTGTCGGCCGCGCTTATAATAACTTTATGATTTTGGGTACGCAGTCTGTTCATGATACTCAAACTGAAAGTGATGATACTGGGTTTGGTACGGTTTTTGCCTTTTTGGAAGAACGGGAAATTGATGATGTGCTTGATTATATTAGGATTGAAAAGAATGATACGACCCGTGCCTGGATGGGCAACATGACAATGGGTCAGTGCATTTATTATGATACTTTTGGCCGTAAGGAGCGTATCACTGTTGATGGTATGTTTGATGAAATAACCGTCTTGTTTAATACGGTACAAACGGAGCTGAAAGCTGTTTAGCTAGAAAGGAGGAAAAAATATGAAAGCTAAGAAAACATTATGGCTTATCTTAGTATTATCTGTTTTGGTTTTGCTTTTTCCTTCTGCTATGATTTTTGGGGATACAAAGACAGCTATTGATTCGAGTTCTGGTAAACTTCCAAATACAGTTGATTCTTTTGCTCAAGTACCATCAGAGAGTACTGAAAGTGTGGAACTTCCAGATACAGTTGATTCTTTTGCTAAAGCACCATCAGGAAATACTAAAAAGACAAAGGAAGAAAAATTAAAAGAGGAAAAAGGTAAGGCGCTTTCAGAAGCAATCGATTCGTCATTAGAGCCTTTTTCTGCTCCAGTTTTTGAGGCGCTTGCTGAAGAAAAATCAGGTAAGGATTTTGCTAGTCGTGAGTTGACTTATGCGAATTTTAAAGATGATTTAAAATATTTCACCTCTAAGGTTTATTTTAAAAATGATTTTTTTGGATTATCGTCTGAAACGAATTATCTTTTTAACACCATTATACAAGGTATTTTTTGGGTTACTAAATTTATCTTTGGTATTTGTGCCAGTATTTATAGTGCTGTATCTGACTTTGGGTCAATAGATGGTGCTATTACGACTGTGATTGACGCTTCGGCTGAAATTTACAATAATCTGATGTCTACTGCAATGTTAGGTTTTATTGGCGGTTTGTTTGTGGTTTATGCTTTTTTTCTTTATGCGACTGGCCGTGGCAGTTTTTTTAAAACACTTTTTAAGCTGCTTGTTGTTTATGCTGCAACCTTTATTTTCTTTTCTAAGGCACCTACTGGTGATTACTATCTGACTAGAGCATACAATAATGTTAATAGTGTTTTTGCTAATATAGCAGCTGATGTATCGGGTTCTACAGATGTTTATGGCAGTGGTGAAGATGCTGTATTGGATAGTTACTTTGAAAAAGTCATCTGGCAGCCTTATGCTTACATGAATGCGGATAGGACAGATAAGCCGGCAGAAGGCTCTAGTCTAGGTCTTAATCTCTCAGATGATGACCTTAAAACCCTGCTTGGTTATGAACAAGATGATGGAGGTTTTAAAGTAGGAGATGATCGTATTGATAAATTGGCAGATGAAAAAGATCCTAAAGTTATTAATCTTACAAACAATTGGGGAGAGAAGGCTTCTTATGCCTTTGGTTCAATTGTTAATGCTTTGGTATTAGGAGTAGTAATTGATTTCTTTGGCTTAGTGGCTTTTGTGCTAAATGTTATGTTGCTGATTATCTTTGCCTTCTCTTGGCTTTATTTGATTATCAGCCTGTTTCCAACATTATCTGGTGTTTTGATAAATTTTGGTAAGCGTACGATAATTTTAACAGGGCTGTCAGGTTTTATGACATTTTTCACTGTTATTTTTATGTATATTTATGAACTTATATCTAATTTTATTATGGAAAAAACTTCGGATTATATATTGACTGTTTTTCTGAACCTTGTCATTTTATATTTAACCTATCGTTTCCGAGGTCAGATTATTGGGATTATTACAGGTGATCGACTTAATTTGACTGGTGCTGGCAGCAGAATGCGTTCAAGGTGGTCTGCATACAGAAGGAGAAGAGGAGGAGCAGGCTCTTCTGGTGGCCGTGGTTTATCTAAGTTAGCATTAGCTAGAGCAAGTATGCTAGGCGCTAGAAATAGTGCGATAAGAAAAGGCATGCAGTCTTTAAATCGTAAACGGGAAGAGTTTGCTAGGAACTATAAGGCTAAGCGCTTGGCTAAACAGCGGGGTGTGAGTGAAAAACAAGCAAGGCCCTTTGTTAATGCGGAATCGGATTATAAGAAGGCTAAACGTGAAGAAACTAAACGGTTATTAGCTAATGATCTTAATCGGAAAAGAGCGTCTGCTTATCGAACACTTTCTGAAGGTGCTCCTGATTCATGGGCTCGTGAAGAATTGGCTAATCGTTCGCAAAAATATCAAGATCGTATTGTTAAACCTAATAAGGCTTTAGAAAGAGCTGAGATTAAGCGTGAAGCACATAAAAAGCACTTAGAAAAAGTTGCTAAGAGAAATGCAGGTGTGGAACGGAGACGTCAAGAAACAAATAATCGGTTTGTGAAAGAACAGGTATCTGCTTTGAGTAAGAAGAAAGGTATATCGCCTAAAAAGGCTTATAAAGACTATTCAAGCAGCATCAGAAAGCAGCGTCTTTTGAAAGGCGAACCTGATCGTTTGAGTACTCACAAGCTAAAGGTTAAGCAAGTGAAGACACGAGAAGTTTAATAGAAACTTCTTGTGTTTTTTTAATGAGGTGATAGATGAGGAAGAAGAAAAAGCTCAAAAAGATAAAATACATAGGCTGTCTTGGTGTTTTGTTGCTGCCATTTGTATTTTTTATACTTGTTGCAACGTTGTTGTTTCATAGCACAATTAGCAATAGTTGTTCTGTTTCAGAAAGCACAACTTCAACTGCTGTATCTACTGTTAGTTCTGGTGCTTCGGATAGTGATTGGACTAAAGAAGGCTCAACAGCTTATAACAATGCTAAAGCTGTATTTGATTCTTGGGTATCAAAAGGCTTGAGTGGAGCTTCTGCTTCTGGTATTGTGGGCTGGGTTAATTCTGAAGGCGGTTTTTCTTTAGTTGACCGTGCACAAGGCTATTATGGCTCAGATGTTGCGACAAATGGACTTTCTGCAGGAGTTATTCCTATTGGTGGTGGGGGAGGTATTTACCAATTCACTCCATATACCAAATTTGCGGCTGCGGGCGATAGTAAGTGGCTTGATGTTGATGCTCAAAATACCTTTGTAGCTCAGGCTATTTTAGGTGGAGATTGGAATTCTTCTATGGATTTGACCGGTGGCAATCATAGTTTCCGGGAAATGGCTCAGATGACAGATCCGAAACAGGCTACTTTAGTTTGGCAAGCTTATGAACGGGGGAGTGTCGCTCACATCAATCAGTCTCAGAAACAGACGGATGCCCAAACAGCCTATGATTTATTCAACGGTTCAAGTTATTCATATGATGAGAAAAAATTTGATGCAGCTTTTGGTTCTGGTTCTACAGATTCTTCAAATAGTGATTCATCAGAAAATAAGACTGTTTCTACTTCTACTAGCAGTAAAACTTCTAAATGTTCTCATTCAGGTTCTTCTGGTGGCGGTTCTGGTGAATGGTCGACTGATGGCGGTATAGTGTCTTATGGGGCTTATAATGCTTGGTCTCGTGATGATTTGCCAGAGGATTTGAAGTCATACGCTCTTGATCCTGCTAGTGTTGGTTTAACATTTAGAGGAGCTGGAGGATGGAATGCTATTGCTTGGTCTGGCGGTCAGTGTACTGATCTTTCGGCTAGTCTTATGTATGCCATCTGGGAGAAGGATGGGAGTCATCCGACTATGACAAATGGTAATGGTGAGGCAGTTGCCAGAAATTGGGCTAGTCAATTTGGCGGTTCAACATCTAGTACACCGACTGCCGGTGCGGTCTTTAGTCAGACGCCATCCAGTGCAGGAAATAGTGCTGGGCATACAGGGCTTGTATCTCATGTGTTTGAAAATGGTGATATTTTGGTTGTTGAACAAAATTATTCTTCTCTTTCAGGTGAAGATGGTGGTTATGGCAAGTATACATGGTCTTATCGCTATGTGCCAACAAGTCAGTATGGCAGTGGCTGGACATTTTATGATTTATCGCAAGCAGGGTATAGCATTGTAAGTAATGCTTCATCAGTTAAGTGAGAGGTTTGTATTTTTGCTTTTTGGTTTAACAGTTGATATAATGAGTTTTTAGTAAGATAGTATTACGAAGTATTGATTATATTTGCTAACTGGAAGCAAGACTGATTAGTTGTTAGTTAGTAATGGAGGAATTTACTTGGTTAAAAGGTTGAAGGTTAATCTCATTAAGATAAAGGCAATGGGTAAAACAAATTATAAAGATTATAAGGCCTATTTAAAAACTAAAACGGATGATGAGTTAGTTGACATAAAGGTTGATTTGGAAACAAAATATAGTAAATGGAATAAGATTTTAACCTATTTTTTAGTTGGAGTAATTATTGCGACTTTAGGTTTTTTAGGGAAATTTTTGTATGATGTCATAATTCATTCATTTGAGTTATATAATGATGTTGAAGCATTTATTATCATTAAAGGTGTATCAAAAATTTTTTTATTAATAGCTATTAGTTTAAGTATTTTGCTATTTATTCTTTATAATGGATTGGCTAATACAAAACAGAAACTTCTTTTTATGAAAGAATATAGTAAAGAACGACATTCAGAGAAAAAATAAGTCAGGGGTTACTGAAATTGGGCGAGAAAATAATTTTTACTGTTTTATATATTATTGATGTTATTTTTCATAATTATAAGTTAAAGCAATTCAATCAAGAATTAGAAGGTTTAAACAGTATTGAAGTTGTGCTATATAAAAATGGTGCTTCTTGGAATTATTTAGGTTGGTCTGTTATATTAATTCTTATAGGATTATTGTTTATTTATTGGTTTTGGAAGTCGAGGAGACATATTTATGATGCTGAAGATTTTTGGGTGCTTATTGGATTAACATTAATTATTTTTGTGTCATTTATTTTTACTATTGTTTTTATTAGTAATCCTATTTTACAATCGGTTTGTGTTGTGATAATTTGTGTTGGAATGGGCGTTATAGCACAAAATTCGTGAAAAGATAGGAATTTAAGTACTAGAAGAAAGTCATGAGAAATCATGGCTTTTTTATTTTTGTCTGAAAGGGGGAAAGATGAGAAAGAAAATAGTGGTAACTTTATTACTTTTAGTTCTTGGAATTGGTTTTATGGCTTTAAGATCTTGTTCCAAACAAAAAACACGACTGCGAAATGATTCATCGGTATCTGAAAAATCTAGTGTTATTTCATCGAATTCGGATGAACAATCATTTTTTTCAGCAAGAGATGAGGCAGAGGAAACTTTGGAAAGGAATGATAGTCTTTTGGGTGATAAGGAAACAGCTGCTGTGGCGGCTTCTTTGCACACAGCATTTGATTATTTAAGGACGGTGAAGAAGCAGTCAGAGGTTGCTGTTACTTATCAGGATAAGTTGGCTATTACCAAACGTTCTATGGCACAGACGGTAGTAGCTATGTTTTTAGCCGGTTATACAGTTGATTGGGATACTGTAATGGTTTATGCCAGTGATAATGATAATGTTTATCAGTTTACAGTAGATTTGGTTAAATCGGGTTCAGATAATCTTTCCCTTGTTGGCAATTATGTGACGGGGACGGAACAGTTGGAAATCACTAGTTTACACGGTATTCCGACAGGAATACAATATTAATTTTAAGGAGAAAAATAATGAATAAACAAAAAATTTTAACAATGGTGACACTTTCAAGTTTGATTTTATCAGGCACAGGCTTAACTGCTTTTGCGGATGAGGTGACTGTCGGTGAGGCACAAACGGAAGTGGTGACGGAAACAGGAGATTCTGGTATTTCAGTCGATACTCCTTCGACACCCACACCTGAGCCAACAGGCGGTGAAGATTCGGGTGCAGTTATTGGTTCAGATAATGAGGGGCTTCCTTCAACGCCTGTTGATGATGAGTCGGGAATTACAGTTGATACACCTTCGACGCCTGATACTTCATCATCTCAGCCATCAGAGCCTTTAGAAACAGATGGGAAGGATGATGAATCGTCAACACCGCAAGAAACGGCTGAGCAACAGGAAGAATCTCAAGAAGGTACAGTTGAAGTTCCTACAACTGATGGTTCGGTGATTGTTGTAGATATTGATAAGACAACACCAACTAATAATCCTAATGTAAGTGCTCAAGTAGCTTATGATGCAGGCGCTAGTCAGGTTGGTACAACTTCTCTGGTAACTGGGCAAATTGTGCAAGACGTGACGGTAAATCAGCCAGTAGTATTAGCTAGTGGTCTTGCTATTACGGATATCCAGGCAGGTGTTGCAACATTGGGAGATGGCTCAAAAGCTAATATGTCTGAGCTTGAGGGAGTAGATACAAATGAAGATGGGACTTATTCAGCAACTACACTTTCTGGAGAAAAAGTGACGCTTCCGGAGACAGGAGAAAATGATAGTTTGAGACTAATTTTATTAGGTCTAGTTGTTTTTATGGCTGGTTTATGGTTGAGTTTTAAAGAAAATATTATTGGTTTCTTTAAAAAGATAATGAGGAAAATAAAGGCTTGATTATCTGTGAGGTAAGGAATGGCAACGAAAGAACAATTATATATCAAATTAGTGATTTATTCTTTAGGAAGAAGCAGAGAGTTTATTCTTAGTCATTATGATGAAGAACTTGTAAAAGCTTTTACAGAAAAAGAATTAGAAAATCATTCAATGATGGGTTTTGCATTTGAAACCTTAGATCCAAGAGGACTAACATTTGAAATAAGTGATGAACTTTCATGTGTTGTTGATGAATTGGTAGAGGCAATTAATAATATTGAGACGGCAGTGGATTTACACCGGTTTGCAATTAAAGAGATTCCTATTTGGGTTAAGAGTTTTAAAGAATTTCTTAAAGTAAATTTTTGATGGTGAAGATTCATTACCTTTAATTAGTTTGTATAAAGTGTTATAGTAAGCAGATTTTGGAGAGGGATTAATGTTAGAATCAATTAAAGCGTTGTTTTTGACGTCAGAATCAAAATATCGTGAAATGAGTGATGAAAGAATAGAATCTTTAAAAATAGCTGAGCTCGATTTTTTTGCTAATTTAAGAGAAGATATTGAGTGTCTAAGAGATTTAATTGGCATAGTAGATACTCCTGAAACGATAGCTATTGTTGATGAAAAGCTAAGTAAGCCTAGATATGATTTTATTTTATCACAGAATAAAAGAATTATTGAGGAAAATAAACGTATGTCATGATGGATTATCATGGCTTTTCTTTTTGTTTAGAAAGGTGGTATAATAGTGCCAACGATATATCTTAATAATGGATTGAGAATTTATATGAATAATAGAGAGAAGGGGCATAATCGTCCTCATGTTCATGTTTTATATAAAGACGAAGATTATTCTTTTGCTTTTGATGGGGAACAGTTAGCGGGAGGGAAATTGCCTCGTAAACAGTTTAAAGAAGTGCAGCTATATTTATCAAACCATCAGGATTATTTAGAAACTTTGTGGCAATCTGATTTTTGAAAGGCGGTTTTAATATGAGAGTGAGAGCAATTGCAGTAAAGGCTTTGGCTAATTATTGTATTCAGGTTACTTATGAGGATGGTAAAACATTTATCTATAATGTTCAGGAAGATATAAGGACAATAAAAGCTTTTCATTATTTGAAAGATGAGGGTGCCTTTAGTAAAGTGTATTTGCAGTATAATGGTTACTCAATTGCTTGGGGTGATGGAGATGAATTCGAAGATGTTACCATGGATTGTGAAGTTCCTTATCTTGAAGGTGAATTAGTTTTATCATTGGGGTGAAGTCATGATTGAAATCATGGCTTTTTTATTTTGGAGGAGAAAAAATGAAAGTTTATCATATCTCTGCTTGGGAAGAATGGGTTGGAAGTGATGAATATGACGATGGTCTTCGTTCGGTTGCCTTTGATGAAGATTATCTTCTCAGTGAGTTATCTGATTATATTGATGCAAATGATGATAAATATGATGATTTATTGGATTTTATTTCGGAATATGCAGTAGATGAAACAGAGTATAATGATTTGAGTTATGATGTTTTTTATAATCGGACAACTCGTTTATGGGACGTTCGGGTACAATTTGATTTTGTTTCAAGGTTAGATTTGAGAAAATTTGATAAGCATTTAGATGTTGTTCTTGTTTTTGAGGGTAATGTTGATCGTGTTTCTAGTACATTTAATGACACAATAGCTGAATGGTTATCGGAGAAGATAACAAATTGGCGTTTGGAAAATGAAACACAAAAGAAAGTGCTTGATTTTCTATCTTCTTTTGGAGATGAAGAAGATAAAGAGGCATTAGAAGAGTTTATTTCAGATATTCAATCTATTCAATTAGATTTTTTAAGCTATTCAATGAAAGATTTCAGAGATTTACCAACTGTTGCGGAAGATATTGATGAGTTGCTTTATAATTATGAAGATCGTTTTAGCATTGAGTTTTATAATCGTTTAGGATTTTTTTTAGATGATTGTAGAGAAGAAGAAATAATGAATTATGAATAGCTAGTAGGAGGAAATTTAATGGATAAACATGTTATTTTACAGGGTGATCATAGGACTTTGAGATTATTTGATGATATTATCCTTAGTATGATTAATAGTAGGAAATGGTTTTATTGTAAAAATGATAAATCAATAACTGATTTAAGTGGTGATATCTATACATGTGATGAAAATGAATATTATTGGTATTGGGATTTTATACAAGCTTATTCTTTTTATAAAGAAAATGAAGAATTAATTTTAGAAGTATTTGCGGATGAAATCAGATATGGTGATATTAGTGAGTTATTCCATGAATATACTGATTATGTTGATAGATATTTTGAAATTTCTAATAGGATTAATGGCTATTATTAAAATATTTCCATTGTTTGAGCAATAAAAAGTAGTTGGTTGAAAATAGACAAAATAAAAAATGTCTATTTTAATAGACAAAAATTAGAATAGACCTGTAGGAAGTGCAGGTCTTTTTTAGTTGTAAGGTTTAATATTGGGGGAAAGAAGATGAATTTGAATAGTATTTTTAGTGATAAATTAAGTGAAGTGATTGATAATGATAATCAAAATCAAGCGTTTTGCTGTTTAAAGAACTGTTATGAGTTATTATTAAAAAATAAAGATGATATTGAAGTTGAAAAAACAGCTGTAGATGGCAGATCATTATTATATCTTAATTTTTTAACTCGCTTTAAGATATATAGTGAGGTTGGAGACTATATTGAATGCTGTCATTTGTTGAAAGATATTTTGGAACTTTGTAAAATAACGGAAGGTGTCATTAATAATATGTTATACTGTTTACATGAAATTGATGGCAAAGTGGTTGCAAGTTATGATTAATTTATCCAAGAGATCAACCTATGGAAGAATGACAAAGGATTTATTTCGTCAACGAATGGCTTATAATAAGGCGATGAGATATTTTGAAGAAGGAATGGCCAGAAGTAATAAGTTGGTTTCAGATAGTAAAGAAGAACAATTAGCCTTTCTTGATTATTATATAACATTAGTTAAAATTGATTTGGTGAGCAGTAAAAAACTCAGTGCATTTTGGGGAAAAGATTTTGAAGAGTTTTTTTTACCAGATCCATTTGCTATTGGAGCTGAGATGATTTATCCTACTCAAAAAACTGGTAAAGTTAAAAAGATGCTATTAGATGAATGGGCTTATATTGCAACATGGAAAGCTAATTCATTAATAGATAGTTTCTTCAAAGTAAGAAAAACAGGATTTAAACAGAATAGGACACATGATGGCTATTATTACAAGGAACTGGATTTACTTTATGTTTATAATGGCAGACATTCTGCTACGGCTGGATCGGTTCTTGGTGGTGAAATAGAGGTTGAAGTTGTATCCATTGAAGAAATGTATAGGCAAAATATAACGACTGATGGTGCCTATTGGTATTGTTTTTCCGTTTGGAAAGATGATAAAAGGATTGGTGATATTGATGATTTTAGGATTGCCGTTCTTTATGAGTTAGGGAGACAAAAGTGGTTGTTAGAAAATGATAAAGAAGTGGAATCATGACATGAAATTCATTTTTGCAATGAAGGGTATGGTTTATTGTAATTTTACAGGTGCTGGATTAGTGCCTGTTTTTTGTGTATGAATGAGGAGTAAAAGGATGAAAGAAGATATCAATAACTTTCCGGATAAGATGGTGAATAAAACAGAATTGATTGAAAATTATTTTCCTTATTTTAAAATAGCAACTCTTAATAAATATTTGTTGCTAGTAAGTAAAAATGAAAAGTTTAAGAACATTTTGTTGCGGCCATCTACAAGGATGACTATGATAAATGTTAAAGGATTTTATTTGTATTTAAGATGGTGTGAAGAGAATAAATTTAAGTGATATAATGTAGGCATTAACTAAAAAATATGCTTGCTAGAAATAGGAGTATATATGTTTTTTAAAAGATTAGATAATGGTAAATATCGGTATTATGAAAAATATTGGCATAAGCAAGAGGAAAAGTGGAAGCAAGTTTCGATTACTCTTAATTCGAAGACAAGAGCGGCTCAAGCAGAGGCTAAAAGAAGATTAGAGGCCAAAATTGAGAAGTATAATAATGTTTATCGAAGAAAGAGCGGGAGTGTGAAAGAGGTATTTGATGAGTGGCAGCTTATTCGTAAGATGGAGTTGAAACCTAGTACCTTTTCAACGCAAGTTGGTATTTTAGTATCGTTTATAAAAAAGTTTGGTATATTTAATATCGCTAAAGTAAAATCAAGTGATCTGCAGAGTTATTTAATAAATCAGAAGTGGTCTTCGTCTTACCGTAATTTAGTCAAAACATATTTGGTATTATTTTTTAAATATGCATTGACAGTTGGCTATATTACTGATAATCCTATGGATCGAGTAGTTTTACCGAGAGTGAAAGTTAGTTATGAAGAAAGGGAAAAGAAACGGGAGAAGTATTTAACGCAAGAGCAGATGAAATGCTATCTTAAAGAACTTTATCAAAATGGTGGAAATCAGGTTTTTAATATTTTAGTTGAATTTTTATATTTGACTGGTTTGAGGATAGGCGAAGCACAGGCTTTACGCTGGTCTGATATTGATTTGGAAAATAAAGTAATCCATATTAGTCATACTTTGTTTCGAGGGGCGAGACGAAAAGAGAATCGTATTACAACACCAAAAACGATACATGCTTATAGAGATGTTTATTTTACAGATCGAGTATTGGAGTTGTTGAAGAGGCTTCAGAGATTTTCAAATGGAGATAAAGGATTGGTGTTTTGTAATGATGATGGTGATTTTATATTATTAAATTCTTTTAATCTTTATATAAAAAGGTATTTTGATTATCAAAAGATGGGTAAACCGGATAGTTTTAGATTGAGCAGTCATGTATTTAGACATAGCCACATTAGTTTGCTTACAGAGTTGGGTTTTAGCATTAAAGAAATCATGGAGCGTGTTGGACATGGCGATGAAACTACAACTGTTGGTGTTTATACTCATGTAACTCAGACAATGCAGCAAAATAGTATTAAAAAACTAAGTAAAGTAGAGTTAGATTTTCAGGAATGAAGTAACCAAAAATTAACCAAAAAATGTAGAAAGAAGTAAAAATATATAGTAAGTTGTTGTTTTTTGAAGAAGAATTATTTTTGGGATAGTGCTTTGTTATAATAGTATATTGTAGGTAGTGTTAGATAATTTTTTTGGGTGGTGGTATAATAAAGCTATGAATGAACTGATAAAGCATAAATTGGAGCTCTTGCCCGACAGTCCCGGCTGTTATATTCATAAGGATAAAGACGGCACGATTATCTATGTGGGAAAGGCTAAGAATCTTAAAAACCGTGTGCGCAGCTATTTTCACGGCAGCCACAACACAAAGACCGAACTTCTGATATCTGAAATCGCTGATTTTGAGTATATTGTAACAGGTTCTAACACCGAAGCTCTTTTGCTTGAAATCAATCTGATTCAGAAAAATAAACCTAAATACAATATCAGACTGAAAGATGATAAATCCTACCCTTTTATCAAAATTACAGTCAATGAGCGCTATCCGCGTTTGCTGATTACCCGTCAGGTTAAAAAAGACGGAGGGCTCTATTTCGGCCCTTATCCTGACTCAGGAGCTGCAACGGAAATTAAGCGTCTCCTGGATAGGATTTTTCCTTTTAAAAAATGCAAGAATCCGCCTGAGAAGGTCTGTTTTTATTACCATTTGGGGCAATGTCAGGCGCATACGGTCTGTCATAGAAGTCAGCAGTATTTCTTCGATATGGCTCAGGATGTTAAAGGTTTTCTTAATGGCCATAACAACCAGATTGTTGATAATCTTAAAGATAAAATGCAAAAAGCAGCAGAAGTTATGGAGTTTGAACGGGCGGCTGAGTACCGCGACTTACTTCAGGCTGTCGCCACGCTGCGGACTAAACAGCGTGTTATGAGTCAGGATATGATAGACCGCGATATATTCGGCTATGCAGTGGACAAGGGCTGGATGTGTGTTCAGGTGTTCTTTGTCCGTCAAGGGAAGCTGATTCAGCGGGATGTTAACATGTTTCCTTATTACAATGAGGCCGAAGAAGACTTTTTAACCTACATTGGGCAGTTTTACCAAGACAAAAAACATTTCATTCCCAAAGAAATTTTTATTCCTTCAGACATTGATTCAGAACTGGTGAAAGCAGTTGTGGACAGTAAGGTCATCAAACCTCAGCGGGGAGAAAAAAAGCATTTGGTTAACCTAGCTGTAAAAAATGCACGGGTCAGTCTGCAGCAAAAATTTGATTTGCTGGAAAAAGATTTGAAGAAGACACACGGGGCAGTTGAAAACATTGGGGATTTACTGAATATTCCTAAACCTGTTCGAATTGAGGCCTTTGATAATTCTAATATTCAGGGAACCAATCCGGTTGCCGCCATGGTCGTTTTTGTAGATGGGAAACCAAGTAAAAAAGACTACCGTAAGTTCAAGATAAAAACGGTTGTCGGCCCGGATGATTATGCCAGTATGCGGGAGGTTATCTATCGCAGGTACAGCCGTGTTATGAAGGAAGGGCTGACACCTCCGGATCTTATTATTATTGACGGCGGCCAAGGGCAGGTTAATGTTGCCCGCGATGTTATTACCAATCAGCTGGAATTGGATATCCCGATTGCCGGTCTGCAGAAAAATGACAGACACCAAACACACGAACTGCTTTTTGGTGAACCTTTGGCTGTGGTTGAACTGCCGAGAAATTCTGAAGAATTTTTTTTGCTGCAGCGTATTCAGGATGAAGTTCACCGCTTTGCCATTACTTTTCACAGACAGCTCCGATCAAAAAATTCTTTTTCATCAAAACTGGATGGCATTGCCGGTCTCGGACCTAAGCGCAAGCAGCTCCTGTTAAAACATTTTAAAAGTCTGCATAATATTCAGCAGGCCAGTCTTGATGACATTGTCAACTGCGGTGTTCCAAGAAATGTTGCCCTAAATATTAAAGAATCATTGAAGCAAGAGAGAGCTGTCTCTGCTGACTGATGCTATTGTTACACAAGTCGTTTAATTTTTTAAAGATGCTGTCCAATAGAGATGCGGTTTGATGACATTTTACAGTTATCCTGTCCTGCCTTTCTTTTTGCCTTTCGGTTATTTGGCAGGTGCTGTTTTTGTCAGGATGGGCAGTGGTATTTTCCTACTGGACTAATCAGCTAGTTTTCTTTTATTTATGGTAAAATAAGAGAGTAAATTATTTAGAATAGGAAATCGGTTTATGAAATTTTTAGAATTGAACAAGAAACGTCATGCTATTAAAACCTTTAATGACAAGGAACTCAATATCAAAGACGTGCGGACGGCCATTGAAATTGCTGCCTTAGCACCCAGTGCCCATAACATTCAGCCTTGGAAGTTTGTTTTGGTGCAGGAGAAAAAAGAGAAGCTGGCTGAAAAGCTGCCTGCTCTGAATAAAAAACAAGTAGAAGAAGCCCAGTGTGTTATCGCTCTTTTCACAGATACCGATTTGCAGCAGCGAGCCCGCAAAATTGCTCGAATCGGCAGTAAGAACTTATCTGATGATATGATCAGCTATTATATGGAATCTCTGCCCGCCCGCTATGCTCAGTTTGATCAAGCAACTAAGGGAGAGTTTTTGGCAGTCAATGCTGGTATTGTGGCCATGAATTTGGTGCTGGCGCTCACTGATCAGGGCATTGCATCAAACATTATTCTTGGTTTTGATAAAAAAGAGGTTCAGGCTGTTTTGGAAATTGATCAGCGCTTTCGCCCTGAACTTTTGATTACAGCCGGTTACAGTGACTTTAAGCCGGAGCCCAGCTATCGCTTGCCGGTTGATGAAATCATTGAAAAACGTTAGAAAGAGGCAAAAAGGATATGGCAGTTGATTTTCAGGCGGAAATAGCAAAGCGGCGCGATGATATGCTGGCAGACTTATTTAGCTTGCTGCGGATTAATTCCGAACGTGATGACAGTTTGGCTGATGCGCAGCATCCATTTGGTCCCGGGCCTGTTCGGGCTTTGGAGACTTTCTTGGCTATGGCGGAGCGCGATGGCTATACAAGTCGCAACATTGATAACTATGCCGGTCATTTCGAGTACGGTCAGGGTGAAGAAGTCTTAGGAATTTTTGCCCATTTAGATGTTGTTCCTGCTGGCAGCGGCTGGGAAACGGATCCATATGAACCGGTAATCAAAGACGGCAAACTTTACGCTCGCGGCGCTTCTGATGATAAAGGGCCGACTGTGGCTTGTTATTATGCATTAAAAGTAATTAAAGAATTAGGGCTGCCGGTTTCGAAAAAAGTCCGTTTTATTGTAGGGACAGACGAAGAATCCGGCTGGGCCGATATGGATTATTATTTTAAACACAGCGGTGTAAAAAAGCCGGACTTTGGTTTTTCACCAGATGCAGAGTTTCCAATTATCAATGGTGAAAAAGGCAATATCACACAGTATCTGCATTTTTCCGGCAGTAACGGCAGTGGTTTTGTTCTGCACTCTTTTGAGGGAGGCCTGCGGGAAAATATGGTTCCTGAGTCGGCCCGAGCTGTTTTTTCTTCAGAAAGTCTTAGTTTTACCGAAATTCAGTCCGAATTACAGCAATTTGCTGCCGAAAATAATCTGCAGACAGACCTTAGTCAAGATGGTGATCAGATTATGGTAACTGTAATTGGAAAATCTGCACACGGAATGTCTCCGCAGGCCGGTGTTAATGGAGCGACTTATCTGGCTTGTTTTCTATCACGTTTTTCCTTTGGCGGAGCGGCCGGTGATTTTCTAAAAACAGCCGGTCGGGTTTTGCATTTAGATTATTATGGTGAAAAGATTGGTCTTGCTTATGAAGATAGCAAAATGGGAGCATTGACCATGAACCCCGGAGTTTTTCGCTTTGCTGAAGCAGCTGATGACAATACGATCGCTCTTAATTTCCGTTTTCCGCAGGGGGTCAGTTCAGAAAGTATTTATCAGCAGCTAACTAAGATAGATGGTCCGAAAGCTGTAACAGTCAGTGAACATCTGCATGAACCCCACTATCTGCCGCCTTCAGATCCTTTAGTGGAGACGTTGCTTAGAGTTTATGAGAAACAGACCGGTCTCAAGGGACATGAGCAGATTATCGGGGGCGGAACTTTCGGACGTCTCTTGGAACGCGGTGTAGCTTATGGTGCTATGTTTCCTGACTATGAGAATACTATGCATCAGGCTAATGAATTTGCCAATGTTGATGACCTGTACAGAGCGGCAGCTATTTATGCTGAAGCCATTTATGAATTGATAAAATAAGAGTGAAAAAGAAGGCTGTAAGCCTTCTTTTTCATTTTAAATGGAGTGCACTTAAGAGAATAGTATTCAGAAAAATAAGACTATTATTAATTTTATGTATTTTCTGAAATAATTCCGCAAATGCCCTTGAATTTCTGATTTTTAAGTGCTAGAATGAGGGCATAGTTTTTACAGAGTCTGTTAAATGACAATTGGCAAAATGTAAATGGTGACATCCCTCTTTATCTTTGCAGATGTGATTTTTTAAGCAGATTATCTTTCTTATGCAGGTTGCAGCTGAATATTTCAGCTGTTTCCCTTCCTTATTTTTATATAAAAATTATATAAAACAGATTAGAGGAGTTGAAAATGAAAAAAGTTTTGGATAAACAAAATCGTTTTGCTTTTAGAAAGCTGAAAATCGGTTTGGTTTCAGTTACGGTTGCTTTTGTTTTTGGAGCAGCGGGACAGGTTGCTGCAGAGGAAACAGCTGTGTCAGAAACTGCTTCATCTGTAGTTGCAGAAACTGATACCGGCGCTGTTGAAGCTGCAGCAGCAGAAATTGCTGAAAAAGCAGCAGTCCCTGTTGTGGCAGAAGAAAACGCTGCTGCCGGAGATGTTATTGATGTTTCTGTCACAGAGAGCGGCGTGACTGCCAGTGAAGAAGGTAATGTCAGTAAAGCTGAAAACACGATTACTGTTCGCACAACCAGTATTGCCGACCCTGCCGAAACACCTGCTGACCCCAATCCAAGTGTGACGGTAACGGAGTCAACTTCGAACAGTGAAGATGACAATTACAGCTATACCATCTATGAACGAGTTACTAAGACGAGCACAGAAGAGTTTATTCAAGAGGCTGATCAGATCAGACAGACTGAAACAACCAATGCTGATATTGTTTTTGTCATCGACCATTCTATCTCTATGGACGTTTACATTGATCAAGTTAAGACAAATGTCCGGAACTTTGTAAATGGCCTGCAAAACAGGAGTGTTTCAGTCAGACTGGGTTTGGCAGATTATGAATATAACAAAGATATCAATTATGCTGATTTTGGTGGCTCATACTTTACCAGTGATGTTGCACAGTTTATCGCTGCTCTAGATGCTATTACTACAGCCGGTGGGTTTGAGGAAGCGACTGTGCCTTTGACTTATATCGCAACACCGGGAAATTATGACTGGTCTGAAGATCCTAACGCCAGACGTTTTGTTATATTAATTACTGATGAAGATATCGATTACTTGAACGATTCGCCAAGTCTGGAATCGACAATTCAGGCCTTGAATGCAGCAAATATCAGCGCTACAGTTATTGCCGGAAATTATGATCAGGATGTTTATATGCCGCTGGTAAGTAGCACTGGAGGGATCTTTATTGATATATCTTCTGACTTTAGTACAGCTCTGTCAGATGATATTTCTACCTGGGTTGTTGAAGCAAGTAGAGGTCGTCTGCTGAAAGTGGTTACTGATCAGTATGACTTTTATGTTGAAATCGTCGCTATTCCAAAAGATAGCGGAGCTGCAATAGCTACAAACACAGATCCTTCAAAAACTGCTTGGACTGCTAAGAAAGAAGGTAATAGTTTTGTTCCCGTACATTACCAGACAGAAGCCTTTGCTCAGCAGGAGGCAGCTCTGCCTCAAACAGGAGAAAAGAATCAGGCTTATTTGGTTGGTTTTGGCACTGCGGCTGTCAGCCTTGCTCTAGGCATGGCCTTAAAATCTAAAAGAAACCGTGTCGGAAAATCTAAAAATGATTAATGAGCTGTCCGGCCAGTCCGTATTTTTTCAGCCGGATAAAAAATGTAAAGCATTGTAATGTAAAAGCGAGAGGCAGACCTCTCGCTTTTTTAGTATAGATTTAATTTATTTACCTAAACAGAATTGGCTGAAAAGCTGGGTGATAAGCTCATCAGGAGCTGCATCTCCTGTGATTTCACCTAAAATTTCCCAGGTCCGTGTCAGATCCACCTGCAGTAAATCAACCGGCATTTCCATCTCTAATCCCTCATTGACCGCTTGTAGGCTTTCCAGTGCTTTTTCAATTAAGGAAATGTGGCGGGTATTGGAGAGGTAAGTGGCATCTTGTTCGCTAAACCCAGCTTTATCGAAAAAGAGCTGACTAATCCGTTCTTCAATTTGCTCTGTATTTTGGTTTTTCAGGACCGAAATAGGCAGGTAATCAGCTGGTAGTTCCTCTATTTCAATAGTCTGAGGGAGGTCAGTTTTATTGAGCAGAACAATCCGGTTGCTGTCTTGGCTCAAATCCAGCAGCATACGATCCTGGTCGGTCAGTTTTTCCGATGCATTAAGAACAAGAAGGACCAAATCAGCTTCTTGCAAAGCTTTCTTCGAACGTTCAACACCGATTTTTTCGACCAAGTCGTCGGTTTCACGAATGCCTGCAGTATCAATTAGTTTAAGCGGAACACCTTTTATATTGACATACTCTTCAATGACATCTCGGGTTGTTCCGGCAATATCTGTTACAATAGCCTTATCTTCCCGCAAAAGCTGATTTAAGAGACTGGATTTCCCAACATTAGGACGCCCGATAATGGCCGTTGCTAAACCTTCCCGCAGAATTTTGCCTTGACGGGCTGTCCGCAGCAGATTTTCCAAAAGATGCTGAAATTCTTGTGTTTTTTCACGAATCAAGGCGGTTGTGACTTCTTCAACATCATCGTATTCTGGATAATCAATGTTAACTTCAACCTGAGCCAATGTATTCAAAATTTCCTGACGGGTGTCATTGATAAGCTGGGATAAGGAACCATCGAGCTGTTTTACCGCTACATGCATAGCTTTGTCTGTCTTAGAACGAATCAAATCCATCACAGCCTCTGCCTGAGCTAAATCAACACGGCCATTCAGAAAGGCGCGTTTTGTAAACTCGCCCGGCTCAGCCAGCCGAGCGCCTTGCCGTAAAATAAGCTGTAAAATTTCATTAGTAACTGCGATACCGCCATGCGTATTGATTTCAATAACATCTTCACGTGTAAAAGTCTTTGGCGCCAGCATAACAGTGACCATAACTTCATCTAATACAGCATCATTCTGCGGATCAACGATATGGCCATAATGGATGGTGTGAGAAGAACTGGCAGCTAAATCTTTTCCTTTAAATACCTTTCTGGCAACAGGCAGTGCTTCACTGCCAGAAAGTCTTACGATAGAAATGGCTCCCTCCCCTAGAGGAGTCGCAATTGCAGCAATTGTGTCAAAATCATTAGTGATAGTCATAGGTTTATTGTAACGCAAACTGGATTTAGGCGCAATTATTTGCAATAGGTTCTGCACAGGATACAGTAAACCTGATAAGGCAGAGAAAATCATTAGGAGTCTTATGTCTTAAATAAGAAAATGTTTTCAATTTCATTATAACCTGCTATAATAGTTTATTGGGAAAGAGTCATTTGAATACATGATAAGGCCTTGCTTTTTATGATCTTTGTATCTTGTTAATTGAACACGGGCTAAGCTCTTTGCAAAAAAGACAAGGCTAAGTTTAGAATTGATTTCAAGTTAGCTAGCCGTAAACGTCTGAAGGCTTTGCAGTCTTTACAGCCTGCCGCACCCTTCTAGTCGTTCTGGCAGGGGTGCGCAAACGAAATCAAAGATTTCTGGCTTACCGCCATTTTTGCTTTGCTCTTTTAACGGCCTTTGTATCTTGGTGTAAGGAGGGTATATGGAGGAACTTAAGAAACAAGCAGGTATTGCTGCTGCTCAGTATGTCTCGGATGGGATGATTATTGGTCTTGGGACCGGCTCAACAGCTCGTCATTTTGTCGATGAGATCGGCCGTCGTGTACAGGAAGACGGTCTTCAAATTACTGGTGTAACTACATCCAGTCAGACGACGGCCCAGGCTGAGAGTTTAGGGATTCCCTTAAAAGATATCAATACTGTAAGGGCGATTGATTTGACTGTTGACGGAGCAGATGAGGTCGATTCTGATTTCAATGGCATTAAAGGTGGCGGCGGTGCCTTGCTTATGGAAAAAATAGTTGCTACGCTCACAAAAAGATATATTTGGGTTGTGGACGAGACAAAGCTTGTTACTAAGCTTGGTTCCTTTAAATTGCCGATTGAAGTTGTTCAGTATGGCGCTGAGTGTCTTTTTCGACATTTTCAGGATCAAGGTTACCAACCAGCCTTTCGAGAGTATGAGGGCGAGCGTTTTGTCACAGACATGCAAAATTATATTATCGATCTCGATTTAAAAAGGATCGAAAATCCTCAGGCTTTGGCTGACAGTCTTGATCACACAGTCGGTGTTGTCGAACACGGACTGTTTAATGGTATGGTTGATCAAGTCATTGTTGCTGGTAAAGATGGGATTAAACATTTAAATGCTCCTAAAAAATAAAATTAGAAAGAAAGTATCAAATGTCAAAATTTAAGCGTATTCATCTTATTGTTTTGGATTCTGTGGGGATTGGTGCAGCTCCGGACTCAGGCAATTTTTTTAATGCAGGGACACCGGACAGCCAGTCAGATACATTGGGCCATATTTCTGAAAATGCAGGGCTTGAGGTTCCGCACATGGCTAAGCTTGGCTTAGGCCTTATCCCGCGTCCTTCGCATTTAAAGACAGTTCCGGCTGAGAAGGAGCCATCCGGCTATGCCAGCAAGTTGGAAGAAGTGTCATTGGGAAAGGATACAATGACAGGCCATTGGGAAATTATGGGACTCAATATTACTGAACCGTTCGATACGTTTTGGGATGGATTCCCAGAAGAGATTTTGACTAAGATTGAGGCTTTTTCTGGGCGAAAAGTTATCCGTGAGGCTAATAAACCTTATTCTGGAACACAAGTTATTGCTGATTTTGGCGAGCGGCAGTTAAAAACCGGCGAACTTATAATTTATACATCGGCAGACCCTGTTCTACAAATTGCGGCTCATGAAGACCTTATCCCTCTGGAAGAGCTCTATAAGATTTGTGAGTATGCACGGTCTATTACGCTTACCCGCCCTGCCCTTCTGGGAAGGATTATTGCACGTCCATATATTGGAGAACCAGGCCATTTTACCCGTACTGCTAATCGCCGTGATTATGCTGTCTCACCTTTTGCACCTACGGTTCTTAACCACTTGGCTGATGCTGGTATAGCGACTTATGGTGTGGGTAAAATCAATGATATTTTTAACGGCTCAGGCATTGTTTATGACATGGGACATAATAAATCAAACAATCATGGGATTGATACGCTGCTGAAGACCATGGCCCTACCCGAGTTCCAACAAGGTTTTTCATTTACAAATTTGGTGGATTTTGATGCGGTTTATGGCCACCGACGTAATCCAGAAGGCTATCGCGATTGTTTGCAGGAATTTGACCAACGTCTTCCTGAAATCATGGATCAAATGAAAGAGGGGGATTTGCTCCTTATTACGGCTGATCACGGTAATGATCCAACATATGCCGGCACAGACCATACACGTGAATACGTTCCGCTTTTAGCCTACAGTCCGTCTTTAACAGGAAGCGGAGTGCTTCCGATTGGGCA
This sequence comes from Streptococcus huangxiaojuni, assembly GCF_040930515.1. Taxonomy (NCBI): domain Bacteria; kingdom Bacillati; phylum Bacillota; class Bacilli; order Lactobacillales; family Streptococcaceae; genus Streptococcus; species Streptococcus huangxiaojuni. The sequence goes on from NZ_JBFQEG010000002.1 coordinate 100,702, forward strand.
TTTTGCAGATATTTCAGCGACAATTGCAGATAATTTTGGCGTTGAAAAGGCAATGATTGGGGAGTCGTTTTTGAAAAACTTAATCTAGTTTTTTTACAGCAGGTTCAGTTCAGAATAAGAGATTAGCGGCAGAGTTTTTCACTACTTAATGACCTTTGTATCTTGTTGAACTGAACACGCTCTAAGCTCTTTGCAAAAAAGATAGCCCTTCCTCGAGTCTTTAGTGACTCAGCGGTCAGGCTCCTATTTTTGCTGTGAGCTTTTAACGGGCTTTGTATCTTGTGAATTGAACGCGGCCTAAGAGCTGTGCAAAGAAGACAAGGCTAAGTTTAGACTTGATTTCAAATTGGGCAGCCATAAACGTCTGAAAGCTTTGTCGCCTTAACAGTCGACCGCACCTTTCTAGTCGTTCTGGCAGGGGTGCGCCTACGAAATCACAGATTTCTGGCTTACCGCCATTTTTGCTGTGAGCTTTAAACGGTCTTTGTATCTTATGGAGGAGTTATGTCATTATTGGTAAAGATTAAAGAAACTCAAGCTTTTCTTGAATCCAAAGGGATGGTCAATCCTGAGTTTGGATTGATTCTGGGGTCTGGCTTGGGAAGTTTAGCAGAAGAAATAGAGCAGAAGATTGTATTGGATTATTCTGATATTCCTAATTGGGGACAGTCTACTGTAGCTGGGCACGCTGGGAAGTTGGTTTATGGCAACCTGTCCGGCCGCAAAATTTTGGCTCTTCAGGGGCGTTTTCATTTTTATGAAGGCAACAGTTTAGAAGTTGTAACTTTTCCGGTTCGGGTGATGAAGGCTCTCGGCTGTCAAGGCATTGTAGTGACTAATGCAGCAGGGGGGATTGGCTATGGCCCGGGAACCCTGATGCTGATTACCGATCACATTAATATGACTGGGAATAATCCGTTGATTGGTGCCAATCTTGATTCGTTTGGTCCGCGTTTCCCGGATATGTCAAATGCCTATACCAAGACGTACCGCCAGACAGCTCAGGCTGCAGCCGCAAAACTGGGGCTTAATCTGTCTGAGGGGGTTTATCTTGGGGTTACCGGCCCTTCTTATGAAACTCCGGCCGAAATTTTGGCTTTTAAAACATTAGGTGCCGGGGCAGTTGGTATGTCCACTGTACCGGAAGTGATTGTAGCTGCCCATTCTGGTCTGAAAGTGCTGGGAATTTCAGCTATTACTAACTTTGCGGCCGGCTTTCAGTCTGAGCTTAATCATGAAGAAGTGGTTGCAGTGACTGAGCAGATTAAACACGATTTTAAAAATTTGATTAAAACAATCTTGGTAGAATTATAGTATAGGAGAAGCAGATGTCAGTTCATATTGCAGCAAAATCAGGTGAGATTGCGGATAAAATCCTTCTTCCTGGGGATCCATTAAGGGCTAAATTTATTGCCGAAAACTTTTTAGAGAAAGCAGCTTGTTTTAATACTGTCCGAGGTATGCTGGGTTATACAGGCTTCTATAAAGGACAGGCTGTCTCTGTAATGGGTACAGGGATGGGGATGCCTTCTATTTCCATTTATGTTAATGAGCTTATTCGCGATTATGGGGTCAAAAAACTTATCCGTGTGGGGACTGCAGGCTCTATCGATCCGAATGTCCATGTACGGGAATTGGTGTTAGCCCAAGCCGCAGCAACTAATTCTCGCATAATAAGCAATGACTGGCCTGAATATGATTTTCCGCAAATTGCTGATTTTACGCTCTTGGATAAGGCTTACCATATTGCCGAAAATTTAGGACTGGTAAGCCATGTGGGGACTGTTTTATCATCAGATGTTTTCTATTCGAGCATGCCTGAGCGCAATATGAAGTTAGGTGAGTACGGGGTAAAGGCCATTGAGATGGAAGCAGCTGCTCTCTATTATTTAGCGGCTCGTTACCATGTTCAGGCGCTGGCAGTTATGACGATATCTGACAGTCTGGTTCACCCTGAGGAAGACACAACAGCAGAGGAACGTGAGACAACTTTTACTGACATGATGACAGTAGGACTGGAAACCTTGCTTGCTGACAGTGAAGACTGATATTAGGCTATGGCTGCGGTCTTTACCTAAAAAGTCCTCACAAACCAAACTTTTTTAATACTGAAACGCCCTTAGTCTGTCAAGGCTAAGGGCGTTTCGACTATTTTAATAAAAGGAGACAAGGACAGTTACCTAATCTCAAAAAATTACTTAAGCTATCTCTCATCATCTTCCAATGAAACACCATCAAACTGTACTTCTTCCAAAAGGTAATCAATAAATTTTTCACCCATTTTAGATAAGTTGGCTTTCTCGTGCTTGATATAGACGATTTCAATTTCATCATCGACATCCAAAGGAATAGAAAGGATATTATCACCATTTAAATTACTGTTTAAGATGCCGGTAGCAACAGTATAACCATCAAGTCCGATTAAGAGATTAAAAAGGGTTGCCCGGTCACTTACCACAATAGATTTTGAATGGGGAATTTGTGACATGATTTCCTCAGAATAATAAAAAGAATTATGAATTCCTTGATCGTAGCTGAGATAGGGAAAGTCTTCCAAATCTTCAATTGTTACTTTTTCTCTGCCGGCCAGCGGATTGGTTTTGCTGACAAAGATATGGGGGCGGGTTTTAAAGAGAGTAGTATACTGCAAATGGCTGTCATCCAGCAATTTTGTCAGGACATCACGGTTATAGTTATTCAAAAAGAGAACGCCGATTTCTGAGCGAAAATTCTTAACATCATCAATAATTTCCCAGGTTCTGGTCTCCCGAAGGAAGAGTTCGTACTGAGTCATATCGGTTCCTTTAAGCAAAGAAACAAAAGCATTGACCACAAAGGCATAATGCTGTGCCGATACACTGAAAAGTTCCCGCGACGTCTCTTTATTTTTATAACGTTCCTCAAGAAGAGCCGTCTGCTCGACAACTTGACGTGCATAGGAGAGAAATTCAACACCATCTTTGGTTAAAGTAATCCCTTTAGGATTACGGATAAAAATCTCAATTCCCATCTCGCGTTCCAAGTCCCGGACAGCGTTAGAAAGACTGGGCTGAGTGATGAAAAGCTGTTTGGCAGCCTCATTCATGCTTCCCGTTTCTACGATTTTGATAATATAGTGTAATTGTTGAATTCGCATAACTTTATTTTAGCTCAAAAACGCCTGTCGGGCAAGCAAATCAGTGCACTTTAATCCAAAATGTGATCTATTGCTGTTTTTTTAATAGAGTTACTATCCGATAACTTTGTATTGCAAAACCTAGCAGAATCCCTATAAGTAGTTAGGATTCTTTTCAGGAAAAATTGTAAAGACGTCAAAATAATGGTATACTATATAGGATAAATGATTTTTGGGAAAGCAGGAGAAATCTTTATGGCGACACGCTCGAGTAAAAGAAAAAATTCAAAGTCAAACAACAGTACTTGGACTGTTGTTAATCTTATTTTATCTGTCCTGTATGCTTTGCTTGCAGGGATGGTTGTTTTCACCATGTTTTCCCATAATTTTTTAGCTTTTCGCCATATCAATATTATCCTGACAGTGGTCCTGCTTTTGGTCTTTGCTACCAGCCTAATATTGATTATTCTAAAAAAGGGTAAGATTTTGACCGGTTTGGGCCTGGTGCTGTTTTCGCTTTTGTCAGCCGGTATTCTTTACGGATTCAGGTCGGCAATTAATATTGCGGATGATTTGAATAACTCAGCGGCTTATTCGGAAATTAAGATGAGCGTTGTTGTACCAGCTGACAGTTCTGTCTCGGATGTCAGCGAGCTGTCCGATGTTGAAGCTCCTACCGAAAGCGATGGGACAAACATTGCTGATTTGCTTGCACACATTCAGTCCGATAAAGGAGTTGCTCTAAACACTGTCAATGTGGCTTCTTATCAAGAGGCTTATGAACATTTACGTGACGGCAGCAGCCAGGCTATGGTGATGAACAGCAGTTATTCGAGCCTGCTGGAGTTAACTGACGAAAACTATCAGGAAAATATCAAAGAAGTTTACAGTTATACTATAAAGACAAAGATTAAAGATTCCAGAGCCCAGTCGGCGGACTCAGACGTTTTCAATATCTATGTCAGCGGTATTGATACCTATGGTTCTATCTCAACTGTGTCCCGTTCGGATGTGAATATCATTTTGACTGTCAATATGAAAACCCATAAAGTGTTGATGACAACAACACCTAGAGATGCTTATGTTCAAATTCCTAATGGCGGTGCCAATCAATATGACAAGCTGACTCACGCTGGAATATACGGTGTTGAGACTTCGATGCAGACTCTTGAAAATCTTTATGATATTGATATTGATTATTACGCTAGAATTAATTTCACCTCTTTTATGAATCTTGTCGATGCTGTCGGCGGTATCACAGTGTATAATGATCAGGCTTTTACAAGCTATACGGACAGTAACTATACCTTTGAAGTTGGAAATGTGACTTTAGATTCCGAAAAGGCTCTTGCTTTTGTACGGGAACGTTATGCTCTTGATGGCGGCGACAATGACCGCGGCAAGAATCAAATGAAAGTAGTGTCAGCTATCTTAAATAAACTGACCAGTCTAAACTCTTTGTCGGCTTATTCAGCTGTTATTTCCAGTTTGCAGGATTCTTTGCAGACTAATATGTCCTTAAATACAATGATGGATTTGGCTAACACTCAGCTGGACTCAGGAAGCCGATTTACGGTTACTCAGCAAGAAGTGACAGGAGAAGGGTCCACCGGTCAGCTGACTTCTTATGCGATGCCGACAGCAAATCTTTATATGCTGGAGTTAGATCAGTCCAGTGTGGAAAAGGCTTCGCAGGCTATTAAAGACATCATGTCTGACAAACCCTGATCGCTTTAAATAACAACAGCTCCTGCAGCTTAAGTTTATTTCCCTGACTTGCAGAAATTTTGGCTCAGACAATGACTGAAAAACATTATACTTAGGAGAAAGAATGGATACGAATAAAAATACTGGCTTTGAAATTAATGTTTTTTATCTCCTTAAAAAACTCTGGAGCAGAAAGTTCCTTATTACCTTTGTCTCACTTTTTTGTGCGGCACTTGCTTTTTTGGGAACACTTTTCTTAATTGAACCGACCTACACCGCGACAACTCGCTTTTATATCGTCAATAAAAGCAGCGAAAGTTTAACTCCGGACGACCTTCAGGCAGTTGGTTATCTTGTTAATGATTACAAAGAAATCATTGTATCGCGTGATGTTTTAGCAGATGCTATTGAAAAAGGAGACAGTTCGCTGACACCTGGAGAACTGTCCGGCATGGTTTCTGTCTCTGTTCCTACCGATACACGGGTTATTTCTATTTCAGTCGAAGGGCATAATGCTAAAGAAACGGCTGATTTGGCCAACGCAGTCCGCAAAGCGGCAGCTGATAAAATCGAAAGTGTAACTAAGGTAGAGGAAGTGACAACGCTGGAAGAAGCAGAGAAACCGGCAAGACCGTCTTCACCAAGTGTTAAGCGCAATCTTGTTTTAGGTTTTGCTGGCGGCGCCTTTCTGGCAGTTGTCGGTGTACTCTTGTTTGAACTCTTAAGCGATCGTGTCAAAGGCCCTGAAGATATTGAAGAAGCTCTCGGAATGTCTTTGCTTGGGGTAATTCCTGATACAGACAAGATGTCATAGAGTATTTGTCAAAATTCTATTGAAATCGGATTTCTATACGGGCTTATATATAAGGAGTTTAAAATGGCACAATTAGAATTGGTAAAATCACAGGCCAAAGCTGTTCAGCTGACTAAAGACTATTATAACAGGGTTCGCAAGGCTGTTCAGTTTAAGGGGCGGAACTGCAAAACAATTGTGGTAACCTCTGTTTCGCCGAGCGAAGGGAAAACAACAGTTTCGCTTAATCTGGCTTTGTCTTTTGCCAGAGCAGGTTTTCAAACGCTTTTACTGGATGCTGATGCAGGAAATTCTGCTTTTAGCAACTTTTTTTCTTCTCCGGCAGAAGATAATAAAGGTCTTGTTGATTTTTTTGCAGGTAGATCTGAATTGTCAGATATTATTTGTGAAACGGATGCTGAGCATTTGGTGGTTCTTCCGGCAGGCAGTCCAAATGCCGATCAGGCGGATTTAGATTTATTGCAAAGTGCGGATTTCAGTCAGCTGGTAGAAGCGGTGAGTGATTTATATGATTATGTCATCATTGACACTCCATCCATCGGTTTAGGACTTGACGCTGCAGTTATTGCCCAAAGTACTGATGCCAGTATTCTTGTTGCAGAAGCAGGCAGCACTAAACGGCGTTTTTTAATTAAAGCTAAAAATCAACTGCTACAAAGCGGTTCAGCATTTCTTGGTGTTGTCTTGAATCGAGCGGAGATAGATTCGGACAGCTATGGCCCATATGGGGCTTACGGCAAGCCTATCAAAAAACAGCCGGCTAAAAAGGGAAAAAAGTAAAAGATTGGGAGAGTGGCTAATGTACAGTGAATCATCAGGTTCAAAGATTCTGTTTTTTATTTCAGATATTGTCAGTATCCTTGGTTCATTTTATTTGCTGTCATGGCCGTTTTCTTTTGTTTCGATTTCCAATTTAAAAGGCCTGCTGCCTTTTGTCGTAGCTTTTGTATCTGTCTTATTTTCCCTGTTAGCAAATGATTATACTTATATCCATCAGAGAAGCAGCATTCAGGAAATTCCTTATATTTTTAAGTTTACTGGGGAGTTTTTGCTCGCTTTTATAATGGTTCTCACAGTGGCTTATCTTCCTGAACGGTCATTCACACTGTCTCCTTTTTGGCTTTTAACATTACTGCTTTTGGTTTTTCTGCTGACAAGTTTTTGTCGTTTAGCTGTGCACTATCTGAGCAAAAAGATCAATCAGACGGAAAAGAAGATTATTTTACTAACTCGTTTTACTGATCAGGCTAAAACTGAAGCGCTGCTGAAAAGGCAAAATTGTCAAGTTGCAGCCTATATGAGCCGTCAGCAAAGAGCTGCTCAAATTGATTTGCCCCTATTACAGGATTTTGCAGCTGTTAAAACCTTTTTGCGGCATCATGAAGTAAACGCAGTTTATGTTGATAGTGATGCCAAACAGGACTATTTACTATGGCAGGAGTACTTTACGATTTTAGGTCTGCCGGTTTCTGCAGAAGCGTTGGAATTGCAAAAAAACGGTTTTAGAAAAGTTTCCATTAATCCTTACAGCTGGCCCAAAATTTTAACCTATTCGTTTACCTCTGCCGATTACCGTTTTTTATGCTTAAAAAGGATGCTGGATGTGCTTTTGTCCTTATTTGGTCTTGTTTTTACTGCTGCAGTAGCTCTGTGCATTTATCCGATTGTGCAGAAGCAGTCTAAAGGACCTTTGTTTTTTAAACAAAAGCGTGTCGGGCAGAATGGCAAAATATTTGAGATTTACAAATTTCGCAGCATGTATATAGATGCAGAGGAGCGCAAAAAGGATCTGCTGGCTGTTAATAATGTGACTACGGCTCATATGTTTAAAATGGATAATGACCCCAGAGTCTTTCCATTCGGCCGTAAACTTAGGGACTGGTCAATTGATGAGCTGCCCCAGTTTATCAATGTATTAAAGGGGGAAATGTCTTTGGTGGGGACACGGCCGCCGACAGTTGATGAATACCAAAAATACGAACTTCACCATTTTAAGCGTTTGGCGATGAAGCCTGGTATTACCGGTATGTGGCAAGTGTCCGGCCGCAGTAATATAAAAGATTTTGAAAAAGTGGTTGCTTTAGACTTGGCTTATATTGAACATTGGTCAGTTTGGCTGGATATAAAGATTATTTTGAAAACATTCAAAGTCGTGTTAATGAGAGATGGGAGTAAATAAAGTACTTTCATCTTCCTTAAATTCATAAATGGAGATGAAATGAACCGCTATAATTCTGTTAGATTTAATTTTCTGATGAATTTTATTTTAACAATATCAAACTTTATTTTTCCTCTGCTCACCTTCCCTTATGTTTCCAGAGTACTCGGAGCCAGCGGTGTTGGGACAGTCACCTTTGCAACATCGATTATCTCATATTTCTCAATGGTTGGCATGCTTGGTATCCCTACTTATGGAATCAGGGCCTGTGCTAAGGTAAGGGATAATGAAGAAAAACTGGATAAAACAGTACAAGAGATTATGCTGTTAAATGCTCTTGTTATGCTCTTAGCCTTAATTGCTCTTACCATAGCTGTAGCGATGGTCCCAAAATTGTCTCAGGAGAAGCTGCTTTATCTGCTGATGTCATCAACTTTGGTTTTTAACGTTCTCGGAGTTGATTGGCTTTATAAAGCTTTAGAACGTTATTCTTATATTACTGTTCGTTCAATTGTTTTTAAGTTGCTTTCACTGATACTTATGTTTTTATTAGTGAAAAATTCTGGGAATTATGTCATTTACGGCGGATTGACTGTGTTTGCTGCTGTAGGGTCTAATCTCTTAAACTTTCTGAATCTTCGCCGAATTGTTCATTTAAAGCCGCTGAAGAATCTTGATCTGAAACAGCATCTTAAGCCAACCTTATCTTTCTTTTTGCTCACAGTCTCTTCAACAATCTATTTAAATGTTGATACCACTATTTTGGGTTTTGTCAAAGGAGACACAGAGGTTGGTTATTATTCTGCGGCAGTTAAGGTCAAACAAATTCTTGTCAGTATCGTGACATCTTTGGGAGCTGTTCTTTTGCCCCGTTTATCTTTCTATTTCGAAAAAAAACGTCATGAAGATTTCAAATATCTAGTACAAAAAGCTTTGAACTTTGTATTTGTTGTTGCGGTGCCTTTAGTTGTTTATTTTATTATCACTTCTAAAGAAAGTATCCTCTTTTTATCAGGTGATGCTTTTTTACCGGCAGTACTGCCTATGCAGCTTATTCTGCCGACTGTCTTATTCATTGGCCTTTCCAATCTGATGGGCATGCAGATATTGGTTCCGACTAATAGAGAAAAATTAGTTGTGGTCTCGACAATTGTGGGTGCAGTCGTTGATATTTTGCTTAATATATTTTTAATCCCTTTGCTGGGAGCCAGCGGGGCAGCGATGGCCAGTACAGCTGCTGAGCTCTCTGTCGCTTTAGTGCAGCTCTATTTTTTGCGGGAATTGGTCTTGCCTATGTTTAAACATATTAGCTTAAGTAAAATTGCTGTCAGTGCAGGATCTGCCTTGCTATTTACCCTAATTTTAAAAGGACTGCTTGATGTCGGTACCTTTTTAATGCTTGTCTGCACAGCCTTTGGTTTCTTTGTAGTCTATGGTATCCTCTTGCTGCTTATGAAAGATGCGTTTACAACAGAGATTGTCACTTCTTTTTTAGAAAAAATAACCTAAATACGACCTAAAATCTTAGTGAAAAAGATAGTATCCCTTGCGGTGCCTAGCATCGTCCTTCCTCTTTTTATATGGATTTGAATCGGTCTTTGAAACTTGTTTAAAGGAGTCAGTGAATAAATGTCCCAATATGATTATTTAGTTGTCGGTGCAGGTCTTTTTGGTGCTGTTTTTGCTCATGAGGCAGCACTTAAGGGTAAAAGAGTTAAAGTTATTGAAAAGCGCAGCCACCTTGCGGGGAATATCTATACCGAAAAAGTGGAAGATATCCATGTGCATACATACGGTGCTCATATTTTTCATACATCGGATAAAGCCATTTGGGATTATGTTAATCAATTTGCTGAGTTTAACCGCTACACTAACTCACCTATTGCAAATTACAAGGGAGAGATTTACAATCTTCCTTTCAATATGAACACGTTTAATCGATTGTGGGGAGTAGTAACTCCCGAGCAGGCGATGGCCAAGATTGAAGAGCAGCGGGCAGTGCTTGATGGCAAAAAGCCGGAGAATCTGGAAGAACAGGCGATTTCTCTTGTCGGAACTGACATTTACGAAAAGTTGATTAAAGATTATACAGAAAAACAATGGGGAAAAGCCTGTCGTGACCTTCCAGCTTTCATCATTCGCCGCTTACCTGTTCGTCTGACTTACGATAATAATTATTTTAATGATACCTATCAGGGAATTCCAATCGGCGGCTATACACAAATTGTCGAAAAGCTGCTGGAACATCAAAATATAGACCTTGAAGTTAATGTTGATTTCTTTGCAGACAAGGCCGCTTACCTTAAACATTTTCCTAAAATTATTTTCACCGGGATGATTGACCAGTTCTTTGATTATCAATTGGGTGAATTGGAATATCGAAGTTTGCAGTTTGAAACAGAGGTTCTGGATAAGGAAAATTATCAGGGAAATGCAGTCGTCAATTATACTGATGCTGAAACACCTTATACACGTATTATTGAGCATAAGCACTTTGAATTCGGCACTCAATCAAAAACCGTTATTACTAAGGAATTTCCAAAAACTTGGAAGCAGGGAGATGAGCCTTATTATCCTGTTAACAACGAGCGTAACAATAGGCTGTACAAGGCTTATAAAGCTTTAGCGGATAAAGAGCAGCAGGTTATCTTTGGCGGCCGTTTGGGGCAGTATCGCTATTATGATATGCACCAAGTCATTGCTGCTGCCTTACAGTGTGTGAAAAAAGAAGTAAGATAGAGAGGAAGCCTGTGAAACAGATAAAGATTCTTGTGGCGACCCATAAACCCTTTCAGATGCCTGCTGATAGAGAACTTTATCTCCCGCTTCATGTCGGCCGAGCAGACAAGGAAGACTTAGGTTATCAGGGGGATGATACGGGTGACAATATTTCACATTTGAATCCTTACTATTCCGAGCTGACAGGGCTTTACTGGGCTTGGAAAAATCTTAGCTATGATTATTTGGGCCTTGTTCATTATCGGCGCTATTTCACTGCCAAAACTCGGCATTATCATGAAGATTTGAAAATTGATGAGGTCGTTCTGTCACAGGAGGAAGTTAATGATCTACTTGATGAAAGTGAGATTATTGTTCCTAAAAAACGCCGATACTATATTGAGACGCTGTATTCTCATTATGACCATACTTTAGATGGCAGTCACTTAGATCTGACGAGACAAATCATCTCTCAACTGTCGCCAGAATACCTTTTAGCTTTTGATCAGGTGATGCAGCAAAGAAGTGGCTATATGTTCAATATGTTTATTATGAAGAAGGAATTTGTAGATGATTATCTCTCTTGGCTGTTTCTTATTCTTGATGAGCTGTATCAAAAAATTGATATCAGCCAGCTGTCAGCTTTTGAAGCGAGATTGTTTGGCCGTGTCAGCGAATTGCTGTTCAATGTCTGGCTGGCAAAAAGGCAGCTGACTCCTAGAGAAGTCCCTTTTATCTATTTGGAAAAAATCAATCACTTTCAAAAAGGAAAAGCTTTCCTGAAGGCTAAATTTTTCGGAGAAAAGTACGGAAAAAGCTTTTAGCTGCTGAAGCCATCGAAGTACCCCGATTTTACTTACAGTTTTTCAGCTGAACTCCCTTTTTCTCTACAGCCTTTATATCTTGTGAACTGAACACGGCCTAAGAGCTGTGCAAAAAAGATAAAATTTCCTAGAGTCTTAGCGACTCTTCGTCAATTTTCCTATTTTTGCTTTGCTCTTTAAACGGCCTTTGTATCTTGTGTTAAGGAAGTGTTAAATGGTTAATGCACAAACACGTCTGGATTTTTTAAGGACAGATGAACTGTTGTTTTTTATGTCATTTGTCCCTTACCTAATTATTGAAATGTTTGGAACGACAATGTTTCCAATGCCTTATTTCTTGCACTCTGTGGCGAAGGCTGTTTTGATTTTTGCAGTCATCAGTGTCTTCTTTAAGAAGACTTGGTCTGTTTACTTTTTTCTTGTGTCAGCTGTCTTTTCTCTGACGGGAATATTGGTTTGGAATGCAACAAGTGATACAGGTGTTTTAGTATTAACTATTTTAATGATGGGGGCTTACAAGATTGATGTTAGAAAAATCATAACAGTTTATTTGCTTATTGCTGGGCTTATAACTGCTCTGGCTTTTGCCTTTTCTTTACTTGATCTTATTCCCAATTTACAGTATATCAGGCCGGATACCGGTGCTGTCCGTAATTCTTTTGGCATCATTTATCCGACAGATTTTGCAGCCCATATCTTTTATCTTTACCTGTTTTCAGTCTACCTGTTCTTATGGAAGAGACCTTGGCTGATGTCAGTGATAGGTGTTCTCACTGCTTTATTCCTGATTCGATTTTCTGATGCACGTCTGGATGCACTGACAATCTTGATTACGGCTTTCATCTTTGTAACGATTCGTTATTTGCAAAAAGGACGCTTTCATAAGATTTTATCGCTTTCTGCATTAACGACAGTGTTTCTTGCTTATCTTTCTTACTATCTGACAACTCATTTTAATGCCAGACAGGGGCTTTATGCCCGAATAAATGGCCTGACTTCCGGGCGCTTGTCCTTAGGAAAAAGTGCACTTGATTTATATGGGGTTAGACCTTTTGGCCAAGTCATAGAGTTTATTGGCAATGGCGGCAGCACAGAGGCCGTTTCAAATTATAATTTTGTGGACAGTTCCTACTTAAAAGTAATGTTGCTGTATGGTTCAGTTTTTATTATTCTTTTTGTTGTTTTAACAACTGTTCGTTCTATTCAAAGTGTAATCAGCAATGACTACTATACTTTAGCTGTTCTCATTGCCGTTGCCATTAACAGTATGGTTGCTCACCACTTAATTGAGCCCTATTATAATGTTTTTTCAATCTTGCTGCTGGCTGATTTTGTGCAAGGCAGAGATAGAAGGATAAAGTCAGTGCGCTTAACAGATGTAACCTAAGGAAAGGCAGACAATGAATCACAAGATTAGTGTTATTGTTCCTGTTTATAATGTTGAAGAGTATCTCAAACGTTGTTTGGACTCATTGGTCAATCAGACTTATGAGCATTTAGAAATTATTATTGTTAATGATGGCAGTCAGGATCACTCATTGGCTATTGCAGAAAGTTTTGCTCGAAAAGATAAGCGTATCAACATTATTAATCAAGAAAATGCCGGTCTTAGTGCTGCCAGAAATACGGCCTTACAGCATATTACCGGTGATTACGTTGCTTTTTTAGACTCTGATGACTGGCTGGAAAAAGATGCCTATGCTTATATGTTACAGCTTTTAATGGAAAAAGACGCTGATATTTGCGTTGGAGCAATCAGACGGGCAGCCCAAAAAAGTCCACTGTCTCAAGATGCTCCTCCTAAAGAAGTACTGCTGACACAGGAAGCTTACGCCAAAAAGTATTTTAAAATAGATAGTCAGTCTATTGAGTATTATGTCTGGAATAAACTTTATAAGCGTCAGGTGGTAGAAGGGGTTGTTTTTCCTGAAGGCCTCTATGCTGAAGATGTTCCAGCAACTTTTCGATATATTTTAAACGCTCAAAAAATTGTTGTGACTGATAAAATTATTTACAATTATTTTATCAACAACCATGGTTTAACGGCAACGTTTACAGCAAAAAAATTTGATGTTTTACAGGCTTGGGATATGGTCGTAGAAGCTGCTAATCATTCAGGACATGCTGACTACATGACTTGGGCAGAGCTAAACCGCCAGCGAGCCGACTTCGCTCTTTTGACAGAGCTGTCTTTATCCCCCAAATTCGATGCTCTTAAAAATGAATTTGAGCAGGAGATAAGGCTCTTATCGCAGCGTTTGAAGCAGAATAAGACTAATTTACTAAGTGCGCCTCTTCCTATCAGCCGAAAACTCCTCATCAGACTTTATAGCTGGAATTATATATTTTTCGCACATTTTGTTAACTTATGTGTTAAACTAAAAGAGCACTTAAAAAAAGTTTTATAAAGTTTATACAGATTATTATTTAAAACTCTTATGAACTTGTTCATTTGTGCTTTAGATAATACAGTTTAGCTTCATAAAAAAACTGTGTTAAAACTGGCGTTTGTATATACTTATAAAGACAGCTTAAAAACTTTTGAAGATTTTAAAGATGAGTGTAGCTTAAGCTTTTTAAGAATAAGCAGTCAGTATCTTTAATTCTATCCTGTCTGATGAAGGAATTTTACTTGGAGAGTGGGAAATGTTGAGCTTTAATAGCGCCTGTATGCTCCCTCACTCCCCAATTTTTTGTATCTTAATGAAACTAACACGGCCTAAGAGCTGTGCAAAAAGACTTGCCTTTAAGTGCTGACTTCACAGTTAGCCGACTGCCCCCTTCTAGCCGACCTGCCTGAGGTGCGTCTGCGAAATCGAAGATTTCGGACTTACCGTCTTTTTGCTTTGCTTTTTTTACGGTCTTTGTATCTAAATGGAGGTATGGGAGCCATCGAAAAGATTGATTTTGTTGTTTTATGGGTTGATGACAGTGATGATAATTGGTTAAAAGAAAAAGCGAGATGGGTTCAGGGAGCTGATTCTGCAGCTGAAAACCCAAAGCTTTACAGAGATTATGGGACTTTTTATTATTGGTTCCGCATGGTAGAGCAGCATGCTCCGTGGGTTAATAAAATTCACCTTGTCACCAATGGTCAGCTTCCTGAATGGTTAAATACTGCTCATCCTAAATTAAATTTGGTTAAGCACGATGATTTTATACCTTCGGAATACCTTCCGACTTTTAATTCTGCTGCGATCGAACTCAATTTACACCGTATACCGAATTTGGCAGAGCACTTTGTCCTTTTTAATGATGATATGTTTTTAGTTAAGGATTCACAGCCGGAAGATTTTTTTGTCCTAGGTTTGCCTAAATTATTTGCAGTCTATAATCCTATTGTCCCTAATGAAGCATTCAGCCATGTTTTATTTAACAATACTGAAATTATTTGCAAATATTTTCCAAAAAAAAAGGCCTTTAGACAAAGTCCTTTTAAATTTCTTTCTCCCAAATACGGTCCGCTTTTGCTGAAAAATCTGCTAATGCTGCCTTGGCAGATTACAGGCTATCACAACTTACATCTTCCTCATCCGATAAGAAAGTCAACTTTGGCTCTTCTGTGGCAAAAAGAGCCCGAAGCTTTTATCAGAACTTCTCGGCATAGGATAAGAGATTACTGGCAGGATATTAACCATTATTTATGCGCTTATTGGCAGATTGAAACAGGTCAGTTTGTTCCCTTAGAAAAAGGCAAAGGAATTTTTTTGACTATAGACGAAGTAGATAAGCTGCCCGATTTACTTACTAATGTCAAAACTAAAATGGTTTGCATCAATGATGTCCCTGATGCCAAACCAAGGTATTTTAAGCAGCTAAATGATGTGCTTAAACAGCATTATCCTAATCAATCGCAGTTTGAGCAGTAATGGTATGTACTAAAATATGCTTAGCTGACTCTATGACCTTAATATATTAAACCCGCTATTTTCAGGATTTTAACTATGTATAAAATATTAATTATCGGTATGTCACCGGTACTTGCCGGAACAGAAACGTTTATTATGAATTATTACCGGCATCTGGACACCCAAAAATTTCATGTTGACTTTATCAAACGGACAAAAGAACCGATTATTTTTGAGGATGAAATTTTACAAAAGGGTTCTAATATATACTATCTTCCCCGAAAAGGAAAAACGCCGCGATCATATCAAAAGTACAAAAAAGCAGTTCGGACTTTTTTTGAAGAACATGGCAAGGACTATGATGCGATTTGGCATAATGCTATGAGTATTCCTAATATTGACTTGCTAAATTATGCTAAAAAATACGGGATTAAGGAACGTATTATACACAGTCATAATTCGCAATGGCGCGGCAATGCTGCCAGGTTTGTGCTGCATCAAAGGAATAAGCGACGGATTAAAAAAGTTGCTACCCAGTTTTTTGCCTGTTCTGATTTAGCCGCTCAGTATATGTATGGCCCAGATTTTTCTGGAGAAGCCCGTATTATCCAGAATGCTATTGATAAGGACAATTTTGCTTTTTCTGCTGCCGGACGTGATGAGCTGAGGACTCAGCTGGGCTGGTCCCATAAAAAGATCATCGGCAATGTCGGCCGTTTAGATATTCTAAAAAATCAGCCTTTTTTGATTGATGTATTTCACGCAGCTTTGCAGATGGATGACAGTTTAAGATTAGTTATTATCGGTCAGGTTGCAGGTGCACATAGTACGGCAGCAAAAATAAAGAAAAAAATTAGCGACTATGGCATCGAAGATAAAGTGCTTTTAGCAGGCAGCCAAACTGATATGAGAAAGTGGCTGAGCGCTTTTGATCTCTTTGTTTTACCCTCTCTTTCTGAAGGGCTTCCGCTTTCTGCGGTTGAAGCACAGGCTAACGGTTTACCGGTTCTGGTCAGCGATGCTGTCACTAAGGAGCTGAAAATTTTAGACAGCACTGCTTATTTATCGCTGGATGAGGATATCAGAGTTTGGGCACAGAAAATTATTTCTATGCTGACAATGGAACGCAGCCAGCAGGAAACGATTACCCACCGCTTCGCTGAAAAGCGCTTTGATATTACAAAGCAGGTCAAGGATGTGGAGTCTATTTTATTAGGAGAAAAATTTGAATAAATACCAGATAGTTGAAGCTTACGGCGCATTTATGCATGCTGGCAGCAAGGCAACCAATGATTGTGTATCAATACTGAATAAGGCTGGTTTTAAGCCTCTGGTTGTTACTGGGATCATCGATAAAAAAGGTTTACTAGCCAAACTTTATCGACAAGGACACTATTATAAAGATTGGAGAAAAATCTATCAAACCATTGAGCAGGATTCTGTTTTGATCCTCCAGCATCCTTTCAGAAGAAAGCAGCTGGGACGCTACCATTTCTTAACTAAGCTTAAACATGAGAAAAGAGTTCAGATTATTTCCTTGCTTCATGATGTAGAGTTGATTAGAAATATTTATGAGCTCTCTTTTTATGAGAAAGAGCTTAAGCAGATGCTGGCTTATGCTGATAAAATCATTGTTCACAATGCTAAAATGAAAGAGTGGTTTATTAATTATGGAGTAGAAGAAGACCGTTTGGTCGATTTAGAAATTTTTGATTATCTCAATCAGGAACCTCTGAATAAAAAGATTGACTTTGCTCCAAGTATCGTTATTGCCGGAAATTTGAGTCATGAGAAGAGTCCCTATATTTATAAACTTGGAGACTTAAATCCATTGTCTATTGAGCTGCTGGGAATCAATTATCAGCCTAAAGACAAGGCTGCCAATATCCATTATAAAGGCTCCTTCCCTGCAGATGCTGTTCCTGCTGAGCTGAACCATGGTTTTGGCCTAGTTTGGGACGGCGGCGACTTGTCAACCTGTTCAGGCCCCACCGGTGAGTATCTGAGGTACAATAATCCGCATAAACTGTCTTTGTATTTATCATCTGGTCTTCCGGTCATTATTTGGTCTCAGGCGGCTCTGGCTGATTTTGTAAAGGAGAATCAGCTTGGGATTACAGTGGATTCGCTTTACGATCTCCAAGCCATTCTAAGTAAAATCAGTCAAGAAGACTACCTAACTTTTTGCAGCAATGTCAAAAAAGTGATGAAAGCCATGCAAAACGGAGACTACTTAAAAAAAGCCATCGATAAAAGCATGCTTCCCTTAAAATAAATTTATGAACTTATAACATAAGACAGACCTTGCTGCCGCTTTTCAACTTTATAGAAAAGCGGCTTTTTTTACGTTTGTGTTACGTTTAGAATTTTCTGTAAAATCCCTTGACTTGTGTTTTAAATCGAATTATAATAAAGACATCTTTGTATTATCCGCTTTAAAAATATATCTAAGCTTTTTTTAAACGTCAATGAGCAAAATATCATTTTAAAAAACGAATAATATAAAAGAAGACTGAGCCAAGCCTCTGCTTGTGGCTTGGTTAATCAGCAGAAATAAGAGAAGGGAGTGAGTAGGAACTTATTTTATTGGAATGAGAATTTTATAATCGATGCAAATTTTAGATAAAGAATTATATTTTGAAAAACATTAAGGAGGATAATATGAAACCTAACTATGTAATTAAAGAAAATGAGATTGTTAACACTCAAACCAAAAGTATGACCAAGGTTGTTCATGATTGGAACAGCGACGATAATAGTTGGGGAGTAACTGTGATGAATAATGATAGAGCAAGGCTTCATGAATTTAGCGACGCACGTGACTTCTATATTATGTGTTGTTGCTGCGCAAACGGGGGAACCGGTTCCTTAAGTTAAGTGCTATGGAAAAATTTAAAATAAAGCCATTTTTGCTGTATGATATCAATCAGGATGAAACAGTATTACAGACAGATGCTTCACTATCCATTTTAAAAAATCGGCAGATGATTGATTTCTTAAAAACAATTGAAGATGCAAGTTTTATTTCATCTCAAGATGTGCTTGCTGTATTTAAAGAAAAATATGAGTCTGCCCTTCAATTTTTAAAATCTCAAACTATTTTGACAGAAGCAATTGACTTAAATTTTTCGGTTCAGAAAATCTATTTTGTCTATAACGGAAAACTAAATGAACAGTTTATCCCTCGCAGCTTTGATAATGTTTCTGTGGAGATTAAAAAGCTGGATGAAATAGTACCTGAGACGATAGATGATAATTCTCTTCTTGTCGTAATGCTGAATTCTTATCATACCAGATATGTTAAACAGTTGTATGATACTGTTAACAGCAAGCCAAACAGCTTTTTGTTGACGGTCTTTTACTACGGTTTTAAGTACTACATAGATAATGTTTATCATGCAGATTGGTCTGTGCCTTCCCATTTCGATCATATCGGTCTTATAAGAACAACTTTGCCTGATGCAGAGGAACATTTATCCTATCATTCACTTGTAAGTGCCATACTCGAAAAAGAGCCTTATTTTAATAATGAAAAAAGGCTTAGTGATATCGAACAGATTTTTTTAATCAATACAGTAATGCTTAAAATTTATGAGCTGTTTTCTATGGATGATAAAGAAGCGCTGAGTCAGTCCAGTCTGTTAGAGACCGTCGAAATTAATTTATCAACCAGGAAAATAGCCAGAGATACAGCAATTTTTTGGGAGCTTCTAGAATGACTGATGATATCAACAATAATTATTATTATGATAATTCAATAAATAAACAGTATCAAAATGAGAAAGATATTCCTGTTATACGTGACATTAATAAATTTCATCAAAAGTCAGTGTTTATTAGCCCAAGAGGCAATCAAAAAAAGCATCTGAATCCATTATTGGAATCTTACCTCATTGAGACAGAAAAAAAGCTGCCAAAAATTGAAATCTATGAGGAAGCTATTCCACTTGATGCTGTTGATATTGACAACAAAGGATCATTTCGTTACTTCAACTCAGATTTAAATTTTCAAGAAATAAGCACTGTCCTCAATCACTCATTTGGTATTGATAAGAAGAATCTGCATAGAAGATTTCCGTCAGCAGGTGGGCTATATCCTGTTTATCCCCTTTTTATACAGTTGCAAGATAATATGGAAGTTAGTGGGCTGCCACGCGGTTATTATTATTTTGACAGTATTCAGAATCAGCTATTAAAATTAGGTAAACTTGATAGTCAGATTAATGGTAGAGCAGTGGAGTTTGCTATAAGTGACGAAAAGCCTCCCTTATCCAATCAGCTGATTGTTTATGTAGGTGACTTAGAAAGAGTTGTATCTAAGTATAACTACTTGGGCTATAAACATTTATTTATAGAAACAGGAATGATGGCACAAAGTTTGAGAGAAGCACTGACTTTAATATCTGGTGCAGGGGATCTTTCAATATCAGGTTTTAGGCATAATCTTTTAGCCAAACACTTAAATCTGTCATTAAGCAGCAATTTAATCACTATGATTCAATGGATAGGAAAAGATACATGAAAAACCGTTTTTGCCATTTTCCACATAAACCCCTTTTTCTGGATTATTATGTTTCATCAATCAAACCCGGCAAAATTTCCTATCGAAATAGGAGTGGCCCTGCAGGCGGAAATGCTATCGATAAGAGAGCTGATCTCTCAATGTTAAAAGCTTTCGCTGAATCTTTGGACAGAAGGTCGGCTATCTTTTGGTACAATCAGCGAGAGCAGATTGATTCTTATGATATTGTAACGGGATCAATATGTAAAATAGAAAAGGCCTTGTTTGCTTTAAATGACCACCCGCTTTCTTATAGAGATACTACTGGGACAGCAGCACATACAAATGGAGAGGCTGCTGTCCGCAATTCTCTGCAGGAGCTTTTCCAGAAAAATGCTCTTGCTTTAATGTGGTATGCACAGCGTTGCTACAAGGAAACGTTTAAAGGGATTGACCTCTTAATAAATGATGATTTTTTTCCTGTTTACCATACATTGATTTTGCTGGAATTAGATGGTAGAAGCTGTTTTGGAATGGGCAGCTCAGTGGATTGTAAAACAGCCTGCCAACAGGCTTTTGAAGAGGCTCTGCTGTTGCTGTATGAAAATTCTCATGCAGAATTTCTTTCTCAAAGCTCTCCCAGACTGACTTATCAGATGACCGGTGAAAAGCAGAAAAAACATTTTAAATGCTTGATTAAGGGTGCTGCAGAGAGACTATCTGATTTGACAGATAAAAAGGAGTTGCAGTATGAGATTGAAGAGCTTGTTCCTAATTGGGTTAGCCATGTCTATATCACACTGCTTCCAAATGCTTATAATCCATCGTTTAAGGTGGTTAAAAGTTATTCTCCGGATCTATTTCCGTCGCTTCCCTATAAGTCTCTTGTATTGGCAGCTGAGGAAAAAAGCATTTTACAGTTAATTAATAAAAATGAACTTGCAGGAGTACCTGATATTCCAAGTTTATAAGGGAGGAAAAATGAAGCACACCTTATCTGGAATTCATCACCATTTATATACAGACAAACTGTTATTTAAAAATGAATATTTGGCCAGAATAAGCACAGATGTTGCAGGAAGTCAAGGAATCGGTAAGTCTGACCAAAAAATAGATGCTATTCGAAAAGCATTTGGTGAAAACTTTGAGAGAAAAGAGCTGTTTAGCTGGATCAATGTTTTTAAAAAATCTGGTACAGTCACTTTTTTCAATGGGAATCTCTCATTTGAACAGCAGTCTAATTTTCAGCTACTAGCTGGTGATACTAATAAGGATACCTCCGGGGTTGCTATGGGAAGCTGTTCTGCTATGGCAGTTGAACATGCTTTTTATGAATTTATTGAACGTCAAAGCTTTGTATATAGTTTTTTAACAAAATCAGCAGGACTCAGACTTAATCATTTAGTCCGTGAGATTGGTCTAGATTTGTTAAACAGAGGAGAGTACTTTGTTAACGATATTAGCATTGTTCCAGATGTATCTGTTGTTATTTTCATTTACTGGACTGAAAATCATTTCTCCATGGGACTTGGGAGTCATAAAAATCAATATGATGCATTTATAAAAGCTTTCGGCGAAGCTTCAGGATTTGGCGGTCATTTATTTCCTAATTCCGCAAAAGAAGAAGTTTCTTTTGCGGAGTTTATTACGGGTCAGAATGACACGCGCAATGCCTATACAGACTATTTTGAAAACCATGTTTCTTTGAAGGTGCTGCTACAGGCCTATGATTATTTGAAAGAGGGTGAGTATCAGGAAAATTGGAAATTCAGCAAAGAAGGATTTTCGATAGATGATATTTTTATGGCCTCTAAGCATCTCCATATTCCTATCAGCCTTCAGAAAATTGAGACAGCTTCAGAAGCAAATTTTGGCAGACTAGTTAGAGTTTTTTCTGCTGAAGCTTATCCTTCCATTAATAATAGTGAAATTAATCCACGCAAATATAATATCTCATATTACAAAGATCAGCGGCAGACTTTCCCCAATGAAGGAAAGTATCTGCCCTTTCCTTAGAATTAGCTCATGAAGCGGAGGTTATAATCAGCAATGCTAAAGAAACTGCTGACACTGTTCAAATTTCAGCTCAACATTACACTGTCCAATAAATTCTTCTTAGTCTATACCCTTTTATTACCTGCTGTTAATCTCTTGCTTGCCTTGAACAGAAGAGGAGCAGAGCTGAGTGTCCAGGAGAAATATGTCTTTTTAGTCCCTTATGTGGTCTATATTGTGGTGATCGGTATGCTGTTTGGCTGGGCAGGAAATATTGTTTCTCTCAGAGAAAACAACTATCTTAAAGTCTTTTCCAGTTTAGCAGGTTCGAAATATTATATTTTTGTTGTTAATCTATTCGTTAATTTTCTCTTAACAGCAGTGCAGGTCAATATTCTTCTGTTTATTTTTGAATTCATAAGCAGAAGTTTTGATGCCCAGCTTTTTTTCCTTTTTAATGGCTTAACCTTTCTGGGAGTAGGTATCTGTTTTTTTGCTTTTGCCGTTTTCTTAAAATTGACCGTAAATGCGGTGACTTTACAGGCAGTACTGACGTCTTATCTGCTTTTATCCCTTGTATCCTTAGAGTATGCTCCCGAAAATACTATTTTAAGTACC
Source organism: Streptococcus huangxiaojuni (assembly GCF_040930515.1). Taxonomy (NCBI): domain Bacteria; kingdom Bacillati; phylum Bacillota; class Bacilli; order Lactobacillales; family Streptococcaceae; genus Streptococcus; species Streptococcus huangxiaojuni. Next base: position 123,000 of record NZ_JBFQEG010000002.1, read on the forward strand.
CTTTTTCATTTTCTGAATGTTTTTTCATTACTTAATGATATTGCTTTAAGTGTCGGCAGCAAGCTGGCGGACAGTCTCCCGCTCTGTCTTTCTGTCCTGGCTTGGCTTCTTGTCGGCAGTTACTGCTTAAAAGCGTCATCAGTATTTTCAAAAAAGGATAGGAATTAACATGAAAATAGAAAATTTTAACTTGACCATCAATCAGGATTTGCTTTTGGACAATGTCAGTATTTTTTTTGATGATGAGAAATTAAATTTGATTTTGGGCAGAAACGGTGTGGGTAAGACGATGTTGCTGGATTTAATTTCTAACTTAGATAATAACAGACCCTTAAATTTTCGTGACTTTCCTGACAGCAGGCAGATTATTTACCACAGCCAGGGACTTCCTTTTATTGCTGAGGCAACAGTAAAAGATACGATTGCTTTAATAGCTGATTTGTCTAAAGACAGCTCCGCTGCCTTTAAGGAGCTTCCCAAACAAATTAAAAACAATCTTGCTAAACCTTTTGGTGCGCTGTCTATGGGGGAGAGAAGATATTTAACTATCTGGCTGTTTTTACAGATTGAAAGGGAGTTATATATTTTTGATGAGCCCTTTGCTAATTTAGATTTAGGTGTTATCGCAGATATTCTATCTCTTTTTTACGATAAGCTTGATCAGGGAAAGAAGCTGATTATGACCTCCCACCAGTTTGATTTTCTAGTCCCTGAAAAAACACATGTTGCTTTTATTGAAAATCAGACCATAGCCTTTAATGATAATCTTACTGCCTTTTTAGAACGTTATCATTCATTTGGTCAGGCTTTTGACAATGAGCAATAAATTGTTTCTTTACACTGCAAATAAACTTTAAATGTCCGGAAGTTCTAATGGCTGTTTCTGTTTTGCTGCAGAACTTCGGGACTTTTTGATTTTTGCTGAAAATTTTTTTAAATTTCTTCTCTGCCCATTGCTCTTTTATTTTCCATGTGGTATAGTAATAGTAACGAAAATGTAACAAAAAAGTAATAAAAATGGTAAAGAAGAAAATGAAGAAAAAATTAGAAGACTTGGGACAAAACAGCCACCAGCTGCTCATCCAAAAATTGTTAGTGAGCACACATTATTTAACACTTTTTAAAGATGAATTAATTTTAGTAGAAAAGACGCCATCCCTGCTGGGAGGCTCTTTTGCTCCTTCCCTTGTTCAAGCTGAACTGGGTGATATTTTAAAAAGTATAGAAACTTTAGATAAGCAGGAACGTCTGATAAAATCGACCTTTTGGTATGATGAGCATGCCTTTAATTTGTTGAACCAATCACTCAGTATTGTTGATAACTGGATTGAGGGGATTGATCGACTAGTTCAAGTGTGCGAAGAGCAGTCCATTTTTCACACAATTCTTGGCGAAAGCAGGGCGCGTGTTTTTGGTGTGCTCGCAGATGTCTTCTCCTCTCTCAAGGTCATCAATCTGTCGTTAAAGGAAGATTATGTCCATCCGGTACTTTTTGAGCAGATTCGCCTGATGAAGCTGGAAGAAGAAGCACAGCAGGAGCAGTAAAGTAAGAAGTTTTGCTGGTTGACAGTGCTGAGGATTCACGCTATAATATAAAAAATTTGATAGCCTTTAATCAAATCCAGAGAGACTTGTAAGGTTTGCCCAATCAGGGGAACTAGAAGTGTACTTGCTATTTCTGTTCGCTGTACTGTGTTTTATCTTGCTCTTTTTGGAGTAAGATTTTTTTATAAGCACAATACGCTGTATAAAAAATATAGTTTATCAGTCAGTCGCCGTTTCTGATAGCGTACAGTGAAACTGAATTCTAGCAAAGAAAGCTTCATTGTCCTCCCCCTGAAAGGTTCTAGCAGGTCTTTTGGCGTTTTGAGAAAGCAATGATTATTTCAACGGTTTTTGTATCTTGATGAATTGAACACGGCCTAAGCTTTTTGCAAAAAAAAGAGGGTGCCTCTTTAAGTAAGTGCTGACTTCATGGTTAGCCAGCCGTAAACGTCTGAAGGCTTTGTCGTCTTAACGGCCGACCGCACCCTTCTAGTCGTTCTGGCAGAGGTGTGCGCAGACGAAATCACAGATTTCTGGCTTACCGTCATTTTTGCTGTGTGCTTTTAACGGCTTTTGTATCTTGATGGAGGAGGATTGCAGTGAGTGCAGAAGTTCAGGGGAGAACTTTAATTTTAAAAGAGGATATGGCTGTTATCAGTCAGCGGGAAATTGCTTCGGGAATTTTCGAGATGAAACTTTCCGGTGATATGGTTGATGACATGAAAGCGGGTCAGTTTTTGCATTTGCGTGTACCGGATCCCAGTAAACTACTCCGTCGTCCTATTTCCATTTCGCAGATTGATAAAAAATCGAAAACCGCAACGATTATCTATCGTGTGGAGCGCGAAGGGACGGCAATTTTATCTCAGCTGTCTGCAGGCGATACACTTGATGTTATGGGACCGCAGGGGAACGGTTTTGATTTGTCAGTGGTTGCTGCCGGTCAAAAGGTACTTTTAATTGGCGGTGGTATTGGTGTCCCGCCCTTGGTTGAAACAGCGAAGCAGCTGGCTTCCAAGGGAGCTGAGATAGTTTCTGTTCTTGGTTTTTCCAGTCAAAAAGCGATTATTTTAGAGCGGGAGCTGAACCGCTACGGCAAGGTCTATATCACGACAGATGATGGCTCTTATGGCATTAAGGGCTATGTATCGACAGTAATTGACAGTATGTCAGAAACCTTTGCTGCTGTTTATGCTTGCGGTGCTCCGGGAATGCTTAAGTATGTTGATCAAAAATTTGCTCAGCATCCGCATGCTTATTTGTCATTGGAAGCACGAATGGCTTGCGGCATGGGAGCCTGCTATGCCTGTGTTGTACATTTGAAAAATCAGACAGAAGCGGCAAATAAACGGGTCTGTGAGGATGGACCGGTATTTGCGATTGGTCAGATTGAATTCTAAAAAGGAAGGAGATCCGTCTGAAAAACAGCTTTTGTGAAAGTTAGTCATCTCGATAGTTTTAAAAACTGTTTGGACGGATATATGTTGCTACATGTCAGAAAATCGTTTGGCAGTCAGTCTTCCTGGGCTTGACTTGAAGAATCCTGTTATGCCTGCTTCCGGTTGCTTTGGATTTGGGCAGGAATATGCAAAGTATTACGAGTTGGATAGATTGGGTTCTATTATGATTAAAGCCACTACCCGCTACCCTCGTTTCGGCAATCCCACACCTCGTGTGGCAGAAACACCATCTGGGATGCTTAATGCTATTGGACTGCAGAATCCCGGAGTTGATGCAGTTCTTGCCGAAAAACTTCCTTGGTTGGCTCAGCATTTTCCTGACTTACCAATTATTGCTAATGTTGCCGGCTTTTCCGATGATGAATACGCCTATGTGACCGAAAAAATTTCTAAAGCAGTAAATGTCAAAGCTGTTGAACTGAATATTTCCTGTCCAAATGTAGATCATGGCAATGCCGGTCTTCTTATCGGTCAGGTTCCTGAGTTGGCTTATAAGGCAGTAAAGGCAAGCGTTGACCGTTCGGAAGTGCCTGTTTATGTTAAATTAACGCCTAGTGTCGCAGATATTACAACGGTTTCCCAAGCAGTTGCTGCAGCTGGCGCAGCAGGCTTTACCATGATCAATACGCTGGTTGGAACACGTTTTGATTTAGCCAGTAAAAAGCCAATCATCGCTAATGGTCAGGGAGGAATGAGCGGGCCTGCTGTCTTTCCTGTAGCTCTCAAACTGATTCGTCAGGTTGCTCAAACAACGGATTTGCCGATTATTGGTATGGGAGGTGTTGATTCGGCAGAAGCAGCCATTGAAATGATGATTGCAGGAGCATCAGCTGTTGCAGTGGGAACAGCCAATTTTACAGATCCTTTTGCTTGTCTTAATATCATTGAGCGTTTGCCTGAAGTTATGGATAAATATGAAATCACTTCTCTTGAATCTTTTCGTGCTGAAATCCGTCAGCAGTTAAACGCTTCTTAAGAGTTTCCTTTCTTCTTAAAATGCTGCCGGCATGTACCTTTGTCAATGATGTGAGACCAAAAATTCTCATTTGAAGCTATCCCTTTGATAAGCTTTACTAGGAGCTAGCTCCTAGTAAAGCTTTTCTGATGTCGATAGGCGATTGCCACCCTAAGGTTTGCATGGGGAGCCTATTGGAACGGTAAAGGTAGGTGCTCATCTGTTTGATGAGGTCTTCATAGGAATAAAAGGATAAGTGTTGGTAGAAGCGTCTGTTGTCGTTTCGGTGGCTCCTTTCCACCTTCCCATTGTGTCTAGGTGTTCTGGGTCTGATACACTTGTGTTGGATTCTTAATTCTTCACAGAGCAGATCAAGCGGGTGGCTTCTCTTGGTTTCCCTAAAATGCGTAAACTCAAAGCCATTGTCGGTTTGCAGGATTTGAGGCTTGTAGCCAAAGTATTTGATGGCCATTTTGAGAAACTGGACGGTAGAATGGGAAGACTGCTCCTTGAAGGGGTAGATAAAGCGTTCTCTTGACGCCTCATCGATGCCGGTGTACTGGTAGAACCTGTCAGGGAGACTGCCCGTGTAGCAGTGTTTAGGGACGTATTTGACATCCATCTGCCACTTGATGCCCAAGTCAGTCGGTGTGTCATAGGGTTTAGGGGTATAGGTTTTCTTCTTCGTTTTAGGGGATTTGAAGAGTCCCAGTTTCCGCAAGACACGAAAGAGCGAGGAGGGGTGTCTGTCGTATCCCTTGGTTGTCTTGAGTTTGTAGAAGATTTCGATGAGGGTGGCTCTTGGATTTCTTTTGATACTGTTTTTTATCCAAGTGATTTCTTGCTCGGTATGAGCCTTTGGATGTGGTGTCAGAGGCCGATGCGATTTGTCTTTCAGCGATTCTTTAGAGCCATCAAACCTCTTGTTCCAGCGCATGAGCGAAGCTTTTGAGACCTTGTAGCGTCGACAGATGAAGGCGACAGAGGCACCATTTCGATAGGTTTTAACTGCATGGTAGCGTGTGTCAAGTGTGTGTGGCAAATAGCGAAGATTTTGTGGTATACTAGTCATGAGAAGATTCCTTTTTGGTGAGTGGGTGTGGTACTCTTATCATATCAAGGAATCTTCTTTTTTTGAACCTGATGGTCTCACATCTATTGTAACGTTACACCTTTCTTCTTAAAATGCTGCCGGCATGTTTTGACATTAAGGCAGAAAAACGGTATAATAGGGAAAATTGAATAGCCTTTAATCTATGTCCGGAGAGACATGCAAGGTTCAGTCTTAATACAGAAGAACAGATTTTCCCTTTTCCCTTTGCTAACCTTGCCCTTTTCTGGGTGAGGTTTTCTTTATTTTGTCAACTGTTAATCAATCATAGTCTCATTTTCAAAACTGAAGTCAAGCTAGAGGTGTAATAGTTATGCGTGAAAGCCGTCCAATCATTGCTCTTGATTTTCCATCACTAAGTGATGTGAAATCCTTTCTTGCCCGATTTCCTAAAAAAGAGCAGCTCTATGTTAAAATCGGTATGGAGCTCTATTATGCAGCAGGTCCGGAAGTTGTTCGCTATGTTAAAGGGCTGGGGCACTCTGTTTTTTTAGACCTAAAGCTTCATGATATCCCAAATACAGTTCAATCTGCTATGAAAGTGTTAGCAGGTCTGGAAGTAGATATGACTAATGTTCATGCGGCAGGCGGTGTTGAGATGATGAAGGCAGCACGTGAAGGGCTGGGAGAAGGCCCTCGGTTAATAGCTGTAACTCAGCTGACCTCAACATCTGAAAAGCAGATGCAGCATTTTCAAAATATCCAAACGAGTTTAGAGGAGTCTGTGATCCATTATGCTAAGAAAACAGCTGAAGCTGGACTTGACGGAGTTGTATGTTCTGCGCAGGAAGTGAAACTGATTAAAGGAGCAATTGCAAGTGACTTTATCTGCCTGACACCTGGTATTCGCCCTGCAGGCAGTTCTGCTGGCGATCAAAAGCGGGTGATGACACCAAAGGACGCTAGACAGATTGGTTCTGATTTCATTGTGGTAGGCCGTCCTATCACACAGTCAGACAATCCAGCTGAAGCCTACCGGACTATCTTTGAGGAATGGCAGGGGTAAATTAATACCGGCTGTTTTGTCAATTTAGTATTGAGATTTGCCAAAAAATGCTTGTTGTAGCAAACAGTTATAAGAAAAGAGGTAATTATTATGACATTAGCAACACAGATTGCATCTGACTTGCTTGATATTAAAGCGGTTTATCTACAGCCGGAAAACCCTTTTACATGGGCGTCTGGAATAAAATCACCCATTTACACAGATAATCGCATTACTCTATCTTACCCAGAAACGCGTACTTTAATTGAAAATGGTTTCGTTGATGTCATCAAAAAACACTTTCCGGAAGTTGATGTCATTGCCGGGACTGCGACTGCCGGTATCCCCCATGGGGCAATCATTGCTGATAAGATGAACTTGCCTTTTGCTTATATTCGTTCAAAACCAAAAGATCATGGCGCTGGCAATCAAATTGAAGGCCGAGTGACCAAGGGACAGAAGATGGTTATTATAGAAGATTTAATTTCCACAGGCGGTTCAGTCCTTGAGGCTGCAGCAGCGGCTAAGAAGGAAGGGGCAGATGTTCTTGGTGTTGTTGCAATTTTCACTTATCAACTGCCGCAGGCTGAGCAGAATTTTGCGGAGACGGGCATTAAACTCCTTACGCTTTCAAATTATACCGAACTGATTAAGGTTGCCAAAGTTCAGGGCTATATCGATGCTCGAGGCTTACAGCTTTTAAAGAGGTTTAAAGAAAACCAAGAAAACTGGCAGGATTGACAGCTCTATCTGAGATAGACTGTGAGCTTTAGACGGCCTTTGTATCTTGTTGGAATCGAACACGCCCTAAACGCTGCGGGAAAAAGATGTCCTGACTTAGAATCTTGAGATTCGTCAGTCAGTCCCCTATTTTCCTTTTGCGTTTTTCACGGGCTTTGTATCTTGTTAATTGAACACGGCCTAAGAGCTGTGCAAAAAAGATAGCTTGTCCTAGAGCTTTGAGGCTCTTCGTCCAGTCTCCTATTTTTGCTTTGCTCTTTTAACGGCCTTTGTATCTTGTTCTAAGGGGGGTGCTATGAATTTAAAAGAAAAATGTATTAAACAAGCTTTTATTAGAGGTATTATTCCTTTAGTTATTATGGGAACGATAACCTATTTTCTTGCTCAAGAGGATAATCAAAAGGCCTTCTGGAGTATGGTGGCTATAACAGTTATTTCAACCGCTGTTTCAGCGGCGTCAGCTATTTATGATTACGATGTTTGGACGGTCAGGAAAAAAATAATTGTACATACTTTACTAATGTTAGCAACGGTTTATCCGGCTTTGCTGATTAGTGGATGGTATGATACCAGTAATCTCAGCGGTTATGTTTTTGCCTTGCTCAGTTTTGCTCTGTGGGGCGTCGTATTGTGCAGCCTAGGTTACTTTATCAGTAAGTATGTCTTAAAAAACATTCCTGAAGAGACAAAAGAAAAGCAGCAGTAGAACTGAGCCGGCTTCTAAACGGCCTTTGTATCTTGTTGTAATTGCACACGGCCTAAACGCTGCGGGAAAAAGATGTCCTGACTTAGAATCTGGCTATTCGTCTGTCAGTCCCCTATTTTCCTTTTGCATTCTTAACGGCCTTTGTATCTTAGTGAATTGAACACGGCCTAAGCTCTTTGCAAAAAAGACAAGGCTAAGTTTAGAATTGATTTCAAGTTAGCTAGCCGTAGACGTCTGAAGGCTTTGTCGTCTTAACAGCCGACCGCACCCTTCTAGTCGTTCTGGCAGAGGTGCGTCTGCGAAATCGAAGATTTCGGACTTACCGTCATTTTTGCTGTGAGCTTTTCACGGCCTTTGTATCTTGTTGGAATTGAACATGCCCTAAACGCTGCGGGAAAAAGATGTCCTGACTTAGAATCTGGCGATTCGTCAGTCAGTCCCCTATTTTCCTTTTGCGTTCTTAACGGGCTTTGTATATCTTAGTTTAGGGGAGGGAAAGATGAAAATTGTGACTGAATTTGATAAGCAGGTTTTGCCGGACCGCTATAGCAAGCAGACAGATGAGCTTGTGCTGGGGAATGCTATCGTATCATTTCCTTTTGAGTTGACAGAGGTTCCGAAAGAGGCTAAAACGTTAGCTTGGACATTTGTAGATTATGATTCAATTCCTGTCTGCGGCTTTGCTTATATTCACTGGTGTGTGGCCAATCTTCCAGCCGATAAGACCCGTATCGAAGCGGACTTTTCACGACTGAATAGGCAGCATGTACGAGGGAAGAACAGCTTAGTCAGCAAGTTTCTGTCAACAGATTTTTCAACTATCGAAAACGGCTATATCGGACCTTACCCACCGGATAAGGATCACCTCTATACTTTGACTGTTTATGCCTTGGATAGTGCACTTAATCTGGAACAGGGCTTTTTTATGAATGAGCTTCTTCACGCTCTTGAGGGCCATGTCTTGGCTGAAACAAAACTTAATCTTATTGGAAGGTACTAGTCGGTAGATGTATAAAGATATTTTAATGGCTCATCTGCAAAAAAAGCTTGTTACAGAGCGCTATATTTATTATGGCAGATCGGACTTAGCTTTGCGCTATGATAATAATCTTTTGGATTACCAAATAATGCCTGACAGAGACAGTTTTAAAGAAGACCTTGACTTTATTGCCATCCAGCAGAAAGCTTATCCCTTAAACTATGTCAACATCGCTTTTCCAGAGAAAATTGAGCTGCCTGAGCCTTGGCAGGCACAGCTTCATGGAGAAGGGTTTGAATTAAAACGTTTTCTTGTTTTTACTGCTGCGGCAGCGTCTTTGAATTTATCCGATTCAGGGGATGTAAGGATTGAAGAGCTGTCCGAGATGTCTTATCAAGATTATATGGATAAGCATGAAGAAGAATATCGTCAGTATGGTGATGCTTACTATCAGCAGATGTCCTTATTTAATCGTGAATTGGCCAGCAATACTTCTGGCGGAAAGATTTTTCTGGCTATTAAGAAGGGACAGATTGTTGGGGAATTAACGGCTTGGTACTCGCAGCATTTTGTTGAAATTGATAGTTTTATAGTAGATAAAGATCTGCGAGGTCAAGGTATTGGCAAACGCCTGCAGGATAGAGCGGTCAAAACAGCGGATTCTGTTATTCTCGTCACTGAGGAAGTGAACTGTGCAATGTATGAGCACCAAGGCTATCAGGAAGCTTCTTTCTATTGGTCGGCTTTTAAATCCTAAAGGCAATCGGTGAAAATTTTAAAACTGATTAAAATGATATTCTACAAATCTGGTAAAACCATTTAGTATTAGTTTTCAATTTGATATTTAGTATCTGCAAATTTGAAAGGAATGATAATGATATGGTTACTTATTCAAATAAACGTTCAGTTACAGGAGCTGAACTTGCACAAGTTTTTAAAGCTTCCGGTATACACAGACCTTATGAGGACTTAAAACGCTTAGAAAAAATGCTGACAGGTGCTAATTGCGTATGGACAGCATGGGATGGGGAAAAATTAATTGGAATTGCCAGAGCTCTGACAGATTATGCCTATGCCTGTTATCTGTCTGATTTAGCAGTGGATAAAGCCTATCAAAAAACAGGGGTCGGGAAGGCACTGATAGCTCATCTACGTGAAGATATAGGGGATGATGTTGCCCTCATTCTTTTAGCTGCACCGGCTGCCGTGGATTATTATCCTAAAATTGGTTTTCAAAAACATCAAAGTGCCTATATCATTCCGCGTAAGCCATTTTAAAAGATAAGAAAGGGTGACTTATGGAACATTCTCAATGGCATGATTTAATCAAAAAGGAACTGCCGGAGCACTATTTTGCGCAGATTAATCATTTTATGGACAAGGTCTATGCAGAAGGGACAGTTTATCCGCCGCGCGAAAAAGTCTTTAATGCTATCCAAACAACTCCTCTGGCAGATGTGAAAGTAGTGATAATCGGTCAGGATCCTTACCATGGTCCTGGTCAGGCTCAAGGGCTGTCTTTTTCAGTGCCGAATGCTGTTTCGGCCCCGCCGTCCCTGCAGAATATTCTGCAGGAGCTGCAGGCAGATATTGGAGAGCGCAGCTATCACGATTTAACTGCTTGGGCTGAGCAGGGTGTACTCTTATTAAATGCTTGCCTGACCGTTCCTGAAGGCAGGGCAAACGGGCATGCCGGGCAAATTTGGGAACCCTTTACAGATGCGGTGATTAAAGTGGTCAATCAAAAGGAAAGTCCGGTGGTCTTTATTCTTTGGGGAGGTTATGCCCGTAAGAAGAAGGCCTTGGTGACTAATCCGATTCATCATGTTATCGAATCGCCTCATCCGAGTCCTTTAGCTGCTCACAGGGGGTTTTTCGGCAGCCGTCCCTTTTCAAAAACCAATACCTATTTATTACAAGATGGCTTAGAGCCAATCGATTGGCTGAAGTAAGGAGAAAAGATGATAGTCATTAAAAACGGCCGTGTGATTGATCCTAAATCGCAATTTGATCAGGTTTGTGATGTGCTGATTGATGGCCAAAAAATCGTAAAGATTGCTAAGCACATTGAGGTCGAAGGTGCCGATGTTATTGATGCAGAAGGGCTGGTAGTGGCACCGGGCCTAGTTGATATTCATGTCCATTTTCGTGAACCCGGGCAAGTTCATAAGGAAGATATCCATACAGGTGCTTTAGCTGCTGCTGCTGGCGGCTTTACAACTGTTGTCATGATGGCAAATACTCATCCCACCATCTCTGATGTTGAAACTCTAAAAGATGTTTTGACCAGTGCTGCTAAGGAAAATATCCATATCTATACAAATGCAACAGTTACTAAGAACTTTGACGGCCAGCATCTGACAGATTTTAAAGCTCTTTTAGCCGCTGGAGCAGTCTCTTTTTCAGATGATGGTATCCCGCTTCAAAGCGCTAAAGTTGTTAAAGATGCTCTAGATTTAGCCAAAGCAAACGGCACCTTTATCGCTCTGCATGAAGAAGATCCGGAACTTAACGGGATTCTTGGTTTTAATGAAGACATCGCCAGAGATCAGTTCCATTTTTGTGGGGCAACAGGTCTTGCAGAATACAGTATGATTGCCCGTGATACTATGATTGCTTATGATCGCCGAGCTCATCTGCATATTCAGCATTTATCAAAGGCAGAGTCTGTAAAGGTAGTGGAATTTGCTCAGCAGTTGGGGGCTGAAATCACTGCAGAGGCTGCACCTCAGCATTTTTCTAAAACAGAAGACCTGCTGCTGACAAAAGGTGCCGCGGCTAAAATGAATCCGCCGCTGCGCAGGGAGAGCGACCGTCAGGCTGTTATTGAGGGACTTAAGTCCGGTGTTATTTCAATTATCGCAACTGACCACGCTCCTCATCATAGTGATGAGAAAAATGTAACTGATATAAGAAAAGCGCCTTCTGGTATGACTGGTCTTGAAACCTCACTATCGCTCGGTTTGACCTACCTAGTCGCCAGCGGTGAGCTGAGCCTGTCTGATCTGCTAGCTAAGATGACTGTTAATCCATCTTCGCTTTATCATTTTGATGCGGGCTATCTTGCTGAGGATGGTCCTGCAGATATCGTTATTTTCTCTGACCAAGAAGAACGGACGGTTACTGACAAATTTGCTTCCAAAGCCTCTAACTCTCCTTTTATTGGCGAAAAGCTGATAGGAACTGTAAAATATACTATTTGTGCAGGGCAGCTTATATATAGACAAGCCTGAAGCAAAAGCGCGGTTTTGTGACCGTGCTTTTGCTTTTAAGCTGAGAAGATTTTTAATGAATTTGTAAAGAAACAATATCTTTAAAAACGTTTTCAAAAGCTCAGAAAAATAGTATAATAAACGAAAGATTTTAGGAAGGAGAGGTAATGAAAAAGAAACGTTTAGTTATTTCTGTCTTTGTGACTTTATTTCTGTTGCTGCCTGTCCTACAGGTGCAGCCTGTCTGGGCCGATTTTGATACTGAGCCAACAGAAATAGCAGCTGAGGCAGTCAGTCTTCCAGCAGATAGCTCTGCAGAAAATGCTGAAAGCGCTGCAGCCGAGACGGAAGGAACAGAAGTCCAAGCTGACCAGACTGTGGTTGATAATTCTGAAGCGAGCAGCCAGTCTGATGGGGACGATTACCCTTTGCCGGCTGCTGCTCAGGCTGACAACAGTCAAGTGACTATTATCCATACGAATGATGTCCATGGGCGTATGCAGGAGGCTGATGGTGTCATTGGAGATGCTAAGTTGGCTGCGATTGTCAACCAGGCCCGCAGTCAAGGAAAAACACTGGTTTTTGATTCGGGAGATGTGTTTCAAGGCCTCCCGATTTCTAACAGCTCCCAAGGGGAGGATATGGCGGATATTCTCAATGCTATCGGATTTGACGCTATGACCTTAGGCAATCATGAATTTGATTTTGGACTCGATCAGCTGCTGAGTTTAAGTGAAAAACTGACCTTCCCTATTATCAGTTCTAATGTTTATATCGATGGCGTCCGTCTGTTTGAAGCAGCCACTGTTATTGATATGGATGATACTGTTTCAGGGGATGAATTCGTTGTTATCGGTGTCACAACACCAGAAACAGCTACCAAAACCCATCCCAATAATGTAGTTGGTATCACATTTACTGACCCTATTACAGAGGTTAATCAGGTCATTGCTCAGCTTGAAGCAAATGCACGGGCAGAAGGCAAGACCTATAACCATTATGTCATTTTGGCTCATCTGGGGATTGATACGACTACCCCTGTTCACTGGCAGGGAACTGCTTTGGCTCAGGCACTTGCCGATAATGAGCTCTTGCAGGGGAAAACCGTCTTGGTACTTGATGGACACTCCCACACGGTCTTAACAGCAACTTACGGTAATGTTACTTACAATCAGACTGGCAGCTACCTCAATAATGTCGGTCTTGTGACTTTGAATGCGGATCGAGTGCTGTCAGCGGGTGTTATCAGTGCAGCAGAAGCAGAGTCTGTTTCTCCGGACCCTGACATTGCTGCTTTAATCTCAGAGATTGAAGCTAAATATGAAGCTGAAACATCAGCAGTCATCATCTCAGAAAGTCCGGTAGAGTTAAACGGTGACCGCATGAACGTTCGTGTCCGCGAGACTAATTTAGGAAATGCAGTTGCTGATGCCCTTTTAGATTATGGACAGACCGGTTTTACTCACCAGTCCAACTTAGCGGTGATGAATGGCGGCGGTTTAAGAGAGAGCATCAAAGCAGGAGAGCCGGTCACTAAGGGAGATACTATTGCTGTTTTGCCTTTTGGCAATATTATTTCTCAAATTGAGGTTAGCGGACAGGATATCTACGATATGTTTGTGCAGTCGCTTGGTTCGATTTTACAGGCCTCTCCTGATGGCAGCTCTGTTTTTGACGAAAACGGCCAGCCCCTGCTTGAGCCCAGCGGCGGTTTTCTGCAGGCTGCCGGTGTAACGGTCTATTATGACACTAACTTAGACCCTGCCGATCGGATTTTGGCTATCAGCGTTTGGGATCCTCTAAGCGACAGCTATAAGCCGCTCGATTTGACGGCTACATATTACTTAGCAACTAATGACTTTCTGGCTGCCGGCGGAGATGGCTATACCATGCTTGGTGGCGCACGCGAAGAAGGCCCGAGTCTCGATGAAGTGTTTGCCGCTTATTTAGCTCAGGCTGACTTGACTCAGTATGCTGATATTAACCCTAATTCCCGTTTGATTTCCCTGTCCAGAGCTCAGTATAGAGCCCGGAATATCAGTCAGGATGAAGCCGAAGAGGCAGAGAGACCTTTCTACCCGGGAAATACTCTTGCCCAGCCTTCTGTTGCAGCAGCAAAACAGTTACAGGGACTTGCAGAGGTGTCAGTTTTTCTAGCTTCAGCAGATTCCTCGGACCTAAGCGCTGCTGAAATAAGACCTTCTTCCCTTGTGAAATGTCCCTTACCTGCAGCAGAATATAAGGAAGGTCTTCTGCCAAATAGTGGCGATACGAGGTCTACAGTTATTATTGCTGTAGGTGTTCTTCTCATTTTTTCCGGTCTTTATGGCAGCAGGCGCGACTCATACCGAAAAAGGCAGCTGTAGCAAAAAGACAACTGGAAGGTTTTTCTCAGAAAATTGTTAACGAATAAAAAGCGGAAAAGATCGGGCATTGAACCGTCTCTTCCGCTTTTTATCTTAAATTAGCATTGGCTCACCTATTTTCATTAGGCTCTTGTTTGGTTATATTAAGTCCCCAGGGGACGAGATTTTCTTTATGCTGCCTGATACGGCTGATATTTTCTCTATGACGAATAATAATCAGGCTGGCCACTGCAATAATGATAACCGTAAAAAAGAAATCATAGCCGGGCAGTAAAAAATGAAAGGCCGGAAAGACAAGAGTGGTTACAATACCGACTAAGGCACTGATGATACTGGCCAGTGAAATCATACTTGAAAGGTAAAGGACAATCAAAAAAACAGTCAGTAAAAAGAGCAGGTAAAGCGGCGCAAATCCTAAGAGCACTCCGGCACTGGTAGCAACAGCCTTTCCGCCTTTAAATCCTGCAAAAACTGGAAAGGTATGGCCAAGGATAGCAAAAGCTCCAATCACGATAGGTGAAAACTGTGTGACACCAAACATTATCGGCAAAACGGTTGCTACAGTACCTTTCAGACAGTCTGCAGCAAAGGTGATGCTGCCTGCTTTCACGCCGAGTACGCGAAAGGTATTGGTTGTTCCGGTATTGCCACTGCCGTAATCACGCAGATTTTTACCGTAAAAAATTTTCCCGATCCAAAGACCGCTGGGAATCGACCCAAGCAAATAAGCGATTATCATAAAAAACAATACATTCATATTTTCTATTATAGCATAGAAAAAAGAGGAGCAATAGAAATCTTTTGTTCATTCTGAAAAATTATTTTGCAAATTTTTAAAAAAACTTGTAAGATAAAAAAGATGAATAAATTCGGAGGTCATAATGGCTAAGGCAAAAATTACTATTAATAATTATAATGATGATGCCATTCAGGTTCTGGAAGGTTTGGATGCTGTCCGCAAGCGTCCGGGGATGTACATCGGCTCAACGGATGCCACCGGCCTTCACCACCTTGTCTGGGAAATTGTCGATAATGCTGTTGATGAAGCACTCTCCGGTTTTGGCGATAGAATTGATGTGACCATTAATCAGGATGGAAGCGTGACTGTAGCAGATCGGGGCCGAGGAATGCCGGTCGGTAAGCATGCTATGGGGATTCCGACTGTTGAAGTTATTTTCACTGTCCTTCATGCTGGAGGTAAATTCGGCCAAGGAGGCTATAAAACATCCGGCGGTCTGCACGGTGTCGGTTCATCGGTTGTCAATGCCTTATCCAGCTGGCTTGAAGTTGAGATTACTAGGGGCGGTGCCGTTTACCGTCAGCGGTTTGAAAATGGCGGCCGGGCAGTCAGCGGTTTAAAAAAAGTCGGAACAGCCCCGAAATCACGATCTGGAACTAAGGTGACCTTTATGCCTGATGAAGGCATCTTTTCTACCGTTGATTTTAAATTTAATACCATTGCTGAGCGTCTTAATGAATCGGCTTTTCTTTTAAAAAATGTGACCCTGACCCTGACTGATAAGCGTTCAGGGGAAGCTGATGAACACCTCGCTTTTCACTATGAAAACGGCGTTCAGGACTTTGTTGCCTATCTGAACGAAGATAAGGAAACACTGACACCAGTTATTTTCTTTTCGGGCGAGGAGCAGGGGTTTCAGGTTGAAGTCGCACTTCAGTATAATGATGGTTTTTCGGATAATATCTTGTCCTTTGTCAATAATGTCCGGACCAAGGACGGCGGAACGCATGAAACAGGGCTGAAATCCGCTATTACAAAGGCGATGAATGACTATGCGCGAAAGACTGGTTTGCTTAAAGAAAAGGACAAAAATCTTGATGGAGCGGATTACCGTGAAGGCTTGTCAGCTGTCTTGTCAATTCTGGTTCCGGAAGAGCACCTCCAGTTTGAAGGACAGACCAAAGATAAACTTGGCAGCCCTTTGGCCCGCCCCTTGGTTGAGAGTATTGTTTCTGAAAAATTAACCTATTTTCTTTTGGAAAATGGAGAAACTGCGTCAAACCTCATTCGAAAGGCAATCAAAGCCCGTGATGCCCGTGAAGCGGCCCGCAAAGCCCGTGATGAATCGCGCAACGGCCGTAAAAGTAAAAAAGATAAGGGTTTGCTTTCTGGGAAACTGACACCGGCTCAATCCAAAAACCCTAAGAAAAATGAATTATATCTGGTTGAGGGTGACTCAGCCGGCGGTTCTGCTAAGCAGGGACGGGATCGTAAATTTCAGGCCATTCTGCCCCTGCGCGGCAAAGTTCTTAATACAGCCAAAGCTAAAATGGCCGATATCATCAAAAATGAAGAAATCAACACGATGATTTACACGATTGGCGCCGGCGTAGGCCCCGATTTCAAAGTGGAAGAATCCAATTACGATAAAATCATCATCATGACCGATGCTGACACTGACGGGGCTCATATTCAAACCCTTCTGCTGACCTTCTTTTATCGTTACATGCGTCCTTTGGTCGAAACTGGCCACGTTTATATTGCCCTGCCGCCACTTTATAAGATGAGCAAGGGTAAAGGGAAAAAAGAAGTTGTTGAGTATGCCTGGACTGACCAAGAACTGGAAGAACTTCGCCAAAAATTCGGTAAAGGTGCTCAGCTCCAGCGTTACAAAGGCCTGGGGGAAATGAATGCTGACCAACTTTGGGAAACAACCATGAATCCTGACAGCCGGACACTTATTAAGGTGACTATTGATGATTTAGCCCGTGCCGAGCGCCGCGTTTCCGTTTTGATGGGTGACAAAGTCGAACCGCGCCGCAAATGGATTGAAGACAATGTGAAGTTCACGCTGGAAGAATCAACCGTCTTTTAAATAAAAAGGAAATAGTATGTCAGTTAAAATTCGTGAAATTTGTGAGAATGATAAAGAAATTTTTCTTGAATTAACCTCTGATTTAAGTCGGTTCAATAGACAGAGACATGGGGAAAAATCAAAGCATGATGATTATTCACATGTTCTTGAAAATATTAAAAGACGGGCGCTCGAGACTTTTGAAAATAAAGATGATGGTTTTACATATATTATTTTGGCCGAATACCATCAGGCGGTTGTGGGCTACGGTCTGGCAAGGATATATGATGAAGAAGCTACTGCAGACAATGGAACAGGCAAAACAGGCTTAATTGATGAACTGTTTGTTGCTGAATCCGTCAGAGGTCAGGGAATTGGTCAAATGCTGCTGAATGCCTGTA
This sequence comes from Streptococcus huangxiaojuni, assembly GCF_040930515.1. NCBI lineage: Bacteria > Bacillati > Bacillota > Bacilli > Lactobacillales > Streptococcaceae > Streptococcus > Streptococcus huangxiaojuni. Next base: position 140,274 of record NZ_JBFQEG010000002.1, read on the forward strand.
TAAATTGGCTGAAAGCTTCCGGAATTCGGCGCGTCAAACTTCATGCCTATTCATGGAATGACGGTGCAAAATATATTTACGAGCGTAATGGATTTACAGCCTATGCCCTATCCTACGAAAAATGGCTCGAAGATTAAGCAAGACCCTGCACTATCGGGGGAAAATAGTCAGAATTAAAATTTTTCCTGTTTTCTAGCTGCAGTGTTTGATTTAGCAGAATACACCTTTTACCGAATATTTGCTGTTCTCCCTTCCAGTCATCGCTACGGAGATTTTGGCATAAGCTGTGAGTGGTTTTTTCTCAGCATAGGATATCTGTGTCTTTCAGCTGCCTGAGTTTATACAAAACTAAAAATGAATTTCTATATTAAATCACCTTTTTAACCTAATGAAAGGAACTGAATGCGGGCTGCAGACTGTGTGAAAAGCAACTGTTTCCTAGACGCCAGCGTCTTTGGTCAGTTTCTTGTTTTGACTTTGTCTGTATAACGCCCTTAGTATCTTAAATTATGAGCAATGTACAAAACATGTCTTTAGAAGACATCATGGGAGAGCGCTTCGGACGCTACTCCAAATACATCATTCAAGAGCGTGCGCTCCCTGATATTCGTGATGGACTCAAACCTGTCCAGCGCCGGATTCTCTATTCAATGAATAAAGATGGCAATACGCACGACAAAGGTTTCCGTAAATCGGCTAAATCAGTCGGAAATGTTATGGGGAATTTCCACCCGCATGGAGATTCTTCTATTTACGATGCCATGGTCCGTATGTCACAGGACTGGAAAAATGGTGAAACACTGATAGAGATGCACGGCAATAACGGGTCTATGGACGGTGATCCGCCTGCAGCCATGCGTTATACCGAGGCCCGTTTATCTGAAATTGCAGGTTTTCTGCTCCAAGATATTGACAAGAAAACTGTGCCTTGGGCTTGGAACTTTGATGATACGGAAAAAGAACCAACGGTTTTACCGGCAGCCTTCCCCAACCTTTTAGTTAACGGTGCGACAGGAATTTCAGCAGGCTATGCCACCGATATCCCGCCGCATAATTTAGCTGAAGTGATTAATGCTGCGATTTATATGATCGACCACCCAAAAGCTAAGTTAGATAAGCTGATGGAATTTTTGCCCGGACCGGACTTTCCCACAGGAGCCATTATCCAAGGGAAAGATGAGATTCGCAAGGCCTATGAAACCGGGAAAGGTCGAATTGTTGTGCGTTCTAAAACTGACATCGAAAATCTTCGCGGCGGCCGGCAGCAGATCATTGCGACAGAAATCCCTTATGAAGTGAATAAAGCCTTTTTGGTTAAAAGGATTGATGATATCCGTCTGAATAACAAAGTTCCGGGCATTGCAGAAGTTCGGGATGAATCAGACAGGGACGGGTTGCGTATCGCCATTGAACTGAAAAAAGAGGCTGATGCACAGACCATTTTAAACTATTTATTCAAATACACGGATTTGCAGGTTAACTACAATTTCAATATGGTGGCGATTGACCACTACACACCGCGTCAGGTCGGTCTGATTCCGATGCTGAGCAGCTACATCGCTCACCGCAAAGGCATTATTGTAGCCCGTTCTAAATTTGATAAGGAAAAGGCCGAAAAACGTCTTCATATTGTTGAAGGACTGATTCGTGTCATTTCAATTTTAGATGATATTATTGCTCTTATCCGGGCATCCGAAAATAAGGCTGATGCCAAAGAAAACCTCAAAGTCAGTTATGATTTTTCAGAAGAACAGGCAGAAGCTATTGTCAATCTGCAGCTCTATCGTTTGACTAATACAGATATTGTTACTCTGGAAAACGAAGAAGAGGAGCTCAGAGAGCGTATTACGACTTTGAAAGCGATTATTGCGGACGAGGCGACTCTTTACCGTGTGATGAAGAGCGAACTGCGTGAAGTGAAGAAAAAATTTGCCAAGCCGCGTCTGACAGAACTGCAGGCTGAAACACAGGCTTTAGAAATTGATTTGGCCAGCCTGATTGTTGAAGAAGAAACCTTTGTCAGCGTAACGCGAAGCGGCTACCTCAAACGCACAAGCCCCCGCTCCTTTAAGTCTTCTCACCTAGATGAGATGGGGAAACGTGATGATGATTCTGTCAGTTTAGTTCAAAAAGCTAAAACGACTCAGCATCTGCTGATTTTCACCAATTTCGGCAATTTGATTTACCGGCCTGTTCACGAGCTGACAGATATCCGCTGGAAAGAGATTGGCGAGCACCTGTCACAGACTATTACGAATTTTGCAAGTGATGAACAGGTAGTTTATGCAGAAATTATTGATGATTTTGATGCAGCTACCTATTTTGCAGTCACAAAACTGGGTCAGATTAAACGTCTGGAACGTCAGGCGATTTCTCCTTGGCGGACCTATCGGTCTAAAGCCAGTCAGTTTGCTAAATTAAGAAATAAAGACGATCGTGTTATTGCAGTTGCCCCTATCGCTTTAGATGATATCATGCTGATTACTCGTAAAGGCTATGCTCTGCGTTTCAATATCGGCGATGTCCCTGTTTTGAGCGGAAAAGCAGCTGGCGTTAAGGCAATCAGCTTAAAAGAAGACGACAGTCTAGCCAGTGCCTTTATCCTTAATGCTGAGAGTATCTTTTTGCTGACACAAAGAGGGAGTCTGAAACGGATGGCTGTCTCTCTCATTCCTTCAACCAGCCGGGCTAACCGTGGTCTGCAAGTGCTGCGTGAGCTAAAAGCCAAACCTCACCGTGTCTTTTTAGCTGGGCCGATTCATCCTGCAGGTGCTCCATCACTTGATTTATTTAGTGTGCAGCCAGAAAATAGAGAACAGCCAGAAAAACTTGAGGTTATCTCAAAAAGCGGAAAGACCTATGATGTCATCCTCGAAGATCTGACTTTTTCGGAGCGCAGCAGCAACGGTTCCTTCATTTCTGATACAATTTCGGATGAAGAAGTGCTCTCTGCAGAAATTAAATAAAGTTATTTTTTGCAAAAACAGCTTATTTTTGACTGCTGAAAAAGCAGACAGAGTAAGCTGTTTTTCTTAAATAGAGCCTGCAGCAAAATTAGACAGTTTGATGGCTGTGCTCCAGAAGGACAGAGGAGTTTGTTTGGTTTTTAATTGTGTAATTTTCAGAATTTTATGAAAAGACTTGAAAAATAGCAAAAAAAGGGTAAAATAGAAAAAAATGAGGAAAGAGGTTTTTTAAATGACTGTAGATCTTGACTGGGAAAATTTAGGATTTGGCTACCGTAAACTTCCGATGCGCTATATTTCTTATTACAAAAACGGGGAATGGGACAGCGGCCAGATGACCCAGGACGCCACTCTGCACATTTCGGAAAGTTCACCGGCTCTTCATTATGGACAGCAAGCTTTTGAAGGCTTAAAAGCTTATCGAACCAAAGCAGGAGATATTCAGCTCTTTAGGCCGGACCAAAACGCTGAACGTTTGCAAAAAACCGCTGACCGTCTGCTGATGCCCCAAGTTTCAACTGAAAAATTTGTCGAATCCTGTAAAGCAGTTGTTAAAGCTAATGCTGATTATGTGCCCCCTTACGGAACCGGAGCAACATTATATCTGAGGCCCTTGTTGATCGGTGTAGGAGACAGTATCAGTGTCAAACCGGCAGATGAATATATTTTCACAGTCTTTGCCATGCCTGTGGGCAACTATTTCAAAGGCGGCTTAACACCGACCAATTTTATCGTAGCCGAAGACTTTGACCGAGCAGCACCTTATGGTACTGGTGCAGCAAAAGTCGGCGGCAACTATGCGGCCAGCCTTTTGCCTGGAGATAAGGCCCATATTGCCGGATTTTCCGATGTTATCTATCTTGATCCGGCTACACACACTAAAATAGAAGAAGTCGGATCAGCTAACTTTTTTGGCATCAGCAGAGACAATGAATTTGTGACACCTTTGAGCCCATCTATCCTGCCCTCTGTAACCAAGTATTCTTTGCTCTACTTGGCTGAGGAACGGCTTGGCTTAAAGGCTGTAGAAGGTGATGTTCCGATTGCTGATTTGGATCGCTTTACTGAAGCCGGTGCCTGTGGAACGGCTGCTGTCATCTCACCAATTGGCGGTATCCAGTTTAAAGATAAACTGCATGTATTTTATAGTGAGACAGAGGTTGGTCCGGTTACCCGCAGGCTTTACGATGAGTTGGTCGGGATTCAGTTCGGTGACATTGCTGCACCAAAAGGTTGGATTACTAAAGTGGAATAAAAGAAAAAGCTTGCTCTTGCAAGCTTTTTTAAATTTGTGTAAAATTAAAAAGAAATACAGATGAGTTTGAAACATAGCAGAGTCTAAAAATAGTTTCGGGCTAAAGACAGCTTACATTTGATGTTTTCAAATTTATCAATAGAAAAGGACAGGCTTATATGAGTAAAAAAGATAAAAAAATTGCTGTTGAATTGACAGACAGCCAAGTACAAGTCAGCGGCAGTCCAGTGACTGGCTACCGCTTGACGATAGGCAAAAAAAGTATCGGTGAGATTGCAGAGGTTGATGATAAATTTGCTGTTATTGAAAAGGGTGAAATAAGCATTTTTTTTAAATCGCTGGAAAAAGCAGTTGAAAATATTATTGAAAAATATAATTTGAATCACTGATTCAGAAAGATATCAAATTGAAATGAAAATGACATCATATTTTCATTTTTTCAATTATTTTAATAACAAGTGCCAAATTACAGGATTTCAGGCTGGTGCTAAGCCTTGCATCAGGCCGTTTTTTTATCACAGCAAGGAACGTTCGGAAATTTTGAATTTAAAAGCTGTACTGTGCTAAAAAGACTTGCAAGTTCGGTAAAACTATGATAGAATAGTCTTCGTTGTTACGGAATGGAAGGGTAGCGAAGAGGCTAAACGCGGCGGACTGTAAATCCGCTCCTTCGGGTTCGGGGGTTCGAATCCCTCCCCTTCCATGTCAAGATGGTAAGGTTTTGAAAATGCACAGCGAAAGTTGATTGAAAAAATTTTCACTAAACATCAGCTGTTTTTGATTCGGATAACTATCTTGAAGTCAAAAATGGGGTATAGCCAAGCGGTAAGGCAAGGGACTTTGACTCCCTCATGCGTTGGTTCGAATCCAGCTACCCCAGTTAAAGGTATCAGAGTATTTCTGAGACCGTCAAAGATAAAAATATGTTGTCGTTGCGGGTTACCTTGAAAAAATATATTGTTATCAAGAGCTAGCTGGGTTAGCTTTTGTTGGAGGATTTTGTTAGAATGAATGAATTTGAAGATTTGCTAAACAGTGTCAATGAAGTAAATCCTGGTGATATCGTTACCGCGGAAGTTTTAGCTGTTGACAGTGAGCAGGCAAATGTAGTTATCGATGGCACTGGAGTTGAGGGTGTTCTTACTCTTCGTGAATTGACAAATGATCGTGATGCAGATATTAACGATTATGTCAAAGAGGGAGATACAGTTGAAGTGCTTGTCTTACGTCAAGTTGTTGGGAAAGATACTGATACAGTAACTTTTCTGGTTTCTAAAAAGCGTTTAGAAGCACGTAAAGCATGGGATAAGCTGATCGGACGTGAAGGCGAAGTGGTCACTGTAAAAGGGACACGTGCTGTCAAAGGCGGCCTTTCTGTTGAATTTGAAGGTCTGCGCGGCTTTATTCCGGCTTCTATGCTTGATACGCGTTTTGTTCGCAACACAGAGAAGTTTGTCGGTCAGGACATTGATGCAAAAATTAAAGAAGTTGATCCGGCTGAAAACCGTTTTATTCTGTCACGGCGTGATGTTGTTGAAGAAGCTGCTGCCAAAGCACGCAAAGAAGTATTCTCAAGATTGGAAGTCGGAGCAGTTGTAACTGGAACTGTTGCACGTCTGACAAGCTTTGGAGCTTTCATTGATTTGGGCGGTGTTGACGGTCTTGTTCATGTGACTGAACTGTCTCATGAGCGCAATGTGTCACCAAAATCAGTTGTTACTGTCGGTGAAGAGATTAATGTTAAAGTTCTGGCGATTGATGAAGAAGAAGGACGGATTTCTCTCTCGCTTAAAGCAACTACACCTGGACCATGGGATGGTGTTGAACAAAAACTTGCTGCCGGCGATGTGATTGATGGAAAAGTTAAGCGTCTGACTGATTTCGGTGCTTTTGTTGAAGTTCTGCCTGGCATTGATGGTCTCGTGCATATTTCTCAAATTTCACACAAGCGTGTAGAAGATCCTAAAGATGTTCTTAGTGTCGGTCAAGAAGTTAAAGTTAAAGTTCTTGATGTAAATGCCGCTGATGAACGGGTTTCACTATCTATTAAGGCGCTTGAAGAACGGCCTGCACCGGCTGAGGGTGAAAATAAAGACGGTAACAAGCGTAAATCGCGTCCTCGCCGCCAAAAACGGCAAGAAAAGCGTGATTATGAACTTCCAGAAACGCAAACCGGTTTTTCAATGGCGGACCTGTTTGGTGATATTGAATTATAAAGTAAGCTGAATTAAGCTGATAACCAGACTTAAAAGGGCCTTTGATTGGCCCTTTTAAGTCCTGCTTGTTTCAGTCTCAAGCCTTTTTGTTTTAGAATTATCTATAATCCATCTTTAGTGTAATGGATATCACATAAGATTCCGGTTCTTATAATGGGGGTTCGATTCCCTCAAGATGGATCATCATTCAAAAAATAAAAAACCTAAAAGCAGAAGTGACAGTTACAGCCATCTGCTTTTAGGTTTTTATTGTGCTTAAGGACAAAAATGCCAGTGAACTTTTGTTAAAATAAAAATCAAGGTTCACACCTTGATCTTGATAAAGACTGTCTATGGAGCCGGTGGGAGTCGAACCCACGTCCAAACATCTGCCAATCTATTTGTCTACAACTATAGGTTATGTCTTATTTTAACTTAGCTGTGATACATAACTCAAACCCCAGCTAAGCGAGTCTATCGGTCTCTTTTCAGTCAGTCAGACAATGACTGAACGTAGCTTGCTTATTAATGAAGACCGCTTCTCAACACAAGCGATTGGTCAGCAGTCACACAGGCTGGTTTTTAGGCAGCGACTGCGTAAGAATTTGTATTTTTTGCAGTTATATTTAACTGGTCGTTTTACATCCGCCGATGAGTTGCAAAACAGATCTCATAATGCCTGTCGAATCCGTAACGACCCCAGAGCTTTAGGAGGTGATTACCTCACCTGCTTTTTAGTATAACAGATAACCTTTCAAATAGCAAAAAAAGTCTGCATATGATATGATAATAGTTATGAAGATGTCAAAACGCTATCTGATGATTCAGAAATTAATTCAAATTTTTGGAACGGTTGCCTTAATTGCTTCTTTTTTTCTGATGTTCTGGCTCTACCGTCTTGGAATTTTAAATGACAGTAATGCTATAAAAGACCTAGTCCACAGTTATCAATTTTTGGGACCTTTTATTTTTATTGTCATTCAAATTTTGCAGGTTGTTTTTCCTGTTATTCCCGGTGGCATCACGACAATAGCCGGTTTTTTGATTTTTGGTCCCTTCTTTGGTTTTATCTATAATTATCTTGGCATCATAGTTGGCAGTTTTATCTTATTTCTTCTTGTTAAGATATACGGCAGAAAATTTGTCCTGCTCTTTGTTAAGGAAGCTACTTTTTACAAGTATGAAGCCAAGCTGGAAACAAAGGGCTATGAGAATTTTTTCATCTTCTGCATGGCTTCGCCGATTTCACCAGCGGATATTATGGTTATGATTACGGGTCTGAGCAATATGTCGCTGAAGCGTTTTTTGATTATTATTATGCTGGCTAAACCGATTTCTATTATCGGCTACAGTTACTTATGGATTTTTGGCGGTGATTTGCTGAAGGCTCTTCTCAGCTGACAGACAGAAAAGTTGGTAATTTTTTTGATAGACTAAAAAGAGCAGCGCTTGATGAGCTGCTCTTTTTCATAATACCAATCTGTTTACTGAATATTTATTTTCTTTTGCAAAATATAGCAAATTCCCCAGTAGTAAATGATAATCTGAATGAGATAACAAACAATATAATAAGTCAAAAATGAAGAAAAAGTAGCAGGTATATTTTCAATAAAGACCTGATTGATTAGTTCAACAATGATAAAAATAAGGAAGTAAGCTAAAAAGCCCATTAGTTTTCGCTTATCTGAAAATAGCTGACCGATAGCAATAGCTAAATAAATCATTAAGGTACTTGATAAAATAGCTAAAATCAACCAAATCAAGTACAGTCCCCATTCGCTCAAGGGTATTTCCTGAATAAGCAGCAGCAGCTGGGACACAATTTCTCTGGGACCGGTAATGGGTAAAACAATAAGAAAGATGCCGATAACTAAGACAAAACTATTAAAGACAATCCAAGCAAACGACATTAATAGTTTTGAGAGAATAAGCTGGTGAGCTGAAACTGGGAGGGTCATTGTCAGATAGCCTTCACGGCCGAAAATATTTTTTGAAAAACGGTTGATAATAATGAATAAAGTCGCAACCCAGGTCGCAGAAATAAGGATACCTAAAGCTAAAAACAAAAAGGCGATAAATAAACCGTTGGCTCCAGATACTGTAAAGTAAACAGCATCGGGTTCAGGATTGGCAAATTTTTTGGCTGCTGTCAGTCCAAACAGTACTGAAATGGCCAAAACAGCTACGTTCATAGCAAAATACCATTTGCCAACTGATTTAAATTCATATTTTAAAAGTTTTGTAAACATTCTGCCCTCCTAAGCTTTAAATCTTTCACGGAACAGAGAATCGATTGATTGTTCGTACTTTGAGCGTAGGTCATCCGCATTGCCTTCAATGATTATTTTTCCGTCTTTTAAGAAAATGACTTCATCTAAAATGGGTTCAATATCGGCAATCAGATGTGTAGAAATAATAACGGATGCATCTTCAGAATAATTGTTAATAATGGTCTTCAAAATATAGTCTCTGGCAGCCGGATCAACTCCGCCGATTGGTTCATCCAGCAAATAGAGCTTCGCTTTGCGGCTCATAACTAAAATCAGCTGTATTTTTTCCTTGTTTCCCTTTGAAAGGTTTTTAAAGCGCTGATTAATATCCAGCCCAAGATCTTTTAAGAGATGTTCTGCCTGTTCTCGGTCAAAATCTGCAAAAAAATCTTCAAAAAATGTGATGGCTTCTTTTATTCTCATCTCTTCACGCAAATAAGTTGTGTCAGGCAGATAAGAGATGATTTTTTTAGTTGCTACAGAAGGGTGATAGCCGTCAATAACGACTTCTCCCTGATTAGGCTGCAAAAGACCGTTTATCAGCTTAATTAGGGTCGTTTTACCGCTTCCATTGGGGCCTAACAATCCGATAATTTTACCGGCCGGCAAGCTGATAGTTAAATCATCAATGACAGCTTTTTTATTAAATGTTTTGGTGACATGATGCAATTGTAAGAGTTGTGTCATCCTAATTATTCTCCTTCATAAAAGATTCTAAAACTGAAATGATGTCATCATTTTGAAAGCCGATTTTTCTCATATTTGCAACAAATGAATGGATTTCAGACTGAGCGGCTTCATGTCGTTTTGCAGCAATCAGGTCTTTGTCTTTTGTGACAAAACGGCCTGACGTTCGCTGAGAATAGACCATCCCTTCGCGTTCTAATTCTGTGAAAGCTCTCTGCATAGTATTAGGATTGACACCAGCAGTTTCTGCAAGTTCTCTCACAGTAGGGAGCCGTTCTCCGCTCACCATTTCTTGGCTGATAATCTGCATTTTGATATAGTGTGCAATTTGGGAATAAATAGGTGATTTCTCATCAAATTTCCAAGACATTAAAAACTCCTTTCCTTAAAATACAAAGAAAGTCCAGAAAGAAAGTAGCTGAAAATCAAAAACTAGAAAGTCTAAGCAGGAAACGAGCCAGTTGATGCACCATTTTCGATTATTCCTCTGTCAGCCAGTCTGAAGAGGCTCCTTGTCTCTCATTTCTACTTGTTTTTGTTCATTTTGGGCCTTTGTACTATATCGATAATACAAAAATATAGCCGAAAAGTCAAGAAAAATAGAAATAAGGTTAACAGCTGGCCCCAATTGATAGCTGTTTGACAATAAGCATAGGCTGTTTAAAGAGATTTTTCTATAATTGGGGAAAGAAAAGTTCAGCAGGGAAATTTTTTTAATAGTATAATAGAAGCTAGGAAGAACGCAGAAGGAGAGAATCATGTTTGCACAATTAGACACCAAAACAGTCTATTCTTTTATGGATAGTTTGATAGATTTAAGCAGGTATGTCCAGCAAGCAAAATCATTGGGTTATCAAAGTATCGGCATCATGGATAAGGACAGCCTTTATGCTGGATTTCATTTTATTAAGGAGGCCCAAAAAGCTGGTATTCAGCCTGTTTTAGGCCTAGAAGTCGAACTTTCAGTCAATGGAGAAAGCTGCCTGTTTTATTTCATCGCTAAAAATACGCAAGGCTACAAAAATCTTCTGAAACTCTCCACTTTGCAAATGTCCAGCCAGCTGACCTACGAAAATCTGGCTGAATATCTTTCCGGTGTAGCCTTGGTGGTTCCCTATTTTGAAGGAATTGACAGGCTGGATTTAGCTTTTGATTACTATATCGGAGTTTATCAGAACTCACCGCAGAGAGATTACAGTCAGCCTCTGATCCCTCTTCAGACTGTCCGCTATTTTGATGATGAAGAGATTGAGATTATTCAGATGCTGCATGCTATTCGTGATAACAAACCCTTACGAGAAACTGAGGCTGGGTTTGCCAATCAAGCTTTGCTATCGTGTGAAGCAATGACGCAGCGTTTTGAAGAAATTTTCCCTCAGGCTCTGTCCAATTTAGAGGAACTTGTTTCCGGAATTTCTTATCAGTTTGATACCGATTTAAAATTGCCTCGCTTTAACAGGGAAAGAGAAGCAGCAGAAGAGTTAGCTGAACTGACAGAGTCAGGCTTGAGAACCAAAAACTTATGGTCTCCTGTTTACCAAGAGCGTTTGCAAAAAGAGCTGACTGTCATTCACAAAATGGGGTTTGATGACTATTTTTTAATTGTCTGGGATCTTTTGCGTTTCGGCCGAAGCCGCGGTTACTATATGGGAATGGGCCGCGGTTCAGCTGCGGGAAGCTTGGTATCTTTTGCTCTGGATATTACCGGTATTGATCCTGTGCAAAACAATCTGCTTTTTGAGCGTTTCCTGAACGAAGAGCGTTACAGCATGCCCGATATTGATATTGATTTACCTGATATCTACCGCAGCGATTTCCTTCATTATGTCAGAAATCGCTATGGCTCACTGCATTCCGCACAAATTGTGACTTTTTCCACTTTCGGTGCCAAGCAGGCAGTCCGTGATGTTTTTAAACGTTTTGGCCTGACTGAATATGAATTAACGGATATAACCAAAAAAATCAGATTTAGAGATAGTCTGAGCAGTGTTTATGAGACTAACTTGGCTTTCAGACAGATTATTAACAGCAGGGCGGAGTACCAGAAGGCCTATCGCATAGCCAAGCGTATTGAAGGCCAGCCACGTCAGACTTCTATTCATGCGGCAGGAATTGTCATGAGCGATGATGATTTGACCGAACATATTCCTCTTAAGACCGGAGAGGATATGATGATTACACAGTACGATGCCGGTGCAGTTGAGGCGAACGGTCTTTTGAAGATGGATTTTTTGGGCCTGCGCAATCTGACTTTTGTTCAAAAAATGCAGGAAAAACTGGCTGAAACACAGGGAACAGCAATCGATATTAAAGCCATTGACTTAGAAGATAAGCAAACTTTGGCGCTTTTTGCAGCCGGTAAGACTAAAGGAATTTTTCAATTTGAACAAAGCGGAGCCATTAATCTCCTAAAAAGGATTAAGCCGCAGAAGTTTGAAGATATAGTGGCAACGACCAGTTTGAATCGGCCGGGGGCCAGTGACTATACGGAAAATTATATTAGACGGCGCTTTGGCCGAGAGAGTGTCGATTTATTTGATGAGACCTTGGCTCCAATCTTAGAACCAACTTACGGTATCATGCTTTATCAGGAACAGGTTATGCAGATTGCTCAGGTCTATGCCGGATTTACATTAGGCAAGGCTGATTTGCTCCGCCGGGCAATGTCGAAGAAAAATCAGGCAGAAATGCAGGATATGGAAGCAGATTTTCTTGCAGGCGCCCAAAGGCTGGGGCATCCTTTGGAAACAGCTCAAAATCTTTTTGCCCGTATGGCTAAATTTGCTGGTTATGGCTTTAATCGCAGCCATGCTTTTGCTTATTCGGCTTTGGCTTTCCAGCTGGCTTTCTTTAAAGCGCATTATCCTGCTGTTTTTTATGATATTATGCTCAATTATTCAAGCAGTGATTATATCGTTGATGCTTTAGAGTCCGGTTTTGAAGTGGGAAAAATAGGGATTAACTCTATTCCTTATACAGATAAAATTGTTCAAGATCGTATTTTTTTGGGCATGCGGCACTTAAAAGGTTTTCCTCAGGAACTGGCCTACTGGATTATTGACAAAAGACCATTTCAAAGTGTCGAAGATTTTTTAACACAGCTCCCGCCTAATTTTCAAAAGCGCGACTATATCATACCTTTGATCCGTATTGGGGCTTTTGATGCTTTTGAGCCTAATCGAAAAAAAATTGAAGATAACCTGGATCATCTGTTTACTTTCGTTAATGAACTGGGCAGTTTGTTTGCTGACAGTGCTTATAATTGGCTGGAAACAGAGGATTATTCGGGTCTGGAAAAATATCAGATGGAACAGGAACTCTTAGGGATTGGCATCAGTCCGCATCCGCTTTTTGAAATTGCTAAGCAGTCGGGCAGGACTTTTCAAACTATAAATGATTTGCAGGAAAATACGGAAGCTACCATACTCATTCAGATTCAAAAGATACGTGTGATCCGGACCAAGTCTAAAGGCCAGCAAATGGCGTTTTTGAAAGTTACTGATGCTAAGAAAACACTGGATGTTACTGTGTTTCCGGAGAGCTATCAGCAATTTAAATCATTCTTGCAGGAAGGCCGGTTTTACTATTTGCTGGGAAAAGTGCAAAAGCGTGAGGGGCAGCTGCAAATGATTTTAAATGGAGCAGAAGAGGCCAGTTCAGAACGTTTTTGGATTTTGTTGCAGGATCACCGCTATGACAGAGAAATATCTGCTGTTCTGTCTGAGTTCAAAGGAGAGATTCCTGTTGTCCTTCATTACAGGGACAGCAAGGAGACCATTCAGAGTCAAACCTATTATGTCCAGAAAAATCAAACATTAGCAAAAAGATTAGAACAATATGTCCTGAAAACGGTTTTTCGATAAAAAAATACGAAAAGGGAGCAATTTGGTAAGGATTATGCTATAATAAGAACGTTAAAAAGTAAAAAAGGAGTCTTAGCAAAATGAAACGTATTGCTGTCTTGACCAGTGGCGGTGACGCTCCTGGGATGAATGCTGCTGTTCGTGCAGTCGTTCGTAAAGCAATTAATGAAGGGATGGAAGTCTTTGGTATTAACCGCGGCTATGCCGGTATGGTTGCCGGAGATATTTTTCCATTGGATGCACAAGCTGTTTCGAATACCTTGTCGCATGGCGGCACCTTTCTGCAGTCTGCCCGCTATCCTGAGTTTGCAACTCTTGAAGGACAGCTGGCAGGGATTGAACAGCTGAAAAAGAGAAATATAGAAGGTGTTGTTGTCATCGGCGGTGACGGTTCCTATCATGGCGCTATGCGCCTGACTGAGCACGGTTTCCCGGCTATCGGTATTCCTGGTACAATCGACAATGATATTGCCGGAACTGATTATACAATCGGTTTTGATACAGCTGTCCATACTGCTACCGAAGCTCTTGATAAAATTCGCGATACTTCATTTAGCCACGGGCGGACATTTGTTATTGAAGTGATGGGGCGTAATGCCGGTGATATCGCTCTTTGGTCCGGAATCGCGGCGGGTGCCGATCAGATTATCATTCCTGAAGAAGAATACGATATTAATGATGTTGTTGCTAAAGTCAAGGAAGGCTATGAGAAGAAAGGCAAGCATCGCCATATTATTGTTCTTGCTGAAGGTGTTATGCATGCCGAAAAGTTTGTTTCGCTTATGAAGGAAGCTGGCGACACAAGTGATTTGCGTGCCACAAACCTTGGGCACATTCTGCGGGGCGGTGCACCATCTCCGCGTGACCGGGTCATTGCCTCTTGGATGGGAGCCCATGCAGTTGAGCTGCTTCTTGAAGGCCGCGGCGGACTGGCTGTCGGTATTCACAATGAAACCTTGGTTGAGAGCCCAATTCTTGGCAGTGCTGAAGAAGGTGCCCTCTTTAGTCTGACTGAAGAAGGCAATATCATTGTTAACAATCCGCATAAAGCACGTCTTGACTTTGCTGCTTTAAATCGTGATTTGGCACATTAAGATTAAGTATAACAATCTAAAATTATTGATGTTTTATGAATGAATAAAGAATAAAGGGAGTTTCGTATTTAATATGAATAAACGCGTAAAAATTGTTGCAACACTCGGTCCTGCGGTTGAAATTCGCGGCGGTAAGAAATTCGGTGAAGATGGTTACTGGGCTGAAAAGCTGGATGTTGAAAAATCAGCGGCTAAAATTGCTGAGCTCATTACTGAAGGTGCTAATGTCTTTCGTTTCAATTTCTCACACGGGGACCATTCAGAGCAGGGAGAACGCATGGCAACTGTTCGTCTGGCAGAGGAAATGGCACGCCAAAAGGTAGCTTTTCTGCTGGATACTAAAGGTCCTGAAATGCGTACGGAATTGTTTGCAGAGGATGCTAAGGAATATTCTTATATGACAGGTGAACGAATTCGTGTTGCGACAAAACAAGGCATTGAATCAACGCGCGATATTATTGCTTTAAATGTTGCCGGTGCCTTAGATATTTACGACGATGTTGCTGTTGGTCAGACTATCCTTATTGATGATGGGAAGCTGGGACTGAGAGTTATCGAAAAAGATATTGCTAAACGGGAATTTATCGTTGAAGTTGAAAATGACGGTATTATTGCTAAGCAAAAAGGCGTTAATATCCCTAATACAAAAATCCCTTTCCCTGCACTGGCAGAACGCGACAATGCTGATATTCGTTTCGGGCTCAGCCAAGGACTTAATTTCATTGCTATTTCATTTGTCCGGACAGCTAAAGATGTAGAAGAGGTTCGTGCTATCTGTAAAGAAACAGGCAATGACCACGTTCAGCTTTTTGCTAAAATTGAGAACCAGCAAGGGATTGACAATATTGATGAAATCATTGAGGCTGCAGACGGTATCATGATCGCACGCGGAGATATGGGAATCGAGGTTCCGTTTGAAATGGTTCCTGTTTACCAAAAGATGATTATCACTAAAGTTAATGCTGCCGGCAAATCGGTTATTACAGCAACGAATATGCTGGAAACAATGACTGATAAACCGCGGGCAACCCGTTCAGAAGTATCGGACGTCTTTAATGCTGTTATTGACGGAACAGATGCGACCATGCTGTCCGGGGAATCGGCTAATGGGAAGTATCCGGTCGAATCAGTGCGGACTATGGCAACGATTGATAAAAATGCTCAGACGCTGCTCAATGAATACGGCCGTTTGAATTCAGATGAATTTGAACGGACTTCAAAAACAGAAGTTGTTGCGTCTGCGGTCAAAGATGCTACCCGCTCTATGGATATTAAGCTGGTTGTTACCATCACTGAATCCGGCAATACAGCACGTCTTATTTCTAAATACCGTCCTGATGCTGATATTTTGGCTGTGACTTTTGATGAAAAAACACAAAAATCATTGATGATTAATTGGGGAGTTATTCCTGTTGTGACTAAGAAACCTGCTTCAACAGATGACATGTTTGATGTAGCTGAAAAAGCGGCTTTGAAATCTGGTCTTGTAGAATCGGGCGATAATATTGTGATTGTAGCCGGTGTACCGGTTGGTTCAGGCGGAACAAATACAATGCGTATTCGTACAGTTAAATAAACACGTTTTCTTATTTGAGAGATGTTCGCTTTTAATATAAGCGGCTTCTCTTTTTTTATAAGCTGGAAAATGATATAATGTTAATCAGAAAGATAGCTTGGAGTCATTATGGTAAAAAGAGATTTTATTCGTAACTTGATTATTGCTTTAATCATTATTTTAGCAGCTCTCCTTTTACGAATTTTTGTGTTTTCAACTGTTCGCATCGCAGAAAGTTCTGCTAATTCTTATTTACATCAAGGGGATTTGGTCACCATCAATAAAAATGTTACCCCTCAGTATAAAGACTTTGTTCTCTATACAGTTGACGGAAACGATTATGTCGGCCGGATTGTAGCTGAAGCCGGTGACAGTGTGACTTATATGGATGATATTTTTTATTTAAATAATGCTGTCGCAGCGCAAAATTATATTGAAGAAGAAAAGACCGCCTATCTGGAAGCTGCTCCGGCCGGATCGCTTTTCACTGAAGATTTTACTTTAGCAACGATTGCTAAAGATGACCAAAAGACCGTGCTTGCCAATAAGGAATATTTAATTTTAAATGATAACCGGCGCAATACTAAGGACAGCAGAGAATTTGGCATTATCAAATCCTCTCAGATAAAGGGTGTTATCAGATTCAGGGTACTTCCCTTAAATCAGTTTGGTTTTATTGATGTAGAGTAGCGAAAGCTGCTTTTTTTATTGTTTTTAATGCAGGAACAGGTCAACACTGATAAAATAAACAAAGCTGAGACAAAAGTGCCTCAGCTTTGTTTATTGGAATTGAAAACTAATATTCAAGAAAAATCAGCCAGAAGTTGGTAGCTGTCATCTATTTTGATTTTCCTGAAGTTAAAAAAGTACTATCTATTAAGCTTTTGGGACTAGTAGTCATCAGAAATTTAAATTTCTTTGAAAAAACTTCTGGGGGGGTCTGGAAAATCTTCAGACAGCCATTCGGCTATAATAGAGAAAATATAAAACATTAGTGCTTTAATCATATTTTTTTGAGGTAAAGGGCTATGGTTAATTATATTGCTATCTTGCTCTTCTAAAAGAGGAAGGTAAATATCTTGAAGGAACTGAACCCAATTATGATCTAGTGAGGTATGAAACAGTACTTTTCCCCAACTTCGATAATAATAGACTTTAGGAATTAATTCATCTGCAATAATGTCATAAATAGAAGCTATCTTTTTAGAATTTACAGCATGCTCCAGTGTTTCGTAAACTTCTTGAGTAATGGAATGATGAATATCGTTAAAAATATCTTCTACATTATTGTAATGCTTTTGATAAATAGCCTGTCTGGATATCCCTGCTTCCTCAGCTATTTCAGACATTGTCACTTCTTTTTTATCAGGATTTTTAGATGCAATTCTAAGAAGTGCATTGATAATATTTTCACGGTTTCCTAAAACCATAGAAGTCTCCCCTTTCTAGCACATATTGTATAAAAAAATTGACACAATGTAAATGAATTTTAAGTTACCAATGTGTAACAGATATGAAAATACTCTCTTTTATATTGTGATTATTTGACAATGCATCAATATTTTATGGCATCTAAACCCTTATCTACCAAAGTTATTTTTAATATAATGTCTATTATACTGATTGAGATTAGTATATATAATATTATTAATCTCATAGCAGTAAATATTATTAAATAAAAGGAGAAAAAATGAATAATTTAAAATTGATAGCTTGTGATATAGACGGTGTTTTACTGGAAGATACTTTTAGCCCGGTTCTATATAAGCTGGCACAAAAATATGGTGTTCCTTATACTGCAGAATTGGAAAATAATACTTTTTCTCAAAAACGCAGCGAAGCAGCTGATTTTATCAAAAAATATCTGAACCTGCCTGAAGATATAACGATTGAGAGTCTTTTAAAAGAATATTTCTCAGAAAGAAGTAATTTTTTAAAAAGCAGCAAAGATTCTACGCTTTCAGGAGTTCCTGAATTTTTAAAAATGTTGCAGTCGCTAAATATAACTTTGGTATGTTACGGCGGTTTAAAAAAAGAGATGATTGATCCGAAATTTCAGCCTTATTTAAAGTATTTTGATCGTTATGTGTGTACGAACGATTTCCGCCCAGGATTAAAAGAGATAGTTACAGAATATGGAGTAGATTTCTCGCAAGCTCTTTTTATTGACGATGTTAATAGAGTTGCTGAGGAAGCTAAAAAATATGGAACACCTTTTATTGGAATACCAGCAAATCATTCATGGGGATTCCAAGAATCAGAAATGAAAAAAACAGGCGTTAAGTATATTGTCCATTCTGTTAAAGAAATTACAAAAGATTTTTTGAAAATGGTAGACTCAGATGATTCAATATGGTAAAAAGCACTTTTACAATAGAAAGTTCAGTTAATTAAAAATATGGTACGTTTTTATTTAATACGACATGGCGAAACAACTGCAAATGTTGATAAAAAAATTCAAGGACATTCAGATCTCTCACTGACTTCTAAAGGGATTCTAGAAATTAAAAATGTAGCTTCGATGTTAAAGAAAAAAAAGTAGTGTTTGATTCTATTTATTCTAGTAACCAAAGAAGAGCAATCGAAACAAATGATATCATCTCAACAATTTTAGAACAGAAGAATACTAATTTTAAAATTGATAAGAGGCTAAGGGAGTGGGATTTTGGTTCGTTTGATGGGCAAAATATGAAAGATGCTTTTAAGAAGCTCAGTTTCAAAAATAAATTTAACTATATTTTTGGAAAATTAACCTTAGAACAAGTTGCTAACTACATATATCAAAACGATTCCTCTAATAGTGTTGAAGACTGGAAAAAATTACAAAAGAGGATTTGGTCAGCTTTTATCTCTATTATTAGGGAAACAACCATTACTAAAGATCAGAATGTTTTGATAATCAGCCATGGGCTTACTATACTTACTTTAATTTATTTAATTAATGAAGAAAAAAAATATTTTCAAACTTTGCCGAATGGATTTATGACTATAATTGATTATGATGGTACCATTTTTAAAATAAAATAGATTGTTTGATAAATGGAGTATTTATTAAAATGTAAGAAAGGGGAATGTTAATGAGTTTGATACTACAAAAAATTTTAGAAACTATTTTACAATTTGTAAGAAAGCAAAAAAATTGGATAATTTGCAATCTAAAATAATTATTCTGAATAACCGCAAAGATATTGAAATTGTCTTATTAATCTTGAAGGACAATGTATCGGTATACTTTCCCGATTTCCAAGACGATAACGATACTGATATTATAGACTGGTTAGATGGTAAAAAGTTTATTGATATAGAAGATGATTTAAGTAAAACGAATATTTTAGAATCTTACGATAAAATTTTAGCACTTAGCGAAAAAATAGGTATTCCCCTTGAATTTAAAGAAAAAGTTTTAAGTACTAATACAGCAGTAGGAAAAGAATTAGTTCATAAAAAGAAATCAGAAAATGTTATGGTTTCAGAAAGTGCAAGGATTAGAGATACCAATGTATTTTATTTGCAAGGTTTTTTCCGAACCAGTGAAATTACACTGGATCATGAAGCAGGTGATCATGTTGAATCGGTAATATTGACAGAAATTTGTAGACAGGCTTGTTTATCAACTTCTGAAGAAGCTTTAAGTGGAGAAGAACATCTTATTCCGACAGAAGATGTAAAAATATATAAAAGGTTTGTAACTTCTGATAGTCCTCTTGTTATCCAAGTTATTGCTGAAAAAACTAAAAAAAGAAAAGGATATTGTGTTTTTGCGCTATATCAAGATGGTAAATGCTGTATGAAAGGATATATGCTTGGCCGAATCTTTAAAAATAAAAGCAGTTTTGAAGAGATGAGAGCATACAATAAATAGAAAAATAGAGATATTTTTAAAACAAAATGGAATATATAGTAAATTGTTTTAAGGAGAGTAGTAATGCCATATATAGAGATGAAACATTCCTTTAAATATTATCAGACTGGTGATATAAGAATTGTTGCCAATAACGATATTAATTTTAAAATTAATAAAGGTGAACTTGTTATTATTTTAGGTGCTTCGGGTGCAGGTAAGTCTACTGTCTTAAATATTTTAGGTGGTATGGACAGCAATGATGAAGGCGAAGTTATTATTGACGGTGTCAATATCGCTAGTTATAACAGTAAACAATTGACAGATTATCGTAGAAATAATGTTGGCTTTGTTTTCCAATTTTATAATTTAGTTCCTAATTTAACAGCTAAAGAAAATGTCGAACTAGCTTCTGAGATTGTATCAGATGCAAAAAATGCTGAAGAAACGTTAAGAGAAGTGGGGTTAGGAGAACGTTTAAATAATTTTCCCGCCCAATTATCGGGTGGGGAGCAGCAACGTGTTTCGATTGCACGTGCTATTGCTAAGAATCCCAAAATTTTACTATGTGATGAACCTACAGGGGCCCTTGACTACCAAACGGGAAAGCATATTCTAAAAATTTTACAGGATATGTCTCGGTACCAAAATGCTACTGTCATTATCGTGACACATAACTCTGCTCTCGCACCAATTGCAGACAGAGTGATACACATGCATGATGCTAAAGTGAGTTCAATTGAATTAAATGATGCTCCTCAAGATATCAGTAGTTTAGAGTATTGAGAGGTGGGGCAATGAAAAAAAAAGTATTTTGGAAAGATATAAGGAAATCGTTTTCTTCCTCGAAAGGTCGTTTTTTATCTATAATGTTACTAATGATGTTGGGGGCATTTGCTTTAACTGGCTTAAAAGTAACAACACCTGATATGGAAAAAACGGCTAGTCAGTACCTTAAGAAGTCCAATACAATGGATATATCTGTTATTTCGGAATATGGATTTAGTGTAAATGATAGAAAAGAAATAGATAGTATCAAAGATGTTGAAGCAGAATACGGCTATATGAGTGATGTGACTATTGAAGGTACAAATGATGCAGTAAGAATCTTTTCGAATAGTAAGGGTATCTCGATCTATCATCTGGTTTCCGGAAATTTACCTTCACAATCAAATGAAATAGCTATTTCTTCTACACTTGAGAACCGTTATGGAATCGGTGATACAATTCAGTTTACTCAAAATGATAATGGCGTTTTAAAAAATTCTAGATATAAAATTGTCGGTTTTGTTGAATCGTCAGAAATTTGGTCAAGTACCGACATGGGTTCATCTACCGCTGGAGATGGTACTCTGTCTGCTTATGCAGTTGTGACTGAAGCTGCTTTTGATAGTGACTTTTATACAATTGCACGTTTGAAATATGATAATCTTAATAATCTTAATCCGTATTCTGAAGATTATGCAGAAAGACTGTCAAAAAATCAAGAGAAAATTGACAAGATTTTATCAGATAATGGAGATAAACGATTAGAGGAGCTAAGATCCGAGTTAAAAAAAGATCTGGAATTTGGCCAAAGTCAGCTTGATGCTGTTAAAAATCAGTTTGAACAGAAGTCTGTAACTTTATCACTGTTAGAAGGAGAGCAATTAGTTCAAGCAAAAATAGAAGCAAAAAACGTTCAAAAGAAAATTAACGAAGGGGAAAAAGAATTAGCCGACTTACAAAACAAGATAGATAGTTTGAATACTCCAACATACAATACCTATACACGTTCTACTTTTCCAGGAGGGGAGGGGTACTATACTTACGATTCTATTAGAGGGAATATTAGCAAAATTGGCAATTTATTTCCAATTGTTCTCTATTTAGTAGCAGCTCTTGTTACTTTTACTACAATGACCCGTTTTGTGAATGAAGAGCGCAATAATTCTGGAATTTTAAAAGCCCTAGGTTATTCCAATACAGATGTAGTTAAAAAATTTGTTATTTACGGTTTAATATCCAGCCTAATTGGGACAGTTATCGGAATATTTGCCGGTCATTATCTTTTGCCACGAGTAGTAACACGCTTGGTAGCGACAACTATGACAGTTGGTGCCCCAAAACTTTATTTTTATTGGTTTTATACTATGCTATCTGTTTTACTTGCAATCATAAGTGCAGTTCTTCCAGCCCTTTGGATTGCCCGCAGAGAATTAAGTGAAAAAGCGGCTCAATTACTTTTACCTAAACCCCCAGTTAAAGGAGACAAGATACTGCTGGAACGTTTCCGTTTTATTTGGACAAAGATGAGCTTTACTCAAAAGGTAACAGCAAGAAATATTTTTCGATATAAACTGCGAATGCTAATGACAATCTTTGGTGTTACTGGTTCTGTTACCCTTTTATTTGCTGGTTTAGGAATTCAGTCCTCTTTGAGCAGAGTTGTTGATAGACAATTTCATCAAATTGCTGCTTATGATATGATGGTTTTAAAAAATAATAGCGCTACTTCAAAAGAGTTAAGTGAAGTAACAGATTTTCTTGATACCAATTCTAAATATCAAAGTGTTTATTATAAAACGGTGAATGAAAAGATTACTGGACAGACAGAAAAAAAACCTATATCAATTCTCTCTTCTGATAAAAATGATTTTAAAACTTTTATCAATTTGATAAGCACGGAATCAGATAAAGAAGTGTTACTTTCTGATCAAGGTGCAGTTATCTCTGAAAAATTAGCTGAATACTATAATGTTAAAGTTGGAGATAGTTTTACTTTTAAGGATACCGATAATTTAAATCACATAATAAAGGTTAATGATATTGTTGAAATGAAAGTAGGACATTATATATTTATGAATGATGTCTATTATAAAAAAATTTTGGAAATGAAGAAACAAATAATGCTTACCTTGTTAATTTAAAAAATAATACAAATGGGAATATTTCAGAACAAGCTTCAAAGCTTTTATCAATGGATGGAGTTTCAACTGTTTCTCAAAATTTATCAGCAATTAAAACTCTTAACACAGCTGTTGAGGCGCTTAATGCTTCAATGACAATTTTAGTTGTAGTATCGATTTTACTTGGAGTGGTTATTTTGTACAATCTTACTAATATTAACGTAGCTGAGAGAATCAGAGAACTATCAACTATAAAAGTCCTTGGCTTTCATAATAGAGAAGTGACACTATATATTTACAGAGAGACGATTATTTTATCACTTTTAGGAATTGTCTTAGGCCTTATTGGTGGACATTATCTACATAATATTATTATAGATATGATGAGTAAAGATGAAATGTATCCTAAAGATGTTAACTGGTTAGTGTATGTTATTCCGGTTATAACAATTATTGTTGTCCTTACACTTTTGGGGTTACTAGTGAATCATCGGCTTAAAATAGTAGATATGCTTGAAGCATTAAAATCAGTTGATTAAAAGTAATGTTGTTTACTGTAGTTATAGTTAAAAAGTATCATAAAGGGGAGAAGTGAATGTCTCAAATAAATGTAAAGCAAGATGACAGATACGGTAGAACTATTTCACATGCTTTTGTTACAGGTGCTACCGGTCTGTTAGGGAATAACCTCGTCAAAGCTTTAATCAAAAAGAATATAAAAGTCACAGCTTTAGTGCGTTCTTTGGAAAAAGCTAAGAAACAATTTGGTAGCTTACCCGTAACTTGTATAGAAGGGGATATCTTAAGACCAGAAAATTTTCGAGCTTCTCTTACGGAGTGTGACGCCCTTTTCCATACAGCTGCATTTTTCCGAGAAAGTCATAAAGGTGGCAATCATTGGTCGGAACTTTATGAAACCAATGTTGCAGGGACAAAAAAGTTACTTCAAGTAGCTTATGAAGAAGGTATTCGTAAAGTTGTGCATACATCATCTATTGCGGTGCTTCAAGCTGAACGTGATCAAATGGCAGATGAAACGATGTCACGGGGTCAGGATACCAAAATTGATTATTACCGAAGCAAAATTTTGAGTGAAGAGTCTGTTAAACAATTTCTTATTGACCATCCTGATATGTTTGTCTGCTTTATTTTGCCAGGCTTTATGTTTGGACCAGGAGATATAGGTCCTACATCTGCCGGTCAGCTTATTTTTAATTATGTGCAGCATAAATTACCAGGTATCACTAAATCCAGCTACAGTATAGTAGATGCTAGAGATGTTGCTGAAATTCACATTTCGGCTATGCAGTTTGGACGTCAGGGAGAACGCTACCTTGCGGCAGGTCACTATATTACAATGGAAGATCTGGTTAAGCTTCTTGAGGAGGTTACGGGTATCTCTCGACCTAGAAAACATGTTCCTATGTTCCTTGTTAGGGTACTGGCGCAGTGGAATGAATTATACCACAGTCTGACTAAGAAGCCTATTCTCATTAGTAATGAAACAGTTAAGATTATATCCGAAGAATATCGTCGGACAAATTTTAGCAAGGAAAAGACTCAAAAGGAACTGGGCGGGCAGTTCAGACCAATAAAAGAAACCTTAGCTGATGTTGTGAATTGGTATCAAAACAATGGCTACTTAGATTTATCAGACCATTGAGCATTGATTTTGTTTATGCTTTTAAACATTGCAGCAGCAATTATGTATTGATATAAAATGATAGATGCTTTGGATTTAAAAATGTATTTGTATTCTATACTGACTATGAGACTAAATTTGACTATACCAATTTTCTTGTTGACAAGGAAATAATAAAATTATATACTGTTTTTGTTGAGTTTTTTGGTGTTTTTTTAAAACTATACCAATTCTCAAATCAAACTTAAGAAAGAAGAAGCAGAAATAAAAAAAGTGTTTCTGCTAAAGGTAAAAACTATGTGTGGTATTGTTGGTGTTGTCGGGAATGCAAATGCAACTGACATCCTGATTCAAGGACTTGAAAAGTTGGAATATCGGGGCTATGATTCAGCCGGCGTTTTTGTGACAGATGGTGAAAAAGGGCAGCTGGTTAAAGCAGTTGGCCGAATTGCAGATTTAGCAGAAAAAGTCGGTGATACAGTGACAGGAACTGCAGGAATCGGGCATACTCGCTGGGCTACTCATGGTAAACCAAGTGAAGATAATGCTCACCCTCACACTTCTCAAACAGGCCGTTTTATTCTAGTGCATAATGGTGTTATTGAAAACTATCTTCAAATGAAAGAAACGTATCTGGCAGGCCATCAGCTCAAAGGGCAAACAGATACCGAAATTGCTGTTCATTTAATTGGAAAATTTGTTGAAGAGGATGGTTTGTCGGTTCTGGAAGCCTTTAAAAAAGCGCTGCACATTATCGAAGGATCTTATGCTTTTGCCTTGATTGATGCTGAAAATCCCGATACTATTTATGTTGCCAAAAATAAATCACCTTTGCTGATTGGTCTTGGACAAGGTTACAATATGGTCTGCTCGGATGCTATGGCCATGATTCGTGAAACAAGTCAGTATATGGAAATTCATGATCAAGAACTGGTACTTGTAACCAAAGATAATGTTGAAGTCCAAGATTATGACGGTCATGTTCTTGAACGTGATACCTACACTGCTGAGTTGGATCTTTCTGATATAGGTAAAGGGACCTACCCTTTCTACATGCTTAAGGAAATTGACGAGCAGCCTACAGTAATGCGAAAACTCATCAATACTTACGCAGATGAAAATGGGAATATGACTGTTGACTCTAACATTGTTAAAGCTGTTCAGGAATCAGACCGTATTTATATTTTAGCGGCTGGGACATCTTATAATGCTGGTTTTGCTGCAAAATCAATGCTGGAAACACTGACAGATACACCGGTTGAATTGGGAGTAGCTTCGGAATGGGGCTACAATATGCCGCTTTTAAGTAAGAGGCCATTATTTATCCTTTTAACTCAGTCTGGTGAAACTGCAGACAGCCGTCAGGTCTTGGTTAAGGCTAATGAGATGGGGATTCCTAGTTTGACTATCACCAATGTTCCCGGCTCTACATTATCGCGTGAGGCTACTTATACGATGCTGCTGCATGCCGGTCCTGAAATTGCGGTGGCTTCTACCAAAGCCTATACTGCACAAGTTGCTACTCTGGCCTTTTTGGCAAAAGCTGTTGGTGAAGCTAATGGTAAGCAGGAAGCTCTGGATTTTGATTTGGTTCATGAACTGTCCATTGTTGCTCAGGCGATTGAAGCGACGTTGTCAGAGAAAGATTTTATTGCTGAAAAAGTTCAGCATTTACTCAGTACAACCCGCAATGCTTTCTATATTGGACGCGGAATTGATTATTATGTAACAATGGAAGCCTCTCTTAAATTAAAAGAAATTTCATACATTCAATGTGAAGGATTTGCTGCCGGTGAATTAAAGCATGGAACGATTTCCCTAATAGAGGAAGGAACGCCGGTTATTGCATTGATTTCAACAAGTGAAAAAATTGCGGCTCATACACGTGGCAACATTGCTGAAGTGGTTTCCCGCGGGGCCAATGCGCTTGTCATTGTTGAAGAAGACCTAGCCCGTGAAGGAGACGATATTATTGTTAATAAAGTCCATCCTTATTTAACAACGATTGCAATGGTCATTCCTACCCAGCTGATTGCTTACTATGCTTCTCTGCAGCGTGGGCTTGATGTGGATAAACCGCGTAATCTGGCTAAAGCCGTTACCGTTGAATAAACCGGCTTTGTCTTTATAAATTGATAAAACCTTTCAGAATTCTGGAAGGTTTTTTTAGATACAAGCCTATCCTGGCTCACAGCAAAAATGACGGTAAGTCCGAAATCTATGATTTCGCAGACGCTCCTCTGCCAGGACGACTAGAAGAGTGCAGTCGTTTGTCAAAACGACAAAGTCTTCAGACGTCTACGGCTGACGGTAAGTCCGAAATCTATGATTTGGCAGACGCTCCTCTGCCAGGACGACTAGAAGAGTGAAGCGAAAAGTTTGATTATTCAAATTGTTTTTGACCTCTTCCACAGAGCGCAGCAGACTAAAGGTATTTAGCTGCTTTTTTTGCCAATCTTTTCTCATCTGTAACTGCAAGTTGAAGTGATTTTCAGCAGTGCTTTGAAACAGAGTAGGTATTTGAGAAACTTTTGCATCAAACTTTATCAATCTGACACAAAAATTGTGCCAAAATTTGAGTGTTTTGACAGGCCGGATTGCCTTATAATGAAGATAAGAAAGAAGGAGGAACTTTGACATGGAAAACAAAAGTTCATTAAAAGTCAGAGTGCAAAAACTAGGAACGGCTCTTTCCAATATGGTCATGCCTAATATTGGAGCCTTCATCGCCTGGGGAATTTTAACCACTCTGTTTATTGATACCGGCTGGCTGCCGAATCCAACCCTCAATGTGATGGTCAGTCCGATTCTAACTTATTTACTGCCAGTCTTAATCGGTTATACCGGTGGTTATAATGTTTACGGCCAGCGCGGTGGTGTGGTTGGAGCGATTGCGACTTTTGGAGCAGTGGTCGGGGCAGGGCCAGATGTTCCAATGTTTATTGGTGCAATGATTATGGGTCCGCTTGGGGCTTGGTGTATCAAAAAATTTGACCAGGTCTTTCAGGATAAGGTAAAAGCAGGGTTTGAAATGTTGGTTAATAATTTCTCTGCTGGTATTATTGGCTTTATTCTGATTATTTTGGCTTTCTTAGCTGTTGGTCCTATTGTTTCCAACCTGACAGACGCAATTGGTGTCGGAGTACAGGCAATTGTTGAAGCGAGATTGCTGCCGCTGGCTAATATTTTGATTGAACCTGCTAAGATTCTCTTCCTGAATAATGCTCTTAACCACGGTATTTTCACACCTCTTGGGGCTGAGCAGGTGGCTGCGGCCGGCAAGTCCATTCTCTTCTTGCTTGAAACCAATCCTGGTCCCGGTCTTGGGGTCTTGCTTGCTTTTGCTATTTTTGGCAAGGGATCAGCTAAATCTTCTTCTTGGGGAGCCATGATCATTCATTTCTTAGGTGGTATCCATGAAATTTATTTCCCTTATGTCATGATGAAACCGCTCCTTTTCTTAGCGGTTATCGCAGGCGGTGTATCTGGCACCTTTACTTTCCAGCTGCTTGGAGCAGGACTGTCGGGCGCCGCTTCACCCGGTTCAATTATTGCTATCTTAGCGATGACCCCTCGAGGAGGCTATCTGCCTGTTCTGGCTGGTGTCTTTGTGGCTACAGCAGTTTCCTTCCTTGTTGCGGCTCCTATCCTGAAAACAGATAAGTCTGATGGAGATTCGTTGGCAGAAGCTCAGGCGGCTACTCAGGCAGCTAAAGCAGAATCTAAAGGGCAGAGTGAAGCAGCGCCAGCGATAACAGGAGATATTTCAGCTGATTCAGTGCAGCAAATTATTTTTGCCTGTGACGCTGGTATGGGAAGTTCGGCTATGGGTGCCTCCATCCTTCGTGATAAGGTGAAGAAGGCAGGTCTTGATTTGCCGGTTTCCAACAAGGCTATCTCTAATCTGACTGATACGCCTAATACTTTAATTGTCACTCAAGAGGAGTTGGCGGACCGGGCTGCTCAGAAAACACCTAGCGCAGTTCATGTAGCTGTAGATAACTTTTTAGCTACTCCTAAGTATGATGATATTGTGTCAATGCTTGCCGGAACGGCTTCTCAAACAGCTGCACCTTCATCTGGACCAACTGATGGCAAGTCTGATGATAGTGAAATTGACTTGAACTATATTGATGAAGTTGTTTTTGCCTACGATCAAGCACGGGGTTCAGCAACTATGGGGCAGTCCACTCTTGAGGCTATCTTTAAAAATAATGGCATTGCTGTACCTGTTTCTAAGGCAGCAAACAGCAGCTTAGGGAAGTTCAATGCTGAAAATATTTTGCTTGTGACAACAATTGCTAATCAGGCACAGGTTCAGCAGGAAGCTCCTAAAGCTCAAATTTTGGTGGTTGACAGCCTGGTGACCACGCCTGAATATGATAAAATGGTTGCCCGCATGCATAAATAACAGTAAAAGTATATAATAAGTATATGCTACTAACCAAACGTGAAGAACAATTGTTGAAAGCTTTCCAGGATTTTGGAAAGCTTTCAATCAATAATATTTCAGATATTTTAAAAGTTTCCAGACGGACAGTTTACCGAACTCTGGCTGATTTAACCGAGAGCCTTAATCAGATGGATATTGGCATTATCAAGGAAGGTAACCACTATTTATTAACCGGTGAATTGGAAAATTTAGGAGAATTTACCAGTCAGGCTGTTTTCTCGCGCAATGAGCGCTTAAATTTAATTGCCTTTAAGCTGCTGACAGCAGAGGCTGAAGTAACAAATGAGGAGCTGCAGGAAACTTTTGCAGTGAGCAATGTGACCATTATTCAGGATATTTCGGATATTGAAAAACGGTTCTCAGACTTTGAGCTGCAGCTGATACGCAGAAAAGGTTATTCTATTGATGTAAGCAGTACTTCTCTGCGCCGAGTGTTAGCTGTGCTGATGACCAACAATATTCCTGTCTCTGATTTTTGGCAGTATGACTATGGTTCTTTCAAAACGGACAATGAGGACTACCTGAAAAGAGCGACGCTTATCTTTCAGGCCCATCAGTCGACATTGCCTGATATTGATGCAAAAATGAGTCAGTTTTTTATTATTTTGCTGGCTTTGACAGGCTATGGAGCGGTACCTGATAGTGTATCACCTGTCATCAGCAAGGTTTCGCTTGATTTTGCTAAGTCGGTTTATGCAGATTTATCGGAAACAAATGGTCTTTTTTACCCGATACAGGAGATTCTCTATTATGCAGCTGTTTTAGATGAATTGGTGATTAAAAGACAGGAGACACCGCTCTTTCATGAAAATTTTGACAGTGAATTTTTCTATAATGTTTCCAATCTTATTGATAAAGTGGCTTTGTATACCAAAATCAATTTTGCTAAGGACCGAACCTTGTTTAAATTCTTATTTAATCATATTCGGCTGAGTTTAGCTATACCGATTATTTTTGAAGATTCAGCGAATGCGACTATCAGGCATTCTGCTCTTAACCGCAGTGAATACTTACATCGCGTAGTTACACTGCTGGTAAGAGAGATCTTCCCTGTTTATTTGCAAAGTGAAACCGAATATGAGCTGATTACACTGCATTTTGCTTCCAGCCTCAGAAGAAGCCCGGATATTTATCCGATTACGATTTTACTGTTAAGCGATGAACGCCCTTTAACCTGTGAGCTTTTAATTACTCGTCTCAAAACGATTGCCCCTTTTGTTGAGACTGTCAAAGTGAAAGCAGTGTCTGATTTTACGGAGCAAGACAGAAAAAACTATGACAGTATTTTATCGACTCAGCTGATATCTTTGCAGGATGTGAAGATGATTTCGGTTTATCCTGATGGGAAAGAACTCTTGCAGCTTCAGGAATATCTGCAGGATGTACAAGCTAAGCGCGATATTAAAATACCTCAGGATATCGACCTTAAACCAAGTTATAATTTCCAGAACTATTTAACTGCCAGTCAGGCTTTGCTATCTGAATTTTCCTATAAGCAGATAGAAAACAGTCCTCGGTTTTCGGAAACAGTCAGAATGATTGTCAGAGAAATAGCACATGTCACGGACAAAGATTATTTGGCAAGAAAACTCCTAAAGCACTTTGAAATCAGTCCATTAGCCATTCCCGAAACACACTTGGCTTTGCTGCACACCTATTCCAGCAAAATTGAACGCTCCTGTTTCATGGTTTTTGAACTGCAACATCCCGTTAGGGCCCTGTCTATGAACCATCAGGAAGAAGAGATTTCTCGGATACTGGTGATGTTAACCCGTCTGCATGAAAGTGCAGAGGTACGAGATTTAATGACAGCAATCAGTCAGTCCATTATTGAGAATCATCTCTATACTGAAATTTATAAAACCGGCAATAAGGATATTATTTACCAGCTGCTCAATCAAATTTTTACCGAAAAAATAAAGAAATTGGAGAACTAAGATGGAATTTCAAAAAAGTTTAATCAAACTGAACCAAGACTTTTCAAACAAAGAAGAAGCGATTCGTTTTTGCGGTCAGCTTCTCTATAAAGAAGGCTATGTGGAAGAAGAGTATATTGATGCTATGGTGGAACGGGATCGTGATTTATCGGTTTATATGGGAAATTTTATTGCAATCCCTCATGGAACTGATGCAGCTAAGGAAAGAGTTTTAAAGTCTGGAATTACTGTTATTCAGGTTCCTGATGGCGTTAATTTTGGTGATGCGAGAAATCCGCAAATAGCTACCGTTTTATTTGGTATTGCTGGCATAGGCGATGAGCATCTGCAAATGATTCAAAAAATTTCTATCTTTTGTGCCGATGTGGATAATGTGGTTAAATTAGCCGATGCTAAAACTGAAGAAGACATTATCCGTTTATTAGAAAATGTCGAATAAAGGCGCGCAGACGAAATCGGAGATTTCTGGCTTACCGTCAGCCGTAAATGTCTGAAGGCTTTGTCGTCTTAACAGCCGACCGCACCCTTCTAGTCGTCTTGGCAGAGGTGCGTCTGCGAAATCAGAGATTTCGGACTTACCGCCATTTTCCTTTTTTCGTTCTTAACGGGTTTTGTATCTTGGTGAATTGAACACGCCCTAAGAGCTGTGCAAAAAAGATAGCCCTCCCTTGAGTCTTTGGTGACTCATCGGTCAGGCTCCTATTTTTGCTTTGCTCTTTTAACGGGCTTTGTATCTTGTGAATTGAACACGCCCTAAACGCTGCGGGAAAAAGATGTCCTGACTTAAAATCTGGCGATTCGTCAGTCAGTCCCCTATTTTCCTTTTGCGTTCTTAACGGGCTTTGTATCTTGTTGTGAGGAGGATATTTATGAAGAAAGCAGTGCATTTTGGTGCGGGCAATATTGGCCGCGGTTTTATAGGTGAAATTTTGGCAGAAAATCAGTTTGCTATTGATTTCGTTGATGTAAACGAAGCGATTATCACCGCTTTGAAAGAGAGGCAGTCATACGACATTGAAATTGCTGAGGAAGGTCAGCGCCATATTACAATTCAGCATGTTAACGGAATTAATAATGGTCAGCATCCTGAAGCAGTTGTTGAGGCTGTGCGAACAGCTGACTTGATTACTACTGCAATAGGTCCTAATATCCTGCCGCTTATTGCCGAGTTGATTGCTAAAGGAATTGAAGCACGTTGTGCAGACAATAATAAGCAAGCTATTGATGTTTTGGCTTGCGAAAATATGATTGGCGGTTCACAATTTCTATACGAAGAAGTGAAAAAATACCTGTCGCAAGAAGCTTTGACTTATGCTCAGCAGTATGTCGGTTTCCCTAATGCTGCAGTTGACCGAATTGTTCCGGCTCAGTCCCATGATGATCCGCTTTTTGTGGTTGTTGAGCCCTTTAAAGAGTGGGTTGTTGAAACCAGCCGCATGAAAAACCCTGATTTAAAATTAAAAGGGGTGCATTATGAAGAAGACCTGGAGCCCTTTATTGAACGCAAGCTCTTTTCTGTCAACTCCGGTCATGCTACCTCAGCTTACACAGGAGCTTTTTATGGAGCAAAGACCATTCTTGAGGCTTTGCAAAATGACAAGGTTAAAACTAATGTGGAGGCAGTTCTGGCAGAAATCCGCAGTCTTTTAATCGCTAAATGGGGCTTTGATGAGGCCGCTTTGGCTGACTATCATAAGGTCATCCTATCTCGCTTTGAAAATCCGTTTATTGTTGATGAGGTGACTCGAGTGGCTAGGACTCCTATTCGTAAGCTTGGTTTTGATGAGCGCTTTATTCGGCCTATCCGTGAGCTGAAAGAACGTCAGCTACCTTATGACAACCTATTGCGGACGGTCAGTTTTGTCTTTAAGTACAATGACCCTGATGATGAACAGAGCAGACAGCTTCAGGAAAGTTTAGCACAAAAATCGACTGAGCAGGTTGTTGCAGAGGTTACTGGGCTTCAAGACAGCGCTTTAATCGCAGAGATTGTAAGCAGTATTAAAAAGAATGCTTAATTTATTAATATAGAGAGGGGTTCTCCTGTAGGTATTTGATTTTGCCTCTCTCTTTTTTTATGCAGTTTGACCGTCAGCCGTCCAGCTTTTTATAAATAATTTGGAAACTATCTCCAAAATCTTCTGAAAATTTGGTATAATAGTTAGGTGATTATGCTGACAGGAGAGACCATGGCTTATTTATTAGAAATTTTACCTAATTTATTAAACGGCGCTTTGATTACCTTACAGGTATTTATCACTGTTTTAGTTTTATCAATCCCGATAGGAGCAGTTCTGGCTTTTTTAATGCAGGTATCTTTTAAGCCTCTGAATTGGCTGCTGACCTTGTATATTTGGGTGATGCGAGGCACACCCTTGCTTTTGCAGCTGATTTTTTTCTATTATGTTCTGCCCAGTGTCGGAGTGACAATCGAGCGTATGCCCGCCGCAATCCTAGCCTTTACACTTAACTATGCTGCTTATTTTGCAGAGATTTTTCGGGGAGGTATTGCTGCAGTTCCACGCGGCCAGTATGAAGCTGCTAAAGTGCTGAAGTTTACTCAGCTTCAGACGATACGCTATATCATTTTGCCGCAGGTCATCAAGATTGTTCTGCCAAGTGTGTTTAACGAAATAATTAATCTGGTTAAGGATTCCTCTTTAGTTTATGTGCTTGGAGTAGGAGATTTGCTTTTAGCCAGCAAGACAGCTGCCAATCGGGATGCCTCCTTAATCCCAATGTTTGTGGCTGGCGCTATCTACCTTCTCCTTATTGGTATTGTAACGATTATCTCACATCGTGTTGAGAAGAAGTACAGCTATTATAAGTAAGGAGATAGGATGTTAGAATTAAAAGATATTTCTAAGCAGTTTGGTCAAAAAAAGATTTTCGATCACTTTAACCTGCTTGTCGAGGAAGGGAAGATTTTATCGCTGGTCGGTCCGTCCGGCGGCGGGAAAACGACTTTGCTGCGGATGCTGGCCGGTCTTGAAAAAATAGACTCCGGTGAAATTATTTATAACGGTGAGACAGTCCCTATCGATCATTTGGAAAATTTAAATCTGCTGGGATTTGTTTTTCAGGACTTTCAGCTTTTTCCTCACTTAAGTGTTCTGGATAATCTGATTTTATCCCCCTTAAAAACAATGAATATACCGAAAGATAAAGCTCTTAAAAGGGCTAACGACCTTTTAGAAAAACTCGGTCTCAGCGATCAGACAACGTCTTATCCCTATGCACTGTCCGGCGGACAGAAGCAGCGAGTGGCTTTGGCAAGAGCCATGATGATTGAACCTCGGATTATTGGTTACGATGAACCTACCAGTGCATTGGATCCGGAATTGCGGCAAGAGGTAGAGCGGCTCATCTTGCAGAATCGCAGCCTGGGCATTACACAGATTGTGGTAACGCATGATTTGTCCTTTGCTGAGACTATCTCTGATACCATCGTTAAAATCAATCCCAAATAAATAAGAAAGTGACAGATTAATGATGAACAGAAAAAAATTTTTTAGGCTTGTTTTTTGTCTGCTGCTGCCCTTTATTCTGGCAGCTTGCAGCAGCAGGAACAATTCAGCGACTTCCTCTGATCAGTGGGAAACTTATCAAGATGACGGTGAGATTACCATCGGTTTTGATAAGACATTTGTTCCGATGGGGTATGAAGATACGGACGGTTCCTATGCCGGTTTTGACATTGAGCTGGCAGAGGCTGTTTTTGAAAAATACGGTATTGCAGTTGAGTGGCAGCCTATTAACTGGGATATGAAGGAAACAGAATTAAACAACGGCAATATTGATTTAATCTGGAACGGCTATTCTACGACAGATGAGCGTAGGGAAAAAGTTCTCTTTACTGATTCGTATATGGAGAATGAACAAGTTCTTGTTACGAAGAAAAGTTCAAATATCACCAGCTTCTCTGATATGAAGGACAAGGTTTTAGGGGCTCAGGCTGGTTCGTCAGGCTATCAGGCATTTACTGATTATCCCGAAATCCTTAAGGATTTTGTTAAAAATAATGATGCCACTCAGTATGAGACCTTTACACAAGCTTTTATTGATCTTGAAAATGATCGGATTGATGGTTTGCTGATTGACCGCGTTTATGCTAATTATTATTTACAGCAGGAAGGTCAGCTGGATAATTACAATATTATTTCCGGTGATTATGCCGAAGAAAATTTTGCAGTTGGTGCCCGCAAAGCAGATAAAACACTGGTTAAAAAAATTAATGCTGCCTTTGCTGAACTTCATGAAGACGGGCGTTTTCAGGAAATTTCTGACACATGGTTTGGCGAAGATGTTGCCTCAGAAGACATTAAGTAGCTAGGTATGGTTTATTTTAGTAGAGAGAAAAAGGACAGCCCCTACAGGAGCTGTCTTTTTTTATATGGGAAATCTGCAGCAACTGATGCCAGAGAAAGACTGGGAGTTTCATTTTTAGACCGCTTTATAAGATTTTAATCAGTATTTTAAGGCTGCTGCGGAGTAACTTGATGAAAGATTAGGAGCCATTTTTCATTCCGACGCCAGATACTAGTGTGAAACTGATGATCAGTTTTATAGGTCACTAATTTTGTTTTTTGGCTGACAGACTGTAGTTTGAAATGCCGAAACTGGCTGTTGTAGCAGTCCTCCATTGCAATAAAATCCAATTTTGTCAATATTTTTCCTTCTTCGTCAATCATCAGAAATTCCTCACCGATCAGCTGTTCATAATCCGGGATGCGAGCCAGCACTAATTTTTCATTTTTGTAGAGTTTGTTAAACACATTGTCTGCGATTTCGTCTTCCGGCAGCGGTGCAGGTTCGACATGGATATCAATATCGTAAATGGAAAATTTTTGACTGAGCAGTTTTTCGACTTGCTCTGTAATAGAATGACTTTCATAGACAGAAAGATCAGGATTCATCTCCAGTACAATGTCTAGGTATATGTTACTGCCGTAAGTTCGGCCGCGCTGAGATTTAACGGCAGTAATTTTAGGGATTTTTAAAATGGCTTTTTCATATTCTTTCAGCTGTTTTTCATCAAAACCGTCTGATAAGCTAAAGGTGCTTTTTATAAAAATATCATATGCAGTCTTTAAAATAAAATAAGAGATGATAACTGCAGCAATGCGGTCAATAATTATCAGATTTAAAGAAGCAGCAATAATAGCAACAGCTGTACCTAAAGAAGTCAGGGCATCGGATAAGTTATCTTTAGAAGCTGCAACTAAAGCACTCGACTGAATTTTTTGAGACAGGCCTTTATTATACCGGTGGACACCATACATAACAAGTGCTGATGTAAGACCAACAGCGGCTCCTAAAGGATCGATTTTAGCCTGACTGTTGCTGAAAATTTTCTCTACCGTCTGCAGCAAGACCCGAAAGCCGACGGTAAACATGATAAAAGCGGTAATAAGGCTTGCCAGGTCTTCTATTTTCCAATGTCCAAACCTGTGATTGGCATCAGCCGGCTGACTGGCAAGATATAAACCAATGAGCAAAACAAGATTGCCCAAGATATCAGAGAGATTGTTAAAGCCATCAGCAACCAGAGCACTGGAATCCAGCATATAGCCACTGAGAAGTTTGGCTGCAGCAAGCAGCAGATAGGCAATAATGCTGACGATAGGTCCGCGCATAGCCAACTTTAAATTTTTGCTAGGATTTGTCATAAGAACTCCCTTGACTGTCAATGTTTTCATTGTATCATATAAAGATAATGAAAAACAAGCTGCTTTTACCGGCAGCTTGTTTTTCCAAATATCCCCCCTACTCCAAAATACCAGCTGTGATTTAGGAAGAACAGCAATCTAAAAGTCTTATTGACAGAGCAATTTTGTCTGCTTACTTCTGTCTGTTAAAATAATGTGCAGTTTCACTGATAATGACGGGCGAAAGGGCCAAGAGAGCAATTAGGTTTGGCAAGGCCATCAGTCCGTTAACGATATCGGCAATAGTCCAAATGAGATCGAGTTTGAGAAAACCGCCTAAAGCAACCATAGCAATAAAAATCAAACGGTAAAGAAAGAGATAGCGCGTACCGAACAAAAACTCAAAACAGCGTTCTCCGTAATAGCTCCAGCCTAAGATGGTTGTAAAGGCAAAAAGAACAAGGCAGAAGGTCAGCATAACAGCACCAGCAGAGCCAAAAAGAGAAGAAAAGGTTGCCTGAGTCAGCGGTGCTCCTTCCAGTCCTTGAATAGTCCACTTATCCGTTACGATAATAGCTAAGCCAGTGAGCGTACAGATGATAAGTGTATCAATGAAGGTGCCTGTCATGGAAATAAGCCCCTGTTCCACCGGTTCGTCGGTTTTTGCTGCAGCAGCAGCGATTGGAGCAGAACCAAGGCCGGATTCATTTGAAAAAACACCACGGGTAATTCCCTTTTGAATGGCTTCTTTAACAACAGCTCCGGTAAATCCTCCAACAGCAGCTGTGCCGGTAAAAGCGCCTTTTAGAATCGAAGCAAAAGCAGGAATAATCTGATCAGCATTCATAAAAATAATGGCCAGAACAGCTAACATATATGAACCTGCCATAAAAGGCACAACTTTTTCAGAGACTTTGGAAATTGACTGAATGCCGCCAAAAATGACAATAGCAACAAGAAGAGCGATAAGAATACTAACAGCTTGAGGAGAAAAAGAAAAGGTATTTTCAAATGAAGAAGTGATGGAGTTAACCTGTGAGAAAGTTCCCAGTCCCAGCCAGGCAACAAGAACTCCTGATAAAGCAAAAAAGACTGCTAAAGGTTTCCATCTGTTTCCCATACCATTGATAATGTAATGCATCGGTCCTCCGGCAACTTCACCGTTAGCGTCTTTAGTTCGGTACTTGATGGCAAGAAGGCCTTCAGCATATTTGGTTGCCATACCAAAAAAGGCAGCTACCCACATCCAAAACAGGGCTCCTGGTCCTCCAGACTTGATAGCAGTAGCAACTCCAACAATGTTTCCGGTTCCTACGGTAGCTGCCAAGGCAGTTGTTAATGCAGCAAAACTGGAAATATCTCCATCTCCCTGATCTTCAGCAAAAATAAGCGCAAAAGCTTTTGGGAGTTTAAAAACCTGCAGCAAGCCAAGACGAATAGTGAGATAAATCCCCGTTCCGACTAAAAGAACAAGCAGGGGAGCACCCCACACAATATCATCAACAGCTGTAAAAAATTCCAACATAAAAGCGTCTCCTTAGCAAGATTCAATGGCTGTATAAAACATAAAAGAAAATTAGGGACTGACGAATCACCAGATTCTAATGAGGCAGACCAAACTTGCAGAGCAGTCACATTTGTAGGTCAGCTTCTGTGATTTTATCTGCACCCTCTGCCAAGGCGACTAGAAGGATGCGGTCGGCTGTCAAGGTGACAAAAACCTCCAGATTCACTGACGCTGCTCAATCAGGACGACTAGAAAGATGTAACAAAAAATTTAAGCTTTCATGGCACTTTATTTGCTTTTTCACAGCTTTAGATTAGCTACTAGGGTCTTGCGGGGTGGGACGACGGATAGGGGTTTTCTGTCCCACTCCAAAAGAAAAAGAAGCTGTCTGCAAACAACTTCTGTGAGTACGATAAAAAGCTAAAAAATCTTTAAATTTTACCTTCGCTTTTTCTGTCCTTTTGCCTGAGAGATTGAGCACATTTGCCTTGCCCCTTCGGCGCCTAAAAAGGTCTCTCCAGAAGTCCGTCAGTTAATCAGTCCTGTCATCTACTTATGACACCTGAGAGTGCAACTCCTTCGGTGAAAGATGGTCTATCTTTTCTCTCCTGAAAAACGTCAATCGGTTTAAAAAATGAACAAGTTAATAATATAACAAAAGTCTGGCCGTGTCAAGGTCAATTTAGCCAGAGCAGGGAGAGTCGTGAACTGGTCTGCTTAAATATTTCAATAAGCTCAGTTCTATTCTCTTTGCCCTTTTCCCTTGTTTTTAAAGCTTTAAATTCTATCGATTAAATATTCAGTGTTTAATGCTTATACAGAATTAAAATACGTAGCTAAATTCTGACAAATTATAATTTACTTGCTAAAATGAAGATATCCCTTATATATTTTAAGTCTTCTGCTCTTTTCACGGCCTTTGTATCTTGATGGAATTGAACACGGCCTAAGAGCTGTGCAAAAAAGATAGACTTCCCTAGAGTCTTTAATGACTCAACGGTCAGTCTCCTATTTTTGCTTTGCTCTTTTCACGGCCTTTGTATCTTGTTGAATTGAACACGGCCTAAGAGCTGTGCAAAAAAGAGACGCAGTCGTAGGAAGCATAAGCTGACGTACGAATGTGGCTGCTCTTGTGAGTATAAAACTTCTTAGAAACTGGAGTTTCTTCGTCAGTTTTCCTATTTTTGCTGTGAGCTTTAAACGGGCTTTGTATCATCTTTATGGAGGAATTGTTGTATGATGAAATATGATTTACTGGTTATTGGTTTTGGTAAAGCAGGCAAAACTTTGGCTGCAAAGATGAGCAGCCTTGGGAAGCGTGTTGCTCTTGTGGAAAAGGACAGCGAAATGTATGGCGGTACCTGTATCAATGTCGCTTGCATTCCGACAAAAACGCTCATTCAGGCAGCTGAAAAAAATTTGGGTTTTACCCAGGCAATGCACTTAAAAGATACAGTGACAGCCCGTCTGCGTCATAAAAATGAACAAACCTTAACTGGGTCGGGTGTTGACTTGTATCATGCTACAGCTCGTTTTGTATCTGATAAGGTTGTTGAGATAGCAGCTGGAAGTGATGTTGACCAGCTGACAGCTGAAACTATTGTTATTAACACCGGGTCTGTTGCTAATGTTTTACCGATACCGGGCTTGACAGAAAGCCGCAATGTCTATGACAGCACGGGTATTCAGTCCTTATCTGAACAGCCAGAGCGCTTGGGAATCATTGGCGGGGGCAATATTGGCCTTGAATTTGCCAGTCTTTATGCCAGACTTGGCAGTCGAGTGACTGTTTTTGAATACTCATCACAGCTGCTCAGCCGTTTTGACAGCGATATTGCAGATTTGGCAAAAACCTATCTTGAAGAAGACGGTGTTCATTTTGAACTGTCAGCCGCTGTTGAGCGTGTCTCTAATAAAGGTGAGGGAGTAACGGTAACAGCTGCGGGAAAAGATTATTATTTTGATGCTCTTCTTTATGCAACCGGCCGAAAACCGGCAGTTGATCATCTTGGTCTGGAAAATACTGCTATTCAATTAACCGATCGAGGTGCTGTACAAGTAGATGAATTCTGTGAAACTACTGTCAAGGGCGTCTATGCTGTCGGCGATGTTAATGGCGGTTTGCAGTTTACCTATACTTCTTTAGATGATTTTAGAATAGTATTTGGGAAATTAACAGGAAACAGCAGCTACAGCCTTAAAGAACGCCGCAACGTTCCTACAAGCATGTTCATCAATCCGCCTTTGTCACAAGTCGGATTGACAGAAAAAGAAGCACAGGCTGCTCAGTTGTCTTATCAGATTAAAAAACTGCCTGTCGCCAACATGCCGCGGGCGCATGTTAATAATGATTTACGCGGACTTTACAGCGTTTTAATTGATCCAAAGAGCAAAGAGATTCTGGGGGCAACGCTGTTTGGCGTGGCCTCTCATGAAAATATCAACCTTATTAAAATGGCTATGGACAATCAGATTCCTTACACTTATGTCAAAAATCAAATCTTCACTCATCCTAGTATGGCAGAAAACTTAAATGATGTTTTTAATTTTTAAAACTGTCTTTATTTAGAGCTGATTCTGACAGTGATTTTTTGGGGGCAGCGCCCCTTTTTCTTTTTAACTTAAAAATGATACAATAAGAGAAAGAGTTGTGAAAACAAAGAAAGGAAATGAAGAGAGCGGCAAATGGCCAAACAGTTTTTGAACTGTTTAGCTGTTTTTGTCATGCTGATCTGCTCTTTGATTATTTATAAGTTATGAATCCTTTGTTAAGTAAAATGAACGATAGACAAAAAGAGGCTGTTGAAACAACGGAAGGCCCTCTTTTAATTATGGCTGGAGCCGGATCTGGGAAGACCCGTGTTTTGACCCACCGTATCGCTTACTTGATTGATGAGAAATTTGTCAATCCTTGGAATATTCTGGCCATTACTTTTACCAACAAAGCGGCTCGGGAGATGAGGGAGCGGGCTATGCAGCTTAATCCTGCAACACAGGATACGTTAATTGCTACTTTTCACTCTATGTGTGTGCGCATTTTGCGCCGTGAAGCTGATCGGATCGGTTATAACCGCAATTTCACCATTATTGACCCCGGTGAACAGCGCACACTGATGAAGAGGATTTTAAAAAATCTCAATCTTGACCCCAAAAAATGGAGTGAGCGGACTATTTTAGCCACTATATCCAATGCGAAAAATGAACTGCTGGATGAGGCTGCTTATGAAAGTGAAGCAGGCGACCTTTACACGCAGATTGTCGCTAAGTGTTACAAAGCTTATCAGGCTGAGCTGCGTCAAAGTGAAGCCATGGATTTTGATGATTTGATTATGCTGACTTTAAGGCTTTTTGAAAAGAACGCCGATGTTTTGGCTTATTATCAGCAGCGCTATCAGTATATTCATGTGGATGAATATCAGGATACCAACCATGCACAGTATCAGCTGGTTAAGCTTTTGGCCAGCCGCTTTCATAATATTTGTGTAGTAGGCGATGCAGATCAGTCTATTTATGGCTGGCGCGGGGCTGATATGCAGAATATTCTCGATTTTGAGAAAGATTATCCTGAAGCTAAGGTTGTCCTTTTAGAAGAAAATTACCGTTCAACGCAGACAATTTTACAGGCTGCTAATGATGTTATTCAAAACAACCGTCATAGACGGCCAAAAAATCTCTGGACTCAGAATCCTAAAGGGGAGCAGCTTGTTTATTACCAAGCAGATGATGAACGTGATGAAGCTGTTTTTGTTGCATCGGCTATTGATCAAATAGTTCGTGAAGACGGGAAAAATTTTAAAGATTTTACAGTCCTTTACCGAACTAATGCTCAATCACGGGCAATTGAAGAAGCTCTGCTCAAGTCGAATATCCCTTATACCATGGTTGGGGGGACAAAATTTTACAGCCGCAAAGAGATTCGCGATGTCATTGCCTATCTGAATGTGATTGCCAATACGGCTGATAATATCAGCTACGAACG
The DNA here is from genome assembly GCF_040930515.1 of Streptococcus huangxiaojuni. NCBI lineage: Bacteria > Bacillati > Bacillota > Bacilli > Lactobacillales > Streptococcaceae > Streptococcus > Streptococcus huangxiaojuni. The sequence goes on from NZ_JBFQEG010000002.1 coordinate 182,054, forward strand.
CATTATCAATGAACCAAAACGCGGTATTGGCCCAGGTACACTGGAGAAGCTTCGTCTTTTTGCAGCCGGACAAAATTTAAGTTTGCTCGATGCCAGTGCTGAAATTATTCTTTCCGGTAATGTAAAAGGAAAAGCAGCACAGACTGTTAAGACATTGGCGGATAGACTGCTGGATTTACAGCGGCAGCTTGATGATTTGACTTTAACAGAGCTGACAGAAAGCATTCTTGATAAAACAGGTTATTTAGAGGCTCTCCAACTGCAAAACACACTTGAGAGCCAAGCCCGCATCGAAAATATCGAAGAGTTTCTGACTGTTACTAAAAATTTTGATGAGACTCAGGAAGATGCAGCAGAGGATGAATCTGGCCGTGAGAGACTCAGTCGTTTTCTGAATGATTTAGCTTTAATTGCCGACAGTGATGAAGCAGATAATAATACTGCAGAAGTGACCTTAATGACCCTGCATGCAGCTAAAGGTTTGGAATTTCCGGTTGTTTTTCTTATCGGTATGGAAGAAGGGGTTTTCCCATTGGCGCGTGCTATGCAAGAGCAAGAGGAGCTGGAAGAAGAACGCCGCTTGGCTTATGTCGGCATTACACGAGCTGAGGAAAAACTCTATCTGACAAATGCTTCTGTACGTACACTGTTTGGTAAAACAAACTATAATCCGCCCAGCCGTTTTTTGCGGGAAATATCGAACGATTTAATCGATTATCGGGGGACAGCCCGTCCGGCCGACAGCGCTTTTGCGGTCACTTACAGCAATCAGAAGCAGGAAACTTCTAAAATATTTGGGCAGGGAATGAGCCTGCAGCAAGCTCTTCAAATTCGAAAAGCTCAGGCCCAGCTCCTCTCAGCTCAAACAGTTTCCGGTACAAAGACTGAAAAATCACAGGCGGACTGGCATATTGGTGACCGCCTTGAGCATAGAAAATGGGGGGAAGGTACAGTTCTTGAAGTTACGGGAAGCGGTCAAGGCCAAGAGCTAAAAGTTAATTTCCCTGATCTTGGACTCAAAAAACTGCTGGCAAGTGTTGCACCTATTGAGAAGAAATAGCTATCAGGACTGTTAAGAAAAATAAAGCCTGCAGAGATTTGTAGCAGGCAGAGCCGGACTTCTGTCATTTTGCCTATGTTTTGAATTGAAGAAAAGACTGTTCTAAAGGCGGTGTTTTTCTTCAATTTTTTGTCTTTTTAGCGTTGTTGCTATAGTTTCTGGCTATAACCCCTTCTTTTTGATAAATATTAGGCAAAGATGGCAAAATACGGTAAAATAAAGGGACATTTGGATAATTTATAAGATTGGAGTAATTTATGACAAGAGAACTTAGTTTTGAAACCTTACAGCTCCATGCCGGTCAAACTGTTGATCCGGCAACGAAATCTCGAGCGGTCCCAATTTATCAGACCACCTCTTATGTCTTTGACAGTGCGCAGGAAGCTGAAGATATTTTTGCCCTGCGCCAGCCGGCCAATATTTATACACGGATTACCAATCCTACAACCGCAGTTTTTGAAGAAAGAATGACTGCTTTGGAAGGGGGAGTCGGTGCTCTGGCTACTGCTTCGGGCATGGCCGCTGTGACCTATACTGCTCTGGCTTTGGCTCATGCTGGAGATCATATTGTATCTGCTACAACCGTTTACGGCGGGACATTCAACTTACTAAAAGAAACCCTGCCGCGTTACGGGATTACGACAAGTTTTGTCGATGTAGCAGATTTTGAAGCTGTTGAGGGAGCCATTCAAGAAAATACTAAGTTCATCATCGCTGAAACTTTGGGAAATCCTCTGGGGAATGTAGCTGATTTAGAGAAATTAGCGGAAATCGCTCATAATCACCGAATCCCGCTGGTGATTGACAATACATTTGCAACGCCTTATTTAATTAATGTTTTTTCTTATGGTGTTGATATTTCAATCCATTCTGCTACTAAATTCATCGGCGGTCATGGGACATCTATCGGCGGTGTTATCGTTGATTCAGGCCAGTTTGACTGGGAAAAATCCGGTAAATTCCCGCAGTTTGTTGAGCCAGATTCGTCTTACCATGATATCAGCTATACACGAGATATTGGTGCAGCGGCTTTTATCACTGCAGTACGAACCCAATTGCTTCGTGATACTGGGGCTTGCTTGTCTCCTTTTAATGCTTTTCTTTTAACGCAAGGGCTTGAGACCCTTTCCCTTCGTGTCGAGCGCCATGTGGAAAACGCCAAACAAATCGCTGACTATCTTGAAAAACATCCTAAGGTTACCAAGGTTAACTATGCCAGTCTTCCATCCAGCCCTTATTATGACTTAGCGCAGAAGTATCTGCCAAAAGGAGCTGGTTCCATCTTTACCTTCAATGTTGCAGGAGGGTCGGAGGCCGCACGCAAAGTTATTGACAGCCTAGATATTTTTTCAAACCTTGCTAATGTTGCTGATGCCAAGTCTTTGGTTGTTCATCCTGCAACAACCACACACGGTCAGATGTCTGAGGAAGACTTGCTGGCCTGCGGCATTGAGCCGGAGCAGATTCGTTTGTCAATCGGCTTAGAAAATGTGAACGACCTCGTTGAAGATCTGCGCCTGGCGCTTGAAAAAATTTAAAGCTAAAAATGTTGGAAATAGCAAGAACTGAACACGCCCTAAGAGCTGTGGAGTGACATCATCCAGTGGATGATGTCAGCCCGAACCCAAAAATTGAAAACTGAGGGAACGTTAAGTCTGATGTCTTACAATTAGCTAGCCGTAGCCGTCTGAAGGCTTTGTCGTCTTAGCAGCCGACCGCACCCTTCTAGCCGTCCTGGCAGGGGTGCGCAGACGAAATCAGAGATTTCTGGCTTACCGTCATTTCCCTTTTGCGTTTTTAACGGGCTTTGTATCTTGATGGAGGAGTACAGGACATGACAAATTTGCAAGAAGCACTCAAAGTATTTAAGACTGCAAAACTGGTGGATCTGACCCATCAAATCGATGAGGACAGTCCGCATTTTCCGCCGCTGCCGGCGCTAGCCAAGAAGGATATTTTTACACTGAAAGATGGTTTTCATGTTCAGCAATTTTCTGTTGTTGGCCAGTACGGAACACATATCGATGCGCCGATTCATTTTGTTGAAGGCGGCAAGTGGCTGGAGCAAATTCCTTTGGAAGATTTTTTACTGCCCCTGTATGTTATTGATAAATCAGCTGCTGTTGAAAAAAATCCCAACTATGAGCTGACCAAGCAAGATGTGCTTGATTTTGAAGCAGAATACGGGCGGATTGTAGAGGGAAGTTTTGTGGCTTTTCGCAGTGACTGGTCGAAACGCTGGCCATCTCAGGAATTGATGACAAATCTTGACGATAATGGTGCCCAGCAGTCTCCGGGCTGGTCGCGCGAGGCTATAGATTTTTTGATTCATGAACGCCATATTAAAGCATTAGGCCATGAGACTCTTGATACAGACAGCGGCCAAGCTGCTGCAGAAGCTGGCGGTGTTTTGCGCCAAGAGTATCATTTATTAGAACAGGGTATTTTTCAGCTGGAGGTACTGGCCCATCTCGATCAAGTGCCAGCAACAGGCAGTGTCATCTCTATTGCCTTTCCGCACTGGAAAGAGGCAACTGGATCACCTGTTCGTGCTCTGGCCTATGTTCCTGATTCAAGTCGAAAATAAGCTGTATTTTGGAAAGGTGACATATGAAGTTTGTATTTGACTTAGATGGTACCTTGTGTTTTGACCGTATGACAATTGCTCCGGACATCAAGTGTGTTTTAGAAAAAGCACAGGATTTCGGGCATGAAGTAATCTTTGCTTCGGCGCGTGCTTACCGCGATTGTATCTCTTTGCTGACAGGAGAGTTAGCTTACAAACGTGTGGTCGGTCTTAATGGCGGTCTCGTTTATGAAAATGGGCAGCTAACCTTTAAGCAGCATTTAACCCAAGAGGCCTATCAAAATGCTTTGACTTGGTGCCATTATTTCCGTCTGCCTTATTTTGTAGATGATGACTTTGACTATGCTTATTTCAAAGGGGAGAAAATACCTTTTATCAGCAGTGTTGATCCCTTGCATTTGGCTAACTGTCTGGAGATAGACCAGCTGAAAAGTCCTATTAAAATGGTCATTTACTTGGGAGATCATGAAGAATTGGCTGAGCCGTTCTGCCGGGAGCTCAAGGCTTTGAATCAGGTTGATGTTGACTATCATGAACATGAAAAATGTCTTTATCTCAATCCTTATGCTACCAATAAAGCAACGACAGTTATGAGACAAATCGGTTCAGACTTTATTGCTTTCGGCAATGATAAAAATGATATTGACTTATTCAAGGCTTCGCTTTATAGTGTTCAGGTTGGGAATTTTCCTTCTCTTAATCAATATGCTGATGAGCAAGTAGAGGGGAATAGTGCCGCTGTTTGCCGATGTATTACAAAGCTGTTTGAACTTTACTAGAAGCCAGGACAAAAAGTTCTGGTTTAGACATATGAGTTTGATGCAGTAGCTGATTAAAAGCTCTTATCCCTTGTCAAGTAAGGGCTAGTGAGCTTCCTAATCAACTGTTCCGCTCTTTGGTAAGCTAGGGTTGACTTATCGGCCTAAAACTTTCTTCAGTTTTCCTCCTGTTTAAATTTTTCTGTGCAACCATCTTTTAAACTCTCCAGCATGGCTGGCTGTTTAAAAGGTGGTTTTTACTATGGCAAAAAGATTTTAGTTCCGGTCCAAAGGCTGTTAAGGAAGCAAACAAAAAAAGGAGACTGTTCGTTTGCCTAGTCAATTTGCTGTTTTATGTCTTGTTTGTTTTTTGATTAATTTTTGTAAGGCCTTTCCTTTACAGAGGAATAGCTTTTGTGTATAATAAACTCAAAAAGATAACACTGTTATCCTCAGAAAGGACGTGGTTTATGCATACTAAAAAAACAAAACGTAATGATATCATTCTGCTCAGTGCTAAAAAAGAGTTTTTGACCTATGGTTATGCAGACAGTTCTCTGCGCCGTATTTGTAAGCAAGCAGGAGTTACAACCGGAGCTCTGTACAAAAGGTATTCCGGAAAAGAAGAGCTGTTTGGCAAATTGATTGCTCCTACCTTAAATTCCTTAGCTGTTCTGGTTCAGGAACATGTCAGGCAGGACTATGCTTTATTGGAAAAGGGAAGACCCTCTCAAATGTGGGAGGAGTCGGAAGCCTATCTACGGCAGATGATGTCTTTTATTTACGATCATGAGGACGGTCTGCGCCTGCTTTTGTTTAAATCAGAAGGATCGCGCTATGCCAATTTTAAACAGGCGGCGGTAGCCAGTGTAACTGAGGAGACTTATCATTATGTCAAGCAGGTACACGAAAGATCAGAAAAAAAAGCAGTTTTGATTTCTAAACAGCATTTGGAACTGGTCATGCGTGCTTATTTCACAATTATATTTGAACCTCTGCTTTACGGGTGGACAAAAGAAGAAGCCCTGCTATTTTGCCGAACGATTGATCGTTTATTTAATTGGTCAGAAATCTTAGGATTCTAAATTTCTGACCCTCTTTGTAAGCAGAATAACCTGACTGTTGGCAGTTGCAGACTGTCATACTGGTTTTTCTGATAAGGAGAATGCGATGATGAAGAAAACAACAATGGCTTGGATAGCCAAGTTTATTGGACCATATAGATTAACCTACTGTTTTAGTGTGTTCTTGGCTTTTGTTGCTGTCATTTCAGCCTTTATGCCTTATTTTTTCATTGGCAGTGTCATCAGACAGCTCCTTGAAGGCAGCAGAAATTGTCCTGCTTATACCAATGATCTGCTCTGGGTTGCCTTTTTTTGGCTTCTGCATCTGCTGGCCAACAGTTTGTCAACTTCTCTGTCTCATCAGGCGACCTTCAGTGTCTTAGCTGAGATGCGGACCGCTCTGACAGAAAAATTGGCCCGTTTGCCTTTGGGAGATATCTTGAGTCAGCCGTCTGGTTCATACAAGAATATTATTGTCGAGCGGGTAGATGCTACTGAAACAACCCTTGCTCATATTATCCCAGAGTTTACGGCTGCAGTTTTCGGCCCCCTTATTATTTTTGCATATATGCTGGCGTTGGACTGGCGTGTGACTTTACTGTCGCTTTTGACCCTGCCGATCGGCTTTCTTTTTTACGCCAATATGCTGCGCAAAAGTAAAGGGGATTTTGAAAATACTTTAGTTAAAACCAAAACTCTCAATGATGTGGCTGTAGAGTATATTAAGGGAATTGAGATTATCAAAGTTTTTGGCAAAGAGAAATTTTCATATGATAGGTTTGTTAAAGCCGCACAGGAAGGAGCGGATTGCTTTATTGAATGGATGCGCAAATGCAATTTGGATATGGCTGCTGTCACTGTTATTATGCCCTCTCTCTTATTCTTCTTACTGCCATCCGGTACCTACTTTACTTTAACGGGAAGTTTAGCTGTTAATCGCTTCCTTCTTTTGATTATCCTTTCAATGGGGCTAGTCCCGCCGATTATTTCAGCCGCTAGCTATATGGACGATATCCGAAAGATTGGAGCGACCTTTGCTGAAATTATTGATATTTTAGAAATGCCAAATTTGGAGCGGCCTGAACATTTCAGTCACCATTTTCTCGGCACAGATCTTGAACTCTCCCATGTCTGTTTTGCTTATCAGAAGGGAGAGGGGGTCCTGCATGACATCACTCTTTCAATAAAGAGCGGAACCGTCAATGCTTTGGTCGGACCATCAGGAAGCGGTAAATCGACAATCGCTAAATTAATCGCCTCTTTTTGGGATGTTGGAGAAGGAGAGATCACATACGGCGGTGTTAACATTAAGGATATCCCTCTAGCGCTTTATGCACGGCAGATTGCCTATGTTTCCCAAGATAATTACCTTTTCGACACATCCATTTTGGAAAACATCCGTATGGGAAATCCAGATGCCAGTGATGAAATGGTTATAGAAGCTGCTAAGCAGTGTGGCTGCTATGACTTTATTATGCAGCTGGGTGACGGTTTTCAGACAATTGTAGGAAGTTCGGGAGGGATCGGTCTCTCAGGCGGTGAAAGGCAGCGGATTGCTATCGCCAGAGCGATGCTAAAAGATGCTCCGATTATTATTTTGGACGAAGCGACAGCCTATACAGATCCTGAAAACGAAGCTCTTATTCAGTCTTCATTAGCAAAATTAATCCAAGGACGGACCTTGCTTGTTATTGCCCATCGCTTGTCCACTATTGCTGACTGCGACCAGATAATCGTCCTTAAAGATGGAGCAGTTCAAGCTAAAGGAAAGCATGATGAACTTTTAGCGGATTGTAGTCTTTATCGGAAAATGTGGCAGTCGCATTTAGCTGTAAAAGACAGCAGTCTGTCAACGGCGGAAGGAGGAGCAGGGTATGCTTAGTATTTTTAAACGTTTTTTTGGTTTCTGCAGTAATGAAGACCGGCGCAAGCTCTACCTCTCTCTTTTTTTAGGTGTTTTAAAAGCGTTTGCAGTCGCGCTGCGTATCCCGGCTATTGCTCTTGTTCTAAGAGATATCACCAGTCATCAATTGTCTCTGACAACACTGTGGACTGTCTCTCTTATTATGTCGGCTTCACTTCTTTTCAATCTCTTGCTGACATTAAAAATTACGATGCTGCAGACAGAAGCTGGTTACCATAGCTGTGCTCAGAAGCGTATTGAAATCGCCGAACATATTCGCTACTTACCGATGGGCTATTTCAACAGCCACAGTCTGGGACGGATTGCCAGCATCACAACGAATACTTTAGAAACTTTGTCTGATATTGCTACCCGAGTTGTGATGGTGACCAGCCAAGGCTTTTTAACTGTTTTTGTCATTATTTTCTTTGTTCTTCTTTTTGACTGGCGGATAGGTCTTGTATTGTGTGCAGGCTTTTGTCTTTTTCTTATACCGAACACTTTGATGCGGCGCAGTGTTTCGGGTGCTGCACTGGACAAACAGAAGGCTGATACAGAGATTGTTGATACTGTTTTGGAATATGTTCAAGGGATTGTTGAGATTAAGAATTACCATCTAAACAAAAACTCTGTCCAAAAACTAGTGCAGGCAATAAGGGACAAGGAAAAAGCTGATACAGCCATGACCATACGAACGGTCCCATGGATGACAGTCCAAAGAGCAGTGACCAAAGCGACAGGGGTTGTTATGAGCCTTCTGGCTATTTGGTTCTATCTTCATGACAGCATGGATTTACTGACTTGTATGATGATGGTTATCAGCAGCTTTATGGTTTATGAAAATCTAGACAGCGTCAGCAGTTTTTCATCGCTTTTGAGGTCTGTTGATATAGCCGTTGAGCTGGTTCAGGGGATTTCGGATTTGGAACCGATGGACATCAGCGGCCGAGACCTTCCAGTACAAAAAACAGATATAAGGCTGAGAAATGTTGATTTTTCCTATGGCGGCCGAAAAATTATTGACAATCTTTCTTTAGACATCCCAGAACAAACCACAACTGCTATTGTCGGCCCGTCAGGAAGCGGGAAAACGACCCTCTGCAACTTAATGGCTCGTTTTTGGGATACAGAATCCGGCAGTGTCAGTTTAGGCGGGATAAATGTCAAGGATTACAGCTATGACAGCTTGATTCGCCATTTTAGCTTTGTCTTTCAAAATGTCTATCTTTTTGAAGATACGATTGAAAATAATATAAAATTTGGGAAGCCTCAGGCTAGCGATGAGGAGATGATTGCAGCAGCCAAAAAAGCAGCCTGCCATGATTTTATTATGTCCCTTCCTGATGACTATCAGACAAAAATCGGTGAAGGCGGTGCCAGCCTGTCCGGCGGAGAAAAGCAGCGGCTGTCAATTGCCCGAGCTTTGCTGAAGGACGCTCCAATTATTATTCTTGATGAAGCTACTGCAAATGTTGACCCTGAAAGCGAAGAAGAGCTCTTGCAGGCAGTTAGCCAGCTTACAGCTGACAAGACAGTTATCATGATAGCTCATCGGTTGAAAACAGTTGAGCAAGCCGATCAGATTATCGTTTTAGATCGAGGAAAAATTGTGCAGCAGGGTAAGCATGCAGATCTTATGCAAAGAGAAGGCTTGTATGCAGACTTTATCCGAACCAGAAAACAAGCTCTTTCCTGGCGCCTAACAAACGCTTAAATACAATTTGACAGTAACACGATTTGCTTGGGAAGGGGGCAGCAGATGATTATCGAAACAAAGCTTGGTCAATTTACAGCAGAAAAAGCAGGTCAAAGCAAAGATGGACAGCCGATTTATCGCATTACTAGTATCCCATATGCAGAGGCTGATCCCTTTATGCCGCCCGTTTTACGTCATAATTATCCTCAAGAAAAATTGATTAATTCCCTAGAAACTTTTTGCTTCCCGCAAAAGCGGATCCTCCGTTGGCCAAATCTTTTTTTAAAACACCATATGATGCGCGCAGAATGGCTCCCTGTCCATGATTCTTTTTCAGAAAGTGCTTTTATGCTGAATGTTTGGACATCGCAGATTGAAAATAAAAAACCGGTTTTAGTTTATATCCATGGCGGTGGGGATAGTGGCTCCGGTACCGTACCGATTTACGACGGGGCCAATTTAGCTAAACAGGGGATTGTCCTTGTAACAATTACTTATCGGGTAGGCCTGTATGGCTATCTCCCAATTATCGAAAACGGTACTGTAAACTGTAACCGAGAAGCTAAAGATCAGCAAACAGCTTTGCGCTGGATTAAAAATCACATTGAATACCTTGGCGGTGATCCCAATAATATCACTTTGATGGGACAATCCGGCGGCGCCCTGTCAAGTTTGAATCAGATCTTGAATCAAGGAGACGAGGGGCTGATCCATAAAGCGATTTTATGCGGCGGTTCCTTTATGCAGGCACGTTCACTGCAAGAAGGGGAAGAACTTTATCAGCAATTCTTAGAACAGAATCGGCTTAAAGATTTTGCAGCTTTGTCAAAGCTAAATATTAAGCAAATCCTCAGATTAAAAGGCCGAAAAGCTATGGCTGAAATAGTAGACAATGAGTTTTTCCAAGAGGCTCCTAAAACGGCTTTAGAGAAGGGACACTACCAACCGATACCGCTTTTAATAGGGTTTAATGATGATGAATTTTCCATGATTGAATTACCAATCTATTATAGAGCAATGGGGATTGCAACCAAGGCAGCTGATTTTCAAAAAGCCATCAAGAAAAAATACGGCGTCTATGCCGAAGAACTGGCGGCTGAGCTTGAAAATGAAGCTGAAAATCTGATTGATTGGCAGATTCGTATGATGGAAGTAGCGGTCTTTTATTCAATGAATTTGTATCTTTTACAGCAGTTTTCAAAACGCTGCCCAGTTTACGGTTACAAGTTTGATTATGTGCCAAATCTTTATCGGGGCTTACGTGGTTCATATCATGGAGCAGAAATTGCCATGTTCTTTGATAATTTAGATAAAATGGCTATACAAGAGACAGAACTTAATAAAGAGGAAATTGCCCTTATTCAAAATGATTGGCTGTCTTTCATTAAAAATGGTGCTATTCCGCAACATTCTTTGTATAATGAAAGTAAGCGGATTATTCATTACAGTCATCCAGTCAAAGAAATCTCTTTTCCGCATCAGGCTCTTATCGACCGCTGGGCTATTCCAGCGGTCTATGCAGGATTATTTACAGGCTAGATGAAAATGAGCTGCAGTCACTACACGTCCTTGCGATTTAAGTGGTTCAGGTTTTTAGCGGCCTACTATTTAGAAAATACAGACCTCTTATTGAGCAGGCTTAAAACGATTTGATTTATCAAACTTTTTTCTCTTCCTTCTAGCCGTCAGAGATGCGTCTGCGAAAATCAGAGATTTCGGACTTACCGTCAGCCGTAGCCGTCTGAAGGACGATTTTAAAAATAGGCCTTAATGTTTGTTATAGCCTTATGTGCAAGACGCAGTAGCCCAGTGGCACTTTATTTGCTTTTTCAAAGCTTTAAATTGCCTACTAGGGCTTTGCGGGGGTGGGACAACGAACTTTGTGGTCCGGGGTTCTGTCCCACTCCCTAGCCGTCCTGGCAGGGGTGCGCCTACGAAATCAGAGATTTCTGGCTTACCGCCATTTTCCTTTTGCGTTCTTAACGGGCTTTGTATCTTGTTGAACTGAACACGCCCTAAGAGCTGTGCAAAAAAGACAGCCCTCCCTTGAGTCTTTAGTGACTCATCGGTCAGGCTCCTATTTTTGCTTTGCTCTTTAAACGGGCTTTGTATCTTGTTGAACTGAACACGCCCTAAGAGCTGTGCAAAAAAGACAGCCCTCCCTTGAGTCTTTAGTGACTCATCGGTCAGGCTCCTATTTTTGCTTTGCTCTTTAAACGGGCTTTGTATCTTGTTGAACTGAACACGCCCTAAGAGCTGTGCAAAAAAGACAGCCCTCCCTTGAGTCTTTAGTGACTCATCGGTCAGGCTCCTATTTTTGCTTTGCTCTTTAAACGGGCTTTGTATCTTGTTGAAAGGGGTTGTTATGGAGGAACATAATCATCATTTTAATTTTCGTAATCAGTCCAGTAACCGGATTTTTATAGCTTTTTTAGCAAATTTTTGCTTTGCTCTTATTGAAATGGTTTTTGGCAGGCTTTTTAATTCCAGCGCTATTTTGGCTGATGCTATCCATGATTTTGGTGATGCTTTGGCTATCGGGACCTCCTATTATTTTGAACGGGTATCTAAGCGCAGGAGCGATTACAAATACACATTGGGGTATTTGCGTTTCAGTCTTCTGGGTGCCTTAATGACAGCTGTTATTTTGATTTTGGGTTCTGTATTCGTTCTTGTGGAGAATGTTCCCAAGCTTTTTAACCCAGAACCTGTTAATTACCGCGGCATGTTCATTCTTGGTCTAATAGCGATTGTTGTAAATGTTATCGCCAGCCGTGTGCTAAACAGCGACGCTTCTGAACATGAATCGGTTTTAAGCCTGCACTTTTTGGAAGATATTTTAGGCTGGCTTGCTGTTATTATTGTTTCTCTTGTTTTGCGCTTTACGGACTGGTACTTCCTTGATCCTCTCTTGTCCATTATCATTGCAGGTTTTATTTTAAGTCAGGCCCTGCCGAAATTTATTAAAAATTTGTCTGTTTTTTTGGAACGTTCTCCGGCAAATTTTGATATTAGGCAAATTGAAAAAGACATTCTTAAATTAGACTCAGTAAGGGCCATTAATCAGCTCAATGTTTGGTCGCTGGATGGGCGCAGAAACATTGCTATGGTTCACTTATTAGTGACTTCAGACTGCAATGAGCAACTGATTAAAGATCAAGTGCATCACATTTTTCACGCCTACAATATCATAGAATCAGCTGTCGAGTGTGATCATTCTACTTTTCAGCATCTGCATCACAGCCCGTATGACCGAAGGAGCTTTTAAGCTGCTGAGCGGGGGGTAAAAATAATAATATAGGATTGCCTTCTATCTCTTTTAGTATTATAATACTAAAAGAGAGGAGCGCTAGTTTGGAAATTCTTGAAGCATACAGACAAAAAACAATCAGTAAAATCACTTTAAAAGAAGCAGCAGAGTGCTTCAAAGGCAAGGCAGTTTCAGCATCTGAAAACGATGGAAATGTAGCTGTGATTAATCTGCGCGATTTAAATGAAGAAGGTCTGGACTATCAAAATTTAAAAACGATTGAGGCAGAGCCGCACTCACTTTCTCGTTACTTACTGAAAGACGGCGATGTTTTGGTTGCTACTAAGGGAACTGTAAAAAAGACCGCAGTTTTTACTGACCAGAACAGACCGGTCATTGCGACTGCTAATATTACTGTACTGCGTCCTAAAGATAACATTTTGGGGCTGTATATCAAGATTTTTTTGGATTCGGCTGTCGGGCAGGCTCTGCTTGACGAAGCTGATACTGGCAAGCAAGTCATGAATATCAGCCGTGAAAAACTGCTTGGTATTGAAATACCCCATATACCTTTGATTAAACAATTGTATTTAACCCGACGCTATGAAGAAGGTCTGCAGGCTTATCAGCGAAAATTGGCCCGAGCAGTTCAGGAATGGCGCCATTTAAAAAGCGATCTCGAAAAAAATCTATTTTAATATGAATCCATTTGAAAGAACTATAAAGACTGTTTTAGCGGCAATCTTTGCCATATGGCTGGCTGATAGTCTGGGACTTCCTAATGCGTCTTCTGCCGGTATTATTGCTATATTAAGTGTTTTAGAAACAAGGAAATCAACACTGACGATGGCTTTTCAACGGCTGCAGTCTGTTTTGCTGGCTTTTCTTTTAGCTGTCTGTGCTTATCTTCTTTTAGGTTTTCATCTCTATGCCTTGGCAGTCTATCTCTTCATTTATGTTTTTGCCGCTTACCGGCTTGGGCTTGAGGCCGGTATCGCTCCCAGTACCGTTTTGGTTATGCATTTATTAGCTGAGAAGAGTTTAGAACCTGACTTGATTTTTAAAGAATTATCCTTATTTGTCATTGGAGCAGGACTGGCCATGCTGCTCAATGTCTATATGCCGACTAAGGAGAAAGAAATTCAGGACTTTTACCACCGTGTTGAAGCACAGATGAAGGAGGTACTTTACCGTTTTGAAGAGCTTTTACTAAAAGGCAGCTGGGAAAATAAAGCGGAGCACCTTAACGAGCTGGATGAAACGCTGGAGCAAGCTTTGCGTCTTGTTTATTTAGAACACCACAATCAGCTTTTTCAGCAGACAAACTACCATGTCCACTATTTTGAAATGCGCCGTCAGCAGACTAAACTCTTAAGACAAATGGCAGATCACATCAACCACTGTCACTTAAAAGGCCGGGAAAGCCAGCAGCTGGCTCAGCTTTTTCAGGAAACAGCCCTCCAGTTGAGCGAGGACAATACAGGGCTTGGCCTCATAGAAGAAATTGAAAAGCTCCTGCTTGTTTTTCGACAGGCTGAACTGCCACAGACACGTCAGGAGTTTGAAAGGCGGGCGACACTTTTTCAGCTTCTGCAGGACATGGAGCGCTTTATCCAAATCAAGGTTGATTTCTATCGGGAAATATCTTAAACTGATGCAGAGTCTTTGCCTGAGACTGTTTATATGAATAATGAAAAAGGGGTTAAAATGATTAACTTAACTAAAGAAGACGGGAAAATTGTAATGATACACGCGCTGCTCTATTTTTTATGTGTCGGTGCGGGGACTGCAATCAGTATTTTGCTCTTTCGGAGTCCCAATATGTTCTATGCTCCGGCTATGACTGCTTTGCTGGCCGGCTGGATTTACTTTCACCTGCTGGAACAGCTGCCTAAATTTGGTCCGATTACCTTGATAGGATTTTTTATTTCACTTTTCTTCCTCTTATCCAGACATTATATTTTGGCTGCTTTTCCCAATCTTCTCTTTGCTTTTTTAGCGGACCTTCTTGCTCGCTCGAAAATGTATCAGTCACAGCCCCTCAATCTGCTGTCATATCTGCTCTTTTCCTTTGGGAATACTGCGCCCTTACTGGCAATGTGGGTATCCAGACAGGGATATATTGCCTATCTTTTAAATAAAGGGAAGGACATGGCCTATGTTAACCGGGTGATGTTGGATTTCACTGTCAGTAACGGCGCGGCCCTTTTAGGCAGTGTCATTATTGCAGGCTTAGCCGGAGGTTTGATTGGCAGTTGGTTTTTAAAACACCATAAAAAGTAAAAACAGTTTTTATGGGTCATATTCAGATTTAGCTTCAGTTTAGTCAGACAATGCAATTGGAAAGAACACAATGGAAATTACAATTCAGAGAGATGGATTAACCTTATTTGGTCTACTTGAAGGGACCGATAGAATCGAAAATAAAGAAATTGCTGTTTTGATGCATGGTTTTAAAGGCGATTTAGGCTACCGCAAAGGGGCCCTACTTGATGAACTTGTTCAGGCGCTGAATGCTGCCGGTATAGCAACCATTCGTTTTGATTTTAACGGTTGCGGCAAGAGCGGGGGACGGTTTCGGGATATGACTGTTTTAAGTGAGATTTTAGATGGCCTGAAGATTATTGACTATGTCCGTCATGTTATAAAAGCACAAAAAATTTATTTAATCGGCCATTCCCAAGGCGGCGTAGTAGCCAGCATGCTGGCCGGCTATTTGCCAGATGTCATTGATAAGCTGATTTTACTGGCACCGGCTGCGACCTTGAAAGATGATGCTCTTAAGGGTGAATGTCAGGGAGTCGTTTATGATCCCAATCATATTCCGGACACTATTGTAATTGATGGTTTTATGGTTGGCGGTGACTATTTCAGAACAGCTCAGACACTGCCGATTTACGAGGTGGCTAAAAATTATTGGGGGCCTGTTCTGCTCATACATGGAGCTTTAGACAAGGTAGTTGCTCCCCTTGCCTCAGAGCGCTACAATGCTGTCTACAAAGACAAACGGTACTATTTGCTTAAAGAAGCAGGTCACAATTTATCCGGGGAAAATAATCAGCGCCGGACAGTAAAAGAACTGATTAACTCTTTTTTAAGAGAATCAAAATAAAGGATCTCGGCAAAGAGAAGAGTTTTTGGCTGCAGGCATACCGATATTTAAATGCTGGCTTGTTTTTCCCTACTTATGGGAAACAGGCTTTTTTAGTTTGTTTAGCCAGTAATATTAACTATTTAAATCAGACTTTTTTAGAGTGAAAAACTTAGGTCATCTCTTGCTATTAATCCAACAGCGGCATTAGACAGACTTCCTTTTCTTAGGGTATAATAAGGAATAGAAATGAGGTGATATGATGCACAACACAATAGATTTAAGAAAACCTGTCGCAGAAACGATTAGGGAACATCCGGAAGTTAAGGAGATTTTGATTGATTTGGGTTTTAAACCCTTGGGCAATCCTCTGATGCTCAAAACATTAGGTCAGGCTACCAGCCTTAAAAGCGGCTCCAAGCTGACTAAGATTCCTTTAGAAACGATTAAAAGAACCTTATCCTTTCATGGTTATGATGTAATAGGAGATGACTGATGGCTGCTGAACGTATTGAAATTTTAAAAGATATTCTTTTGGATTTGCATCACGGGGCCAGTCCGGAATCAGTTCAGGAACAGTTTAATCAGCATTTTTCCGGTGTATCAGCTTTGGAAATCTCTCTGATGGAACATGAATTGATGTCATCTGATACAGGAATTACTTTTGAAGATGTTATGAGCCTTTGCAATGTCCATGCCAACCTTTTTAAAGGGGCAATTGCCGGTGTGGAGGTCCCGGACAGTGATCAGGAAGGCCATCCGGTCAAAGTATTTAAGGATGAAAATCTGGCTTTGCGTGCGGCTCTGCTGCGCATCCGCCGTATTATAAGCAACTATACTGATCCTGAAAATAAAAGTTATCAGACAGAAATTATCAAAGGCCTCCGGCACCAGTTCCAGCTTTTGGGGCAGTTTGAAAATCATTATGACCGTAAGGAAAAGCTGTTTTTCCCGATTATGGAAAGCTACGGCCACGATGCTCCGCCTAAAGTCATGTGGGGAGTTGATGACGAGATTCGGGAGCTTTTTGCTGCCGCCTCTGACCTTGTTCAGAAGCTTCCGCAGGCAGACATAGTTGAGCTGTCAGAGAAATTTGAGGCATTTGCCAAAGAATTTGAAGAAATGATTTTTAAGGAAGAATCTATTCTTTTGATGATTCTTTTAGAAATTTTCACTCAGGACGACTGGCTGGCTGTTGCAAGAGAAAGCGATGCTTACGGCTATGCTATTGTTAAACCGTCTGAGAAATGGCAGCCTAAGCGCCAGTCTTTTTCAGACAAAAATCAAAGTGAAACGACCAGTCAGCTGCAGACAGAATTGGGAGCTGACAATACTCAGGTCATTGAAACACCGGCTGGGCAGATTACAGTCAGTTTTACACCAAAAGAAGAAGAGGCGGAAGCTGACCGAACGAAACCCCAGCCTTTCGGCCACGGCTACCTGTCTCTGGAACAGGCTGATCTCTTGCTCAACCATCTTCCTTTTGAAATAACTTTTGTCAATAAAGAGGATATTTTTCAGTATTACAATGACAGTGTTCCGGCTGAGGACATGATTTTTAAACGCACACCAAGTCAGATCGGCCGTCATGTTGAACTGTGCCATCCGCCAAAAGTGTTAGACAAGGTAAAACAGATTTTCCAGCTGCTGAGGAGCGGTCAGCGGGATAAGGTTGAGATGTGGTTCAAATCAGAACGCTTGGACAAATTTGTCTATGTGACTTACGCTGCTGTCCGCGACAAAAACGGTGAGTTTCAAGGGGTACTTGAATACGTTCAGGATATCCAGCCCTTCTTTGAACTGGACAGCGACTATAATCGTAATCTTTAAGAAGTGAATGTCATCATAAAAGAGTTACCATTAGGGTGACATTTGCCAAATCATTTTAAATATAAGAAATCGGCAGCCTGTTTTCTTTTTCGTGCAGTCAATGGACCTTCAAATGTCATAAGGCGAAAGGTCTAGAGCGAAATAAAAATGCAAAATAATGTAATCCAATTAAAAGACATCTGTCAAAATAAAATCTGACAGGTCATGTTAGAATGTTGCTTGTTTGGAAAACGTTTTTTCGAACAAGATTTGGAGGTTCATTATGGAGAAAAAGACACATTACAAAATGCACAAAGTCAAAAAGCAGTGGGTAGTTATTGCTGTCACTGCTGCTGCAGTTTTTACTCTGGGAGGAAAAAGCAGTGTCATCAAGGCTGATGAAGCAACTGCAGCAGATGTTGCGGCTGCTCCTTTGGAGACAGAACAAGGTCAAGAACAGTCTGAGCCTTCTTTGTCTGACGAAGAGAGTCCGATACAAACTCTTCCTTCTTCCTCAGATGAAAATACGGAGGAGCTGTCTGGGCAGACATCATCTCAAGAGGAGTCTGCACAAGAATCTGAGGCTGAAGCAGGAGTCCAAGCACAGATTCAAGAAAGTCAGCAAACCCCTGAATCCGCTTATCAGCCTGTTTTGACAACAGAACAAGCTGTTCAAGCTGCAGTAAACGCTGCAAATACTGAGCAAGAAGCGTCTGAAATTGATCTGACCAATATCAGAACGATTGATGGAAAGCAGTATTATATTCAGGAAGACGGGACAGCCAAGAAAAATTTTGCCATCAGTTTAAACGGAGCAATTCTTTATTTTGATGCCGAAACAGGAGCCTTGACTGAATCCTCTGCTTATTGGTTTCAAGAAGGGCTGTCTGATCTGATTAATACATTTAATGCCAATAATAAGATTTATAATGAAGACGCAGCCAGTATTGAGACAATCAATAACTATATTACCGCTGATTCCTGGTACCGTCCGCAGTATATCCTGCAGAACGGAGAGTCTTGGGTGGCGTCAACTGAAAGCGACTACCGTCCGCTTTTAATGACTTGGTGGCCAAGTAAAGATATTCAAGTGGCTTATTTAAATTATATGAACGCACAAGGCTTGGGAACAGGCGTTTCTTATACAAATGAAACCGATCAGGCCAGTTTAACAGCAGCAGCACAGGAGGTTCAAAGAAATATTGAAATCAGAATTGCTGCCCAGCAGTCAACTGATTGGCTGCGTTCTATTATGAATGCTTTTGTCATTGAGCAGGATATGTGGAATAAAAATACGGAATCTGATACCTCTGAAGGCAATAAAGACCATTTGCAGGGCGGTGCCCTATTGTACAGCAACAGTGATTTAACCGCCTATGCCAATTCAGATTACCGTCTACTCAATCGGACGCCGACAAATCAGACTGGGGTCCCTAAATATTTTGAAGATGATGACGATCCAACAGGCGGCTATGAGTTCCTGTTAGCTAATGATATTGATAATTCTAATCCTATTGTTCAGGCTGAACAGCTGAATTGGCTGCATTATTTGATGAACTACGGCTCTATTGTTGCTAATGATCCGGAAGCTAATTTTGATGGTGTGCGGATTGATGCTGTGGATAATGTCAATGCTGATCTTTTGCAGATTGCTTCTGACTATTTCAAAGCTTACTATAATGTAGATGCCAGCGAGGCGAATGCGATTAATCATCTTTCCATTTTAGAAGCTTGGAATGATAATGATCCTCAATATAATCTTGATACTGGCGGAGCTCAGCTCCCTATCGATAATTACTTGCGCAATGCCCTTTTGTATGCCCTTGCCCGTCCGATTACCGATTCAAAAAGCGGGGAGCAGGTGCGGAGCGGTCTTGAACCGACCATCACGACAACTTTAAATGACCGTTCGGCAGAAGGCAAGTACACTGAACGGATGGCTAACTATGTCTTTGTACGTGCGCATGACAGTGAAGTACAGACTGTCATCGGTCAAATTATTAATGATTACATCAATCCCAATACAGATGGTTTAACAGGAATTACAACAGCTGAGCTGGAACAGGCCTTTGAAATCTACAATGCTGATATGAATTCGGCAGACAAGAAATACACGCAGACAAATATTCCGGCCTCCTATTCTTTGATGCTGACTAATAAGGATACCATTACTCGAGTATATTATGGCGATATGTATACGGATAACGGACAGTATATGGCCAATAAATCTCCTTACTATGACGCTCTTGAAACCTTAATGAAAGCCCGCATCAAATATGTTGCCGGCGGTCAGGATATGGCGATAACTTATGTAGAAGGCCAAGACAGGGAAAACTGGGAATGGGATTATAATGGCGTTCTGACTTCGGTTCGTTATGGCAGCGGTGCCTCAGAGGCAACAGACTTAGGGACTGAAGAAACAAGAACACAAGGGATAGCGGTCATTGTCAGCAATAATCCTTATTTACAGCTCGGCAGTCAGGATCTTGTCCGTGTTAATATGGGAGATGCACACGCTAATCAGGCTTACCGTCCTTTGTTATTGACAACTGAATCAGGCTTGGCACATTATTTAGATGACAGCCAAGTTCCTTCCGATCTCATTCGCTATACCGATGATAATGGCATCTTAAGTTTTGATGCCAGCGATATTGCCGGCTACAGCCAAGTTCAGGTTTCGGGCTATTTAGCTGTTTGGGTGCCGGTAGGAGCTCCGGATGATCAAGATGTCCGTGTAGCTGCCAGTGATGAAGCAACATCAAACGGTCAAGTGTATCAATCGTCCGCTGCACTTGATTCACAGCTGATTTATGAAGGTTTCTCTAATTTTCAAGATTTTGTTACCACTGATGCCGAGTACACAAATAAACTGATTGCAGAAAATGTTGACCTCTTTAAGTCATGGGGAGTAACTTCTTTTGAAATGGCTCCTCAATATGTCTCTTCTGAAGATGGGTCTTTCTTAGATGCCATCATCTTAAACGGTTATGCCTTTGAAGACAGGTATGATCTGGCTATGAGTAAAAATAATAAATACGGTTCCCAGCAGGATCTGATTAACGCTATCAAGGCCCTGCACCGAGAAGGCATTCAGGTGATTGCCGACTGGGTTCCGGATCAGATCTATAACCTTCCGGGGCAGGAAGTGGTTACAGCGACACGGGTCAATAATTTTGGTAGCTATCGGACAGATTCGGTTATTAAAGAGCTGCTTTACGTCGTTAACAGCAAAACAAACGGCGATGATTATCAGGCACAGTACGGCGGCGCCTTTTTAGATGAATTAGCAGCAGCTTATCCGCAAATCTTTGAGCGTGTTCAAATTTCCAATGGTCAGCGAATTGACCCATCAGTTAAGATTACGGAATGGAAGGCTGAATACTTCAATGGAACAAATATTCTCGGACGCGGCGCTTACTATGTTTTACAGGATGCTGCCAGCAATCAATACTTTACTTTAGATGAAAACGGCGTCTTCCTGCCTAAAGTGCTGACCGGACAAGAAGGTGTCACCGGATTTTATCATGATGGAACCGGCATGACATACTACTCTACAAGCGGCTATCAAGCCAAGAATGCCTTTATCAATGAAAATGGTTATTACTACTATTTTGATGAAAACGGCTATATGGTTACCGGCCGGCAGACGATCGGCAATAAGCAGTATTATTTCCTGCCAAACGGGGCTCAGCTTCGTGATGCTGTCTACGAAGACAGCGACGGAAAACAGTATTACTATGGTCCGCTGGGTGATATGTATACCAATAATTATTATGCTTTCGACAATCAATGGCGGTATTTTGACAGTGACGGTGTGATGGCCCGCGGTCTAATAACAATTGATGGGGTAACCCAGTATTTTGATGAAAATGGCTATCAAATCAAAGGGGAACTAGTGACAGATTCAGACGGCAATATTCGGTATTTCGATGCCAATTCAGGCGCCATGGCTGTCAATACCTTTATCAAACAGGGAGCTAACAACTGGTATTATTTCAATGCTCAGGGACGGGCTGTCAAAGGAGCACAGACAATAGCCGGTCAGCGGCTCTACTTTGATGAAAACGGTGTCCAAGTTAAGGGACAGCTGGTGAGCGATAGCAGCGGACGGATTTCTTACTATCATCCTGATTCTGGTGAGCTGGTAGTCGGCCGGTTTGCAACGACCGGCAACAATGTCTGGTATTACTTTGACAATAACGGCTATGCTGTTACCGGCTCTCAGGTTATTAACGGACAGAACCTTTTCTTTAACTCGGACGGCAGACAGGTAAAAGGCTATTTTGCCCAAGATGAGGCTGGTAACAACTATTATTATGATGCCAATTCAGGTGAGAGAGTGAGCGGTCATTTCGCAACGACCGGCAATAATGTTTGGTATTATCTGGACAATAACGGCTATGCTGTCACCGGCTCACAGATTATCAATGATCAGGTCCTCTATTTTAATGAAGACGGCAGTCAAGTTAAGGGAAATCTTGTAACTGACAGTAACGGCAACAACTATTATTATGATGCTGACTCCGGCGATATGGCTGTCAATACCTTTATTTTTGCTGATGGCAGCTGGTATTATTTTGGTGCAGAAGGAAGAGCTCTTACCGGTCTGCAAATGATTAACGGCCAGCGTCTGTACTTTAATACAGATGGCAGTCAGGTCAAAGGCGATATAGTCAGACTGGCGTCCGGAAGGGTCAACTACTATGATGCTGACTCCGGCGAACAGGTCCGCAACCAGTGGGTTATAATGCCAAATGGCCAAGCTGTTTATTTTGACAGCAACGGTGAAGGTATCTATAATCCTTAAACTATAGAAAAATAAGTTTTAAAAGGCATTTGGATTTTTCTGAATGCCTTTTAACGTAGGCAAAAAATGAAAAATAAGCTATAATGTAAATTATGATTACTGGAATTATCAATTTGAAAAAAGAAGCAGGCATGACCTCCAATGATGCTGTTTTGAAACTGCGTAAAATATTGCAGGAAAAAAAGATTGGGCATGGCGGAACACTTGATCCTGATGTTGTCGGTGTTTTACCGATCGCTGTCGGTAAAGCAACCAGAATTATCGAATATATGATGGATAGCGGTAAAGTTTATCAGGGTCAGATTACCCTTGGTTTTTCGACAACAACCGAAGATGCCGGCGGTCAGCTAGTGGACAGGACACCGGTGACAGACGACTTAAGTGAAAAGACTGTAGATCTGGCTATGCAGACTTTTATCGGTCGTATTGAACAGAAGCCGCCTATGTATTCAGCAGTCAAAGTTAAAGGCCGCAGACTGTATGATTATGCCCGCAGGGGAGAAACTGTAGAGCGGCCAGTGCGTCAGGTGTCTGTTTACGAATTTATCCGCACAAGTCCTCTGACTTTTGCGGATGGCACCTGTTCTTTTTCATTTAGATTGTCATGCAGCAAAGGGACTTATGTCCGGACTTTAGCAGTGGACTTAGGCGCAGTGTTAGGGTATGCCAGCCATATGTCTTTTCTTGAACGGACGGCCTCTTCAGGTTTAGAACTTGAAGAGGCCCGCACCCTCTCAGCAATTCAAAAACAGGTCGACAATAATGATTTTTCCTTTTTACTCCCCTTGGAGTATGGTGTGCGTCATTTACCCTCTGTTGACTTAAATCAGAAACAGGCTGATGATCTGTCGCATGGGCGCAAAGTTAAGCTGGAAAGGCAAGAAAAACTCTTAGTCGGTTTTTATGAGGACAGGCTGCTGGCTGTTTTAACAGCATATGATGAAGGAAAATATAAACCGCATAAGGTCTTTGTTTAATTTAGAACGGAAATAAGATGGAAATCCAAGAGATTAAGAATCATACAGAAATTAATGAGAGTGCCGATACTGTCCTTGTTTTGGGCTATTTTGACGGCCTGCATTTAGGCCACAAGGCCTTATTTGAAAAGGCAAAAGAAATTGCAGCGCGTGATTCGCTAAGAGTCGTGGTTTTGACCTTTCCTGAGTCACCGCGTTTAGCATTTGTGCGTTTTTATCCTGAACTCTTACTTCATTTGACTTATCCGCAAAAACGTTATGCGAAGTTTGCTGAATATGGTGTTGACAAGCTTTATCTGCTGAATTTTACAAGCCGTTTTTCACAGCTATCGGCAGAAGACTTTATTGAACAGTATACTGCTGCCTTTCATGCAAAAGCAGTTGTGGTTGGTTTTGACTATAAATTTGGCCATGACCGTGCTGATGGAAACTTTTTGAAGCAGCACTTTAATGGTGAGGTTGTGACAATAGAAGAGGTCCAGAGGAATCAGGAAAAAATCAGCTCTACCCGAATTCGAAAACTTCTGGCTGCTGGTGCAGTGTCGCAGGCCAATGATTTGCTGGGTTATACTTTCTCAACGCGGGGCTTGGTTGTTCATGGCGATGCTCGCGGGAGGACAATCGGCTTTCCGACAGCAAATCTGGCTCCCTTGGACCGGACTTTTCTGCCTTCTGACGGTGTCTATGTTTCCGATGTTCTGATTAATGGCAAAACTTACCGATCCATGACCAGCATTGGCAAAAATATGACTTTTGGTGGGACTGAGCTGCGGCTGGAGGTTCATATTTTTGATTTTGAAGAAGATATTTATGGTGAAGTGCTTGAGATTATCTGGCTGGAAAAAATCCGTGATATGATTAAGTTTGATGGGGCTGAAGCCTTGGTAGCTCAGCTGCATTCCGATAAACAAAAGGCACTGTCTTGGAAAAAGAATAGCCAAGAAGCATAAAATCTTGTATAATAATCAGTAAGGAATAGTTAAGAGGCAAAGAATGGTTACCTTATTTTTATCACCTAGCTGCACTAGCTGCCGCAAGGCACGAACCTGGCTCAAAAAGCATAAAGTTGTGTTTGAAGAGCACAATATCATTACAAGCCCGCTTAGTCGTGAGGAATTACTGAGGATTTTATCGTTTACTGAAAACGGAACAGAAGACATCATTTCCAGACGGTCAAAAGTTTTCCAGAAGCTGGATGTTGATGTGGATGAGCTGTCTGTTTCTGCCCTGATTCAGCTGATCGCAGAAAATCCCGGTCTTTTGCGCCGCCCGATTATTATGGATAAGAAGCGGATGCAGATCGGCTTTAATGAAGACGAGATTCGTGCTTTTTTATCGCGGGATTACCGTAAACAGGAGTTGCGTCAGGCAACTATAAGAGCTGAGATTGAGGGAGAAGATGAGTAAAAATTATAGTTATCCGCTCGATACAAGCTGGAGCACTGAAGAAATCATATCAGTGCTTTATTTTTTGAATCAAGTTGAAAAAGCCTACGAAAGCAAGGTTTCTGCTGCGGCCTTACTGGAGACTTACACTGCTTTTAAACAGGTTGTCACAAGCAAAGCTCAGGAAAAAACAATTGACCGTGACTTTAAACGAAGCAGCGGCTATTCAATATACAAGGCTGTAAAAGCAGCAAAAGAAAGAGGAAAGGGATTTATTTCTCTTGGAAACTAAATTTACATTTGCAAAAACAATCATTCGGGAAGCTGGACAGTTTATCCGCTCGGCCATGGCCGAAAAGCTCAAAATAGAAGAAAAAACACAGTTTGATGATCTGGTCACTAATCTGGATAAAGCTGCACAAGACTTGCTGATTGCTAAAATAAAATCGGCTTACCCCAAAGACAATGTGATGGCAGAAGAGAACGGTGTCCGACATCCTATTACAGACGGTCATGTTTGGATTTTAGACCCTATTGATGGCACCGTCAATTTTATTGTGCAAGGGGAAAATTTTGCTGTCATGATTGCATACTACGAAGACGGAGTCGGTCGCTTTGGTCTTATTTATGATGTTATAAAGGATGTTCTTTATGCCGGAGGCGGACAGTTTGGTGTTTATGCCAATGATAAAAAACTGCTTCCTTATCAGGACAAACCCTTTAATCGCTCCTTAATCAGTGCTAATTCCAGTATGTTTGCTGAGAATGTGCACGGAATCCGTGACCTAGCCCGCCAAACTTTGGGGGTCCGCATTTACGGCGGAGCCGGAATCAGTATGTCGCAGGTGATGTCCGGCCGTTTATTAGCTTATTTTTCTTTCATTCAGCCTTGGGATTATGCGGCTGCCTTTATTATGGGGGAAAAGCTGGGTTATCAGCTGCTGACCCTTGACGGGCAGAAGCCTGATTTTAAAAACAGACAAATGATTATGTTTGTTCCTAAGCAAAAATTAAAGACCATTAAGCAGTTTATAAAGTAGGAATGCAAGAGGAAATAAAAACTATATTTATATGAGATTACCTGAATCATTTATTCAAAACTATCGGCAGATCTTGGGGGAAGAGGCAGAAGCTTTTTTTACCAGTTTGGAAGAAGATTCTGTTTCTGCTTTTCGGACTAATCCTCTTAAGGCCGGCCAACAGCATTTTGATCAGGCTATCCCTGATACACCGTGGGGGCATTATGGCAAAATTTCTGGGAAATCAGCTGAGCATGTCACCGGCTTAGTCTATTCACAGGAGCCTGCTGCTCAGATGGTCGGACAGGCAGCGGCTCCGCAAAAAGGTATGAAAGTTCTGGATTTAGCAGCTGCTCCCGGCGGCAAGTCTACGCACTTGCTGGCTTACTTGGAAAACACAGGCCTGCTTGTCAGCAATGAGATTTCCGTAAAACGCAGCAAAAGTCTTGTCGAAAATATTGAGCGTTTCGGGGCCCAGAACGTCATTGTCACTAATGAATCTGTACGAAAGCTGGCTAAAACCTTTAAACATTATTTTGATCTTATTGTTTTGGATGCCCCTTGTTCCGGTGAAGGGATGTTCCGAAAAGAACCCGATGCTGTCCGCCGCTGGCACAGGACCTTGCCGGCCGAGTATGCAAAACTCCAAAAACAAATTTTGAGCGAAGCGATGCCTATGCTGGCTTACGGCGGAAGTTTAGTCTATTCAACCTGCACTTGGTCTTTAGAGGAAAATGAAGAAATAGCAAATTGGCTTTTACGGCAGTATGACACACTGAACATCGTCAATATACCCAAGATAAATGGTATGACAGGCGGTATTGATCTGCCGGAAGCTGCACGTATGTATCCCCATCGTTTTAAGGGTGAAGGGCAGTTTATCGCAAAATTCAAGGACCAAAGAGAGAAGCGGGTATTCCCTATTCGGTCAGGCTCGTCTAATTTAAACAGAGAAGAACTTGCGCTTTGGCAGGAATTTGCAGCTAAACACTTAAAGCGCCCTTTGGAGGGACTTCTTCAGACATTCGGCGCCAATCTCTACCTTCTTCCTTTAGGCCTGCCGGATTTGTCCGGCTTGAAAATTGCTCGAAACGGCCTGCATTTAGGGACTTTTAAGAAAAAGCGTTTTGAGCCCTCCTTTGCTTTAGGTTTGGCTTTAGCTCAGCATGACGTAGAACAGTCTGTTGAAATTGATATAGAACAGTTTAAGTCTTATGCTGCGGGAAATATTGTTTTCTTAGAAGGAAACTATCCCAATGGCTGGTACCAGTTATGTGTCAAAGGGAATGGGCTTGGGTTTGCAAAAGTTGTTAATAATACGGTTAAAAATTATTTCCCCAAAGGACTCCGTTTTAATGCTTAACTGTTATTGAATACAATTTCATTTAAAGTAAGAAAGCTCTTTGCAAAGGCCAGTCAGTTATGTTACTATTTGAGTATGAAGATGCTAGCTTCATGAAATGATTTTTTGATAATGATGAATAGGAATGAACCAATGAAATTAAAAAAGAATCACACATTAACTCTGCTTGCTTTGGCGGGGGTCAGCCTGTTTATCCTAACAGCCTGTTCCAGCTGGATTGACCGGGGCCAGTCAATAACCAGTGTTGGTTCGACGGCTTTGCAGCCTTTAGTTGAAGCTGCATCGGATGAGTTTTCTCATATCAACATCGGCAAAACGGTTAATGTCCAAGGCGGCGGATCCGGCACAGGCCTGTCTCAGGTTCAGTCCGGGGCTGTGCAAATTGGCAATAGTGATGTTTTTGCCGAAGAGAAGGACGGTATTGATGCCAGCAAGCTGGTCGATCATCAGGTAGGCGTTGCAGGCCTGGCTGTAATTGTCAATAAGGAAGTGGACGTTTCAGATCTGACAATAGAACAGCTGCAAAAAATCTTTACCGGAGAATACACGAACTGGAAGCAGGTCGGCGGAAAGGATTTAGAGATTTCAGTTATTAACCGAGCAGCCAGTTCCGGATCACGTTCGACTTTTGACAGTATTGTGATGGATGGGAAATCAGCCCAGCAAAGTCAGGAACAGGATTCAAACGGTATGGTAAAAAGCATTATTTCCCAGACACCTGGCGCGATTTCATATTTGGCTTTTGCTTATGTTGATGATTCGGTCAAAAGTATGAAACTCAATGGCTTTTCAGCTACAGTTGAAAATGTTACAACTAACGATTGGCCGCTTTGGTCTTACGAACATATGTACACTAAGGGGGAACCAACCGGACTCACTAAGGAATTTTTAGACTACATGATGTCGGATGATGTTCAAGATGGCATTGTTGTCAGTATGGGTTATATTTCCATGAATGACATGAAGGTTGTCAAAAGTGCCGATGGAACCGTCCGGCCTAAGTGACGGTTTTAAGCCAAGGCAAGTGAATTATTGGAGAACTTGCGGTAGATTCAATTCATTTTTTTCCTGTTAAAGGCGTTAATATCTTTTATGAGGAGTTAACTATGCAAAAACAAGAGCTTGCTAAAAAGCTGGTGTCCCCTTCTAAGAATTCCCGTTTAGAAAAGTTGGGCAAAACGATTACCTTTCTTTGTTTAATATTAATTGTCTTTATTGTCGCTATGATTTTGATTTTTGTAGCGCAGAAAGGGCTGTCTACATTTTTTGTCAATAAAATCAATCCTTTCAAATTTCTTTTTGGAACGCAGTGGCAGCCCAATGTTAAAGATGCTTCCGGTCAGCCGCTGCTGGGAGCTCTGCCAATGATTCTGGGTTCCTTTATTGTCACCATTCTGTCAGCCTTGATTGCTACACCCTTTGCAATTGGCGCTGCAGTCTTTATGACAGAGATTTCACCTAAATACGGAGCAAAAATATTACAGCCGGCTGTTGAACTGCTTGTCGGGATTCCCTCAGTCGTTTATGGCTTTATCGGCTTGCAGGTGATTGTTCCTTTTGTCCGATCCATTTTTGGCGGAACGGGCTTTGGTATCCTGTCAGGTGTTTTTGTTCTTTTTGTGATGATTTTGCCGACCGTGACTTTTATGACAGTTGACAGTCTTAAAGCTGTCCCCAGACATTATAAAGAAGCCAGTCTTGCTATGGGAGCTACACGCTGGCAAACAATCTGGCGGGTTATTTTAAATGCAGCCAGACCCGGCATTTTTACAGCTGTTGTTTTCGGTATGGCCCGTGCTTTTGGTGAGGCTTTAGCGATTCAAATGGTTGTTGGCAATTCTGCTGTTATGCCGACTTCGCTTGTCACTCCGGCGGCGACTCTGACTTCAGTCCTGACTATGGGGATTGGCAATACTGTTATGGGGACCGTTGAAAATAATGTTCTGTGGTCACTGGCTTTGGTATTGCTGCTGATGAGTCTGGCCTTTAACACTTTGATTAAAATGATTACAAGGGAAGGTAAGAAAAACTATGCACGCTAAAAAAATCGACAAATTAGCTACAGGGGTTCTCTATACAATCGCTGGTATTATTGTTATCATCCTTACTTCCTTATTGCTTTACATTCTTGTCCGGGGCTTACCCAATGTCAACTGGCAGTTTTTAACAGGCCGTTCCTCTTCTTATGAAGCCGGCGGCGGCATTGGCATTCAGCTCTACAATTCTTTCTTTCTGCTGGTGGTGACACTTATCATCTCAGTGCCGCTGTCGATGGGAGCCGGGATTTATTTGGCAGAGTACGCTAAAAAAGGACCGGTAATAAACTTTATCAGGACTTGTATTGAGATATTATCTTCACTGCCTTCGGTTGTTGTCGGACTTTTCGGCTATTTGATTTTTGTCGTTCAATTTGGTTATGGTTTTTCAATTATTTCCGGAGCTCTCGCTTTAACTGTTTTTAATCTTCCGATGATGACACGAAATGTTGAAGACAGTCTGCGGACTGTGCACCACACTCAGCGGGAAGCCGGTCTTGCTTTAGGAATTTCGCGGTGGGAGACCGTGCTTCATGTGGTTGTGCCAGAAGCACTTCCGGGAATTGTTACAGGAATTGTCCTTGCTTCAGGCCGTATTTTCGGTGAGGCTGCTGCGCTGATTTACACTGCCGGTCAGTCTGCACCTGCTTTGGACTGGTCTAATTGGAATCCCCTCAGTATCACCAGTCCGATTTCCATTTTCCGCCAGTCAGAGACCTTGGCTGTCCATATTTGGAAAGTCAACAGTGAGGGGACGATTCCTGATGCTACTCAGGTCTCAGAAGGAAGCGCTGCAGTTTTACTGGTCTTTATTTTACTTTTCAATCTCTCGGCTCGATTCATCGGCAGAAAGCTTCATGAAAAGTTAACTTCAGCTTCTTAATTAGAGTTGATTTCGGAAAGAACTGAACATCCCCCTGAAATCCTAATGAAAACGCTGCCTGCCAGCATGATGCATGTATATGGCTAAACAATCCTAGCTGACTTGCAGGGGGCGTCTAAGAAATCGAAGATTTCTGGCTTACCGTCAGCCGTATCCGTCTGAAAGCTTTGTCGTCTTAACAGCCGACCGCACCTTTCTAGCCGTCTTGGCAGAGGTGCGCAGACGAAATCGAAGATTTCTGGCTTACCGTCATTTTTCTATGGATTTTTGAATGGGTTTTATATCTTGATGAATTGAACACGGCCTAAGAGCTGTGCAAAAAAGATAAATCTAGGTTTAGAATTGATTTCAAGTTAGCTAGCCGTAAACGTCTGAAGGCTTTGTCGTTCTGCGGCCGACCGCACCCTTCTAGTCGTTTTGGCAGAGGTGCGCAGACGAAATCAAAGATTTCTGGCTTACCGTCATTTTTGCTTTGCTCTTTTAACGGCCTTTGTATCTTGCTTTAAGGAGAAAAGCAGTGACTGAATATAATTGGAATGAAAAGCACATTATCACTTTTCCTCAGGATAAAATTGCTTTAGAAACAAAAAATCTGCATGTTTACTACGGTAATAATGAGTCTATTAAAGGTGTAGACATGCAATTTGAAAAAAATAAAATTACAGCTCTCATCGGACCTTCAGGTTCAGGGAAATCCACTTATCTGCGCAGTCTTAACCGTATGAATGATACTATCGATATTGCTCGGGTAACAGGTGAAGTACTCTATGAAGGGATTGATGTCAACCGGCCTGAAATTAATGTTTACGAAATGCGTAAGCATATCGGCATGGTCTTTCAGCGGCCCAATCCTTTTGCTAAATCGGTCTATAAAAATATTACATTTGCGCATGAACGCGCTGGCGTCAAAGATAAACAAGTTTTAGACGAAATTGTTGAAACGTCATTAAAGCAGGCAGCGCTTTGGGACCAAGTTAAGGATGATTTACATAAATCGGCCTTGATGCTTTCTGGCGGCCAGCAGCAGCGCCTCTGCATTGCCCGTGCTATTTCTGTTAAACCTGATATTCTTCTTATGGATGAGCCGGCTTCAGCTCTGGATCCTATTGCTACTGTGCAGCTGGAAGAAACAATGTTTGAACTGAGGAAAGACTACACCATCATCATTGTGACGCATAATATGCAGCAAGCAGCCCGTGCCAGTGATTATACAGCCTTCTTTTATCTGGGAGACTTAATTGAATACGATAAAACCAATGATGTCTTCCAAAATGCTAAATTACGTTCTACCAGCGATTATGTTTCCGGACACTTTGGATAGAAAGGTAAGAAATGACAGAACCAATTTTAAAAATCAATGATTTGTCTGTTTATTACAATGAAAAAAAGGCTTTAAAAAACGTTTCGCTGGATTTCTATCCTAATGAAATTACTTCTCTCATAGGGCCTTCAGGTTCAGGAAAATCAACTCTTTTACGCGCAATTAACAGAATGGGTGATCTCAATCCTGAGGTCACCCTGACAGGGTCAATCGAATATAACGGCCACAATATTTACAGTCCGAGAACGGATACTGTAGAGCTGCGCAAAGAAATCGGCATGGTCTTTCAGCAGCCCAATCCTTTCCCTATGACCATCTATGAAAATGTTGTTTACGGTTTGCGTTTAAAAGGCGTAAAAAATAAGCAGACGTTGGATGAAGCTGTTGAGAGCTCTCTGCAAGGCGCTTCAATATGGGACGAGGTAAAAGACAGGCTTCATGATTCTGCTCTGAGCTTATCAGGCGGCCAGCAGCAGCGGGTCTGTATCGCTAGAGTTTTAGCGACCAGTGCAAAAGTTATCCTTATGGATGAGCCGACATCGGCTCTGGATCCGATTTCGGCAGGGAAGATCGAGGACACACTTTACGGTCTTAAGGATAAATATACAATGATTGTTGTTACCCGTTCCATGCAGCAGGCTTCACGCATTTCTAACCGTACCGGATTTTTCCTTTCGGGCGATTTAATTGAATACGGCGATACCAAAGAAATGTTCCTGAATCCGCAAAAACAGGAAACAGAAGATTATATTACAGGAAAATTTGGATAGGAGAAGTTAATGTTAAGAACAAAGTTTGATGAAGAACTGGAAAAATTGCACAATCAATTTTATTCCATGGGGATAGAGGTTTCCGGACAGATTAATAAAACTGTCCGGGCTTTTGTCAGCCATGATCGTGAATTGGCTAAAGAGATTATCGAAGAAGATGATATTATTAATGAACTGGAAACAAAACTAGAAAGAAAATCACTGGAAATTATTGCCTTGCAGCAACCTGTTTCCCATGATTTGAGAACGGTAATCACTGTTTTAAAAGCCTCAAGTGATATTGAACGTATGGGTGACCATGCTTCCTCTATTGCTAAAGCAACCATCCGGATGAAGGGTGAGGAAAGAATCACGGTTGTTGAAGAAAAGATCAATGAGATGGGCAAAGCTGTTAAACGCATGGTAGAAGAAGCTTTGAACGCTTATATTCAAGGTGATGATAAAAAGGCTTATGAAATCGCTGCTTCCGATGAAATTATTGACAATCATTTTATTGATATCCAAAATTTAGCGGTGGAAGAAATCCGTAAATCGCCCGATGTTGTGTTTGCCGGCAAAGAATATTTTCAGGTTTTGATGTATCTGGAACGTATTGGTGATTATGCCCGCAATATCTGTGAATGGATTGTTTATCTGAAAACCGGCAAAATCGTTGAATTATGATAAAATAGAAAGACAGTTTGATATAGGAATAGAGTAGATTTATGGAAACAGTAGAACACTTTGTTGAAAAGTTTATCCCTGAAAATTATAATATTTTTCTAGATATTAACCGTAAAGAAAGGATTTTCTCAGGAAATGTTGCTATCAGCGGAGAAGCCTTAGATAACACGATTTCTTTTCACCAAAAGGATTTGGCAATTACAGCTATTCTGCTTGATAATGCGCCCTTGGTATTTGAAATGGATCAGGCAAACGAAGCGGTGCATGTTCAGCTTCTGGAAACCGGCAGTATGACCTTGGTACTTGAGTTTTCGGGCCGGATTACAGACAATATGACTGGCATGTACCCGTCTTATTATACCATTGACGGCCTTCAAAAAGAGATTATCTCTACTCAATTTGAAAGCCATTTTGCCCGTGAGGTTTTTCCGAGCATTGACGAACCGGAAGCAAAAGCAACTTTTAATCTGAGTCTCAAGTTTGATCAGGAAGCAGGAGAAGTGGCAATTGCCAACATGCCGGAAATCAATGTTGATCTTCGGCAGGAAACAGGTTTGTGGACTTTTGAGACAACCCCTCGAATGTCCTCCTATTTATTAGCTTTTGCTCTGGGCGACCTGCAGGGAGCTACAGCTAAAACACAAAGAGGGACAGAAGTTGGGGTTTTTGCTACAAAAGCGCATTCGGCTCAGTCCTTGACTTTTGCTCTTGATTTTGCCGTTCGGCTTATTGACTTTTACGAAGACTACTACGGTATATCTTATCCTCTGCCGCAGTCCTATCACCTTGCCTTGCCTGATTTCTCGGCCGGTGCTATGGAAAACTGGGGCTTGGTGACTTATCGTGAAATTTACCTTTTAGTTGATGAGAATTCAACTGTTAAAAGCCGGCAGAATGTTGCCTTAGTCATTGCTCATGAGCTGGCTCATCAATGGTTTGGCAATCTTGTTACAATGAAATGGTGGGATGACTTATGGCTTAACGAAAGTTTTGCCAACATGATGGAATACGTCGCTATTGACGCTCTTGAGCCTACTTGGAATATTTTTGAAGATTTTCAAACAACAGGTGTGCCGCTTGCTTTAAAACGTGATGCAACAGATGGTGTTCAGTCTGTTCATGTTGAAGTTCATCATCCGGACGAGATTAACACACTCTTTGATCCTGCCATTGTTTATGCCAAAGGAAGCCGTCTGATGCACATGCTTCGGCGCTGGCTGGGAGATGAGCAGTTTGCGGCCGGACTGAACAGCTATTTTGACAGACATCAGTACAGCAATACAGTCGGACGCGATTTGTGGGAAGCTCTGACAGAAACATCAGGCAGAGATGTTGCCGGTTTTATGGATGCTTGGCTGGAACAGCCCGGCTACCCTTTGCTTACTGCTGAGGTAATTGATGACAGTCTGGTTCTTTCACAAAAACAATTTTTTATCGGTCAGCATCAGGACAAAGGCCGTATTTGGCCGATACCGCTCAACAGCAATTGGCAAGGGCTGCCCGATACCTTAACCGAAGAAAGAATTGAAATTCCTCATTTTAAAGCTTTAGCAGCACAGAACGAGGGAGCTTTGCGATTTAATACAGGAAATACAGCGCATTACCTGACGAATTACAAGGGAGAGCTGCTTACAGAACTTGTAGAGCAATTAACTACATTGGAAACCCACACTAAGCTGCAGCTTATTCAGGAAAGACGGCTTCTGGCAGAAAGCGGTGAGGTATCTTATGCTGAGCTTATCCCGCTTTTAACTCAGTTAACCGACGAAAGATCCTATCTTGTTGCTTCTGCAATTGATCAGGTGCTGTCTGGATTAGAGAAGTTTATTGATGAAGGCAGCCAGACTGAAAATGATTTTAAGACCTTGATTGAAAAAATTTCTTGGCAGAATTATGTGCGTCTCGGTTTTGAGCCAAAAGAAACAGATACTGACGAAGATGAACTGGTACGCCAGCTGACAGTCTCACAGATTCTTCGCGCTGATAATCCTGATGCTGTCGCTAAGGCTAAGGATATATTTGCCGCTCATAGCGATAAACTTGAAACCATTCCGGCTTCCATTCGTTTATCAGTTCTGATCAATCAGATGAAGACAGCTGAAACACAGGATTTGGCAGACGGCTATCTGCAGGCCTATAGACAGACTAATGACGGTCATTTCAAGCATCAGCTAGCAGTTGCGTTTTCTTATACAAAATCGCAGGCGACTGTTGAGAGAATTTTATCTGAATTAAAAAATAAAAATCTTATAAAACCTCAGGATTTGGCTATAAGCTGGTATAATCCTTTCTTGAATAAAGACTTTACGCAAGGTCTATTCTGGCTATGGGCCAGAGAAAATTGGGATTGGATTAAGACGGCTCTGGGCGGTGATATGAGTTTTGATAAGTTTGTTATCTATCCGGCCAACCACTTTAAAACACAGGAACGTTTGGAAGAATACCGCGGCTTTTTTGAACCGCAGCTGGGGGATTTGTCCATCAGCCGCAATATTAGCCTGGGGATTAAAGAAATCTCTGCACGGATAGTCTTGATTGACAAGGAGAGGTTTGCAGTCGAACAAGCTATTCAGGCAGCACGTTAAGCTCTTTCTATTATAGACGACAAAACTTAAAGACCTTAAGTATAAACGAGTTGTTTATTCTCCCGTTTAACGGTTTCTTTATACTTTAAAAAACAGGACAGTCTTTTTACCGCAGTTATCAGGCGGAGAGCTGTCTTGTTTTTTAAACTTCTTTTTTGTTTTTTTAGAAAGGGTTAAGCTTAAAATGGTAAACTTCAGATACACCTTAACTGAAACGGTGGTAAGCAGAAGATGCTGTCTTACAGGTGAGCATCTCAAAATGGATATGGACGAAAGAGAGTTTAGGGTGTTATAATGAGAGTGCAAAAAGGAGTAGAATGATGATTAAGATATTGCTTGTTGAAGATGATTTGGGCCTGTCTAATTCTGTGTTTGATTTTTTAGACGATTTTGCTGATGTTATGCAGGTTTTTGATGGCGAAGAAGGTCTCTATGAAGCTGAGAGCGGGGTTTATGACCTTATTTTGTTAGATTTGATGCTGCCGGAAAAAAATGGATTTCAAGTTTTGAAAGAACTGCGGGAAAAGGGAGTGGCAACACCGGTTCTTATTATGACTGCTAAAGAGGGGCTTGATGACAAAGGACATGGTTTTGAGCTGGGGGCAGATGATTATCTGACAAAACCTTTTTACCTCGAAGAGCTAAAAATGCGCATTCAGGCTTTACTTAAACGTTCCGGAAAGTTCAATGAAAAGGTTCTTTCCTATGGCGAGCTGTCAGTTGATACCTCGACCAACACCACTCTAGTTAAGGGAGAAGAAGTTGAGCTGCTGGGCAAGGAGTTTGATTTATTGGTCTATTTTCTGCAGAATAAGAATGTTATTCTGCCTAAATCACAGATTTTTGACCGTATCTGGGGATTTGACAGCGACACAACAATTTCGGTTGTAGAGGTGTATGTTTCAAAAATCCGTAAAAAGTTAAAGGGAACAACTTTTGCCCAAAATTTACAAACATTGCGCAGTGTGGGGTATATTCTGAAAAATGCTGAGTAAATTAAGAAAGAAAGTGAAGTCTGGGGATTTTTCTTTCTTTATTCATTTCTTTTCTGTATTTACAGGGATCTTTCTGGTAATGACTGTTATCATCTTACAGGTTATGCGAGTGGGCGTTTATTCTTCTGTGGACAGCAATTTACAGGGTGCAGTGGCTAATGCAGATGCCTATGTTTCGATGACGATGTCGCGAACTCTCTTAGATGAGCTGGAAGATGCTTTTGCGGATGACACATCTTCCTCAACAGACTCTTCTTCAGAGAAAAACAGCAATAAGAGTGATTTTAAACTGAAACCCGGGACGGAAATGGCCGCCAATACAAGCTATATTGTCTATGGTAGTGACGGTTCCATTTTAAATAATCTCAATACATTTTCAGGACTGCAGACTTTAAAACTGGACAGCAATAAACTGGGACAGGTGAAAGAGGTTGCAATCGAAAATTATTCGGGGCATGATGAAAAATACCATCTCATCACAGTAGCTGTATCAAGCATAGACTACCCTGAAGCAGCTTATCTTACAATAGCCATTAATACGACACAGCTGGGAGATGCCAACTCACGCTATATCAAAATTATTGTTATTGTCATGGTCATTTTCTGGATTATTTCTGTTTTAGCCAGTATTTATCTGGCTAAATGGAGCCGTAAGCCGATTTTAGAAAACTATGAGAAGCAAAAAGCTTTTGTTGAAAACGCCAGTCATGAGCTGCGGACGCCGCTTGCTGTCCTGCAAAATCGTTTAGAAAATTTGTTTAGGAGGCCTGAATCAACCATTCTTGAAAACAGTGAGAATATCGCTTCAAGTCTGGATGAAGTACGCAGTATGCGGCTTTTAACGACCAATCTCTTGAATTTAGCACGCAGAGATGATGGGCT
The DNA here is from genome assembly GCF_040930515.1 of Streptococcus huangxiaojuni. NCBI lineage: Bacteria > Bacillati > Bacillota > Bacilli > Lactobacillales > Streptococcaceae > Streptococcus > Streptococcus huangxiaojuni. The sequence goes on from NZ_JBFQEG010000002.1 coordinate 218,959, forward strand.
GACTCCTGAAATCCAAGAATTATCGCCTGCTTTTTTTGATGATCTTTTTGACAATTACGGTCTGATAGCTGAGGAAAATCAAAAAGACTTTACCGGTATCAATGAATTAACTAAGGCAGTAAAATCAGATGAAACCCTTTTGAGGCAGCTTCTGACCATCCTATTTGATAATGCAATCAAGTATACCGGTCAGGACGGCAAAGTTGTTCTTACCGTAAAACAGAGCCCTGATAGACACTTGCTGATTCAGATTGCTGATAACGGTCTGGGGATTAGTGATGACGATAAAACGAAAATTTTCGATCGGTTTTATCGTGTGGATAAGGCCAGAACACGGCAAAGCGGAGGTTTTGGTTTGGGTCTCTCTTTGGCTAAGCAGATTGTTGATTCACTTAAAGGGACGATTACAGTAAAAGACAATCCGCCTCAGGGCACTGTCTTTGAAGTTAAATTATAAAAAAAAGCGGCAGAAACTTAAATTTCTGTCGCTTTTTAGCATTTATTTATCCTTAATTAGCTAGTCTGCGGGCAAGGCGTGCTTTATCACGGCTGGCTTTATTTTTATGAATCAAGCCCTTTGACTTTGCTTTATCAATGCTCGAAGAAGCAGCACGATAAAGTTCTTCAGTCGGATTAGCTTCAAACGCTTTGATGGCTGTACGCATTGCTGATTTTTGAGCAGTATTTCTCTTATTTTGCTTCACGTTAAGCTCAGCACGTTTGATAGCTGATTTGATATTTGCCAATGGTTTCACCTCCAAATTAATCTAACTACATTATTATATAGAATTTCCTCTTATTTGGCAAGTTTAAATCCCCCAAAAGATTATAGTTGTCTTCTAAAACACGATGTTTTGGAACAGCTGATCGGCTGCAGCTTTATTTTTTGAGATAAATTTCATCAATCATATGATCTGCTGCTTTATGCAAAATCAATTCCGCACGATTACGGGTGGGTTCGATATATTTTTCTAAGTTGACCAGATTAACTGTCTGCCAGATATTCTGAGCAAACTGCATAGCTTTTTCATAGGGCATAAGTGAAAAACGGTGGTAGTAATTGCCTGTATCATTTTTTGCCAGTTCTAAAAGACTGGCAAAACGTTCTAAGTACCATTTTTCAATATTAGTATTCTCAGCATCAATATAGATTGAAAAGTCAAAATAATCACTCATATAAAGCCTATTATTCTGCTGATTCTGAAAAACATTGATTCCTTCAAGAATAAGAAAATCCGGGCGCTGAATAGTTTGTTTTTTATTTGGTATAATGTCATAGATTTCGTGAGAGTAAACGGGAATCTGTGCTTCAGACCTATTCTTGATAGTATCTAGAAAATTCAGGAGCGATTCCATATCATAGGACTCTGGGAACCCCTTGCGGTTTAAAAGATTTTGCTCTGTCAAGACGGCATTGGGATACAAAAAACCATCAGTTGTTACCATTTCGACTTTGCTCGTTTTAAAAGTTCTGGAAAGAAGGAGCTGCAGCAAACGGCTGGTTGTTGATTTCCCAACAGCTACTGAACCTGATATTCCAATAATAAAGGGAATGTGGCTGACATCTTTTTTTAAAAAAATACTTTTAGAAAAAGAAAGGTTGTCCTGAGCCCGTTTGTAAATTTGAATCAAACTGATTAAGGGCAGGTAGACATCAATAACATCCTGCATGCTGATATGGTCATTTAAGCTTTTGATGGCTTCCAGTTCTGCTGCTGTAAGCAGAGGCTTTGTTTTTTGATGCAGTTCCTGCCAGGATTGGCGGGAAATTTTTTCAAAATTGATAAACTCCCTAGTCATAATTAGCTCCTCATCTACTTATAAGCCTTATTATAGCATTTTTAATTACTAATTGAAAACAGTTTCAAAGTATGCTAAAATAAGAAAGAATTATAGTAAAAAAAATAAAGGCGCAGATGTCATCATGTATTATGCTGAAAAACCGACTAGCAGCCATGATATTCATGAACTGAAAGTCGAATTGCTGGGAGAGGCTTTCGATTTTTTATCGGATGCTGGTGTATTTTCTAAAAAAAGGATTGATTATGGCAGCCAAGTCCTTTTGAATGCTTTAACTTTAAAAAGAGGAAAAACCCTTTTAGATATTGGCTGCGGCTACGGCCCTTTGGGGCTTGCTTTAGCAAAAGTTCAGGGCGTAAAGGTGACAATGGTTGACATTAATCTCCGTGCCCTCGCTTTAGCGCAGAAAAACGCCGATAGAAACAAGATTAAAGCTGATATTTTCCAATCGGATCTTTATGAAAATGTCAAGTCATCTTTTGATTATATTATCAGCAATCCGCCGATTCGGGCTGGGAAAAAGATCGTCCACCGAATTATTGAAGAAGGGATCAACCATCTAAACAGCGGCGGTTTTTTGACCCTGGTGATTCAAAAAAAACAAGGAGCTCCCAGTGCCAAAGCGAAAATGGAAGCTGTCTTTGGCAACTGTGAGATTTTAAAAAGAGATAAAGGATATTATATTTTACAAAGTGAGAGGCTATGAGGGCAGTTGATTTAATTCAAAAAAAGCGTGATGGCAAAAGTCTGACAAAAGAGGAAATTGATTGGCTGATTTCTGCTTATGCTGCAGGCACTGTTCCGGATTATCAGATGTCTGCTTTTGCGATGGCTGTCTATTTCAGAGGGATGACCATGCAGGAAACCCGTGATCTGACATTTGCCATGGTTGAAACGGGTGACCATGTTGACTTATCAGCGATTGCAGGAATCAAAACAGATAAGCATTCAACAGGAGGGGTCGGTGATAAGGTAACGCTTATTCTGGCTCCGCTTGTGGCCAGCTTTGGTGTCCCTGTTGCTAAAATGAGCGGCCGAGGCTTAGGGCATACAGGCGGCACTCTGGATAAATTGGAATCGATAAAAGGTTACCAAGTCGAGCTATCTCAGAAAAAATTTATCAGGCAGGTGCAGGATATTGGCTTAGCTGTTATCGGGCAGTCCGATGATCTGGTTAAAGCAGATAAACTGCTCTATGCTCTGCGCGATGTTACGGCTACGGTTGATGTTGTTTCGCTTATTGCCAGTTCTGTAATGAGCAAAAAAATTGCTGCCGGTGCCGACAGTATTCTTCTTGATGTGACTGTCGGAGAAGGGGCATTTATGAAAACTGTTGCTGAGGCAGAAAAATTAGCAGAAACGATGGTGGCGCTCGGTGAAGAAGTCGGCCGAAAAACTGTAGCTGTGATTACAGATATGAGCCAGCCCTTAGGTCAGGCAGTCGGCAATCGTTTAGAAGTTTTAGAAGCTTTGCAGATTATGCAGGGGCAAGGACGGGAGGATATCAGCCATTTTATCTGCAGTCTGGCCCAGATAATGCTCAGTCTTGCTGGAGTTGAGAAGCCGCTTGCTGCTATTTTGCAACATCTTACTGACGGCAGTGCCTTGAAAAAATTTGAAGAGATGGTTGCAGCACAGGGCGGCGATCTTGGAGATCTTTACCGGCCGTCATCTGCCCGAGTGGTAACTGAGGTTTTTGCACCAGAATCGGGTTATATTTCAGATCTGCCTGCTTTGGACTTTGCCTTGTTTGCTATGAAATTGGGAGCAGGCCGTGCTGTCAAAACTGATCGTCTGGATTATGAGACAGGACTTGTCTTTGATAAAAAAGTCGGCGATGCTGTGCAAAAGGGCGAACGCCTTGCGCGTATTTATTCGCAGGAAAAATTAGGGGAAAACCAGCTTACAGAATTCCAAAAAAATGTTAAAATAATGAGAGTACAAAGGATTCCCAAGGAAATTATTAAAATTATTTCTTAGAGAGGACTAAGATGGAACTTAATAAATATATCGATCATACTTTGCTGAAAGCAGAAAGCACTCAAGAACAGATAGAACAGCTTCTCAGCGAGGCTAAACGCTATCATTTTGCCAGTGTCTGCGTCAATCCTACTTGGGTGAGTTTGGCTGCAGATTATTTAAAAGATTCCGACGTCAATGTTTGTACGGTAGTTGGCTTTCCGCTTGGAGCAAACACTTCGGCTGTGAAGGCGTTTGAGGCTAAGGAAGCTGTATCGGCGGGGGCCGATGAAATTGATATGGTCATTAATATCGGACTGCTAAAATCAGGGCATTTTGAGGCTGTCAGAAAAGACATAGCAGAAGTGGTTGCAGCCAGCAGCGGAAAATTGGTGAAGGTCATCATTGAAACCTGCCTGCTGACTGAGGAGGAAAAAGTGAAAGCTTGTCAGCTGGCCTTGGAGGCTGGAGCTGATTTTGTCAAAACATCTACAGGCTTTTCGACTGGTGGAGCGACAGTCGCGGATGTTGCTTTGATGAGGCAGACTGTCGGTGATAAGGCCGGGGTTAAAGCTGCTGGCGGAGCCAGATCCTATACGGATGCCAGAGCTTTCATTGAAGCCGGTGCAACACGGATAGGGACCTCTGCCGGAGTGGCTATTTTAGAAGGAGAAACAGCAGATGACGGATACTGATGCGCTTATTGCGCAGGCTATTGCAGCCAGCGAAAAAGCCTATGTTCCCTATTCGCATTTTCCCATAGGTGCTGCAGTAAGGACAAAAGATGGCCGGATATTCACTGGCTGTAATATTGAAAATGCAAGCTTCGGTTTAACCGTTTGCGGTGAAAGAACAGCCATCTTTAAAGCCGTATCTGAGGGTTGCACTGAACTGACAGAGATTGCTGTCTATGGAAAAACAGTCAAGCCTGTTTCACCCTGCGGGGCCTGCCGCCAGGTAATGGCAGAGTTTTTTCAACCATCTTCAAAAGTCACTTTGATTGCCCAAGATGGTCTGACGGTCGAGATGACGGTCGAGGAGTTACTTCCGTATTCTTTTACAGATCTGATTTGATCTGTTTTGTCTGTTAAGTTTTTCGACTTAACCATCACATGAGCAACAATGTTGCTTAAACGTTTTTAGGAGGGTTCATTTCTATGAACAAAAAAATTGTTGGACTTGGTCTGATAGCAGTTGCTTCGTTAGCGCTTGCCGCTTGTCAGCGCAGCTCATCGAATTCATCATCTGATAACGATACGAAAGTGGCTATCGTTACTGATACCGGCGGTGTAGATGATAAATCATTTAACCAGTCGGCTTGGGAAGGCCTTCAGGAATGGGGTAAGGAAAATAAACTGGAAAAAGACAGCAGTTATACTTACTTCCAATCTGACAGCGAAGCTGATTACGCGACCAATTTAGATTCAGCTGTTTCTAACGGCTATAATCTTATTTTTGGTATCGGCTATAAACTTCATTCTGCTGTTGAAAAGGCTGCGCAGGAAAACGAAGATGTCAATTATGTCATCATTGATGATACAATTACTGATCAGGATAATGTGACCAGTGTTCTCTTCGCAGATAACGAAGGGGCCTATTTAGCCGGAATTGCAGCGGCTATGCAGTCAAAAACTGGCAAAGTTGGTTTTATCGGTGGTGTTGAATCCGATACGATTACTCGCTTTGAAACCGGATTTAAAGAAGGAGTCGCTTCTGTTGATGATTCGATTGAAGTTCAGGTTAAATATGTCGGTTCGTATTCAGATTCTGCCAATGCTAAAACAATCGCAGCAACGATGTACACAAACGGCGCAGATGTTATCTATCACGCAGCCGGAGGAGCCGGAACTGGTGTCTTCTCAGAGGCTAAAGAAATCAATGAAAAATTAGCAGCGGACAGCGATGAAAAAGTTTGGGTCATCGGTGTTGACCGCGATCAAAGCAGCGAAGGGAATTACACATCTTCTGATAATCAAGAGTCTAACTTTATTTTAACATCAACAATTAAAGAAGTTGGTACAGTCGTTAAAAATATCTCAAACAATCAGCTTAAGGGAGAAAAGTTTGAGGGCGGCAAGATAACAACCTACGGCCTTTCAGACGGCGGTGTCGATATTGTCACAGATAATCTCTCGGATAAAATCAAGTCAGCTGTTGAAGAAGCTAAGCAGCAAATTATTGACGGAAAAATTACAGTAGCTGATGGCGTAGATAACTGATCGAAAAAGGTTATCTTTTGAGAGGGCGGCCCATAAGCGGCCGCTTTTTTCAGGACCAAAACAGATGTATTTTACTTTAGCAATTGCTGCCAAATGACGCTATTAAAAACAGGAAAGAGGAGTATACATGGCAAGTGAAAATGTCATTGAAATGCGGAATATCACTAAGCAATTTGGGGATTTCCTGGCAAACGACCATGTTAACTTAGATGTGAAGCGTGGAGAAATTCATGCCCTTCTTGGTGAAAACGGCGCTGGAAAATCGACACTCATGAACATGCTGGCCGGACTGTTAGAACCGACGATGGGGGAAATTTTTGTCAATGGACAGTCGGTTCATTTGGATTCTCCTGCAAAGGCCGATAAAATGGGAATAGGCATGGTCCATCAGCATTTTATGCTGGTAGAGGCTTTTACAGTTGCAGAAAATATCATTTTAGGTAATGAGGTGACTAAAGGCGGCGGTGTGCTGGATTTGAAAAAAGCAGCAAAAGAAATTCAGGACTTATCTGAACGGTATGGCTTAAGTGTTGATCCTTATGCGAAAGTAGCTGATATTACAGTTGGAGCTCAGCAGCGTGTTGAAATTCTCAAAACGCTTTACCGCGGTGCAGATATCCTTATTTTTGATGAACCGACAGCTGTTTTAACCCCTGCGGAAATTACAGAACTGCTGGATATTATGCGGCATCTGGTCAAAGAAGGAAAATCAATTATTCTGATAACTCACAAGCTGGAAGAAATTAGAGCAGTTGCTGACCGGGTAACTGTTATTCGCCGAGGAAAAACTATCGATACCGTATCAATTGCCGGAACAAGCAGCCAAGAATTGGCAGAAATGATGGTTGGACGGGCTGTCTCCTTTAAAACCGAAAAAGAAGCGGCTCATCCCAAGGAAACAGTCTTAGATATTCAAAATCTCTTTGTGAATGAAAATCGCGGTATTCCGGCAGTTAAAGGACTGTCCCTCACTGTCCGTTCAGGTGAAATTGTCGGTATTGCAGGGATTGACGGCAACGGACAAAGTGAACTGATTCAGGCAATTGCCGGTTTACGTAAAGTCAAGTCCGGTTCTGTTAAGATTAAAGGGATTGAAACAACCCATCTTGCTCCGCGCAAAATTACAGAGATGCAGGTTGGGCATATTCCGGAAGACCGGCATCGGGACGGCATGATTCTGGAGATGACACTGGCGGAAAATATGGCGCTTCAGACCTATTATAAAGCGCCTTTCAGCAGACATGGTGTTTTAAACTACAGCAAAATCAACGAACATACTCAAGAGCTAATGGCTGAATTTGATGTCCGGACGACCAGTGAGTTGGTTGCCGCTGGGTCACTGTCAGGAGGCAATCAGCAAAAAGCTGTTATTGCCCGTGAAATAGACCGCAACCCAGACTTGCTGCTGGTCAGTCAGCCGACACGCGGTTTAGATGTAGGTGCTATTGAGTATATCCGCAAACGTCTGGTAGCCGAACGGGATAGAGGCAAAGCGGTATTGGTAGTCAGTTTTGAGCTGGATGAAATTTTAGATATTTCAGATCGAATAGCCGTCATTCATGATGGAGTTATTCAGGGGATTCTGGATCCCGCAAAAACAGATAAACAAGAGCTGGGTATCTTAATGGCCGGCGGAAAATTAGACAAGGAGGCAGTGAATGTCTAAAAATATGCAAAATTGGGCAGTCCCTTTGCTGGCAGTTCTGTTAGGAATGCTGCTGGGAGCTGTTATTATGCTCATCTTTGGATACAATCCAATTTGGGGCTATAATGACCTTCTTTATACCGCCTTTGGGTCTCTTAAAAACTGGGGAGAAATTTTCCGAGCTATGGGCCCCCTCATCTTAATTGCTCTTGGATTTTCGGTTGCGTCTAAGGCTGGATTTTTCAATGTCGGCTTACCGGGTCAGGCTTTGATTGGCTGGGTTATGGCTGTTTGGTTTGCCCTGTCTTTTCCTGATTTGCCTAAAGTCATTTCGGTTACTTGCACTGTTATTATCGGTCTCCTAGCGGGCGGAATTGCAGGTGCTGTTCCGGGGATTCTGAGAGCTTATCTCGGGACCAGTGAGGTTATTGTAACCATTATGATGAACTATATTATCCTGTATTCAACTGATGCCTTGGTGAGAGGCGGGATTTCTGACTCTGTCATGAGAACTTCTGATGCCAGCAATAAAGTCTCGGCCAGCGCATCATACCAGACACAATGGCTGTCTGATCTGACTAATCATTCACGGATGAACATTGGGATTTTCTTTGCTCTTGCTGCTGTTGTGCTGGTTTGGTTTATGATGAAGAAAACGACAATGGGGTATGAAATCACAGCAGTTGGGCTGAACCCGCATGCATCTGAATATGCGGGCATGTCATCCAAACGGGTTATTGTTATTTCAATGATTATCTCAGGTGCCTTAGCTGGATTAGGAGGAACAGTAGAAGGTCTGGGAACTTTTGAAAATGTTTATGTACAAAGCAGCTCTTTGAGTATTGGCTGGGACGGCATGGCAGTGGCTTTGCTGGCGGCCAATAGTGCGCTTGGCATTCCTTTTGCAGCCTTTCTTTATGCAGTTCTTGCCATCGGTAAAACTGGTATGCTGGGAATTCCCTCAGAAATTATTGATGTTGTTTCTGCTTTCATTATTTTCTTTGTCGGTGCCAACTATATGATTCGGCGTTACCTGAAACCAGGTAAAAGAAGAGCAGCAAAAGGAGGAAAATAAGATGAATCTAGTAACTGTTTTAACCTTATTAGTGTCCTCCATGCTTATCTATGCAGCGCCGCTGATTTTTACCAGTATCGGCGGAACATTTTCAGAGCGTTCCGGTACGGTAAATGTCGGACTTGAAGGTATCATGGTAATGGGAGCTTTTTCAGGAGTTGTCTTTAATTTGCATTTTGCCTCTCTATTTGGCAATTTCACACCTTGGGTAGCTGCTCTTGCTGCCGGTCTAGTAGGTTTGCTTTATTCGCTCCTGCATGCTTTAGCAACGGTCAATTTCAGGGCCAACCATGTCGTTTCAGGAACTGTTTTGAATCTTATTGCGCCATCTTTAGCCGTCTTTCTTTGCCGTGTTATGTACGATGGCAAAGGGCAGACAGATACTATTTCCAAGTCATTTGGGCGCTTTTCTTTCCCACTTTTAAAGGATATTCCTGTTATTGGCCGGATTTTCTTTAATAATACTTCTTTAGCCGGCTATGTCGCCATTTTAATCGCTTTTATTTCTTGGTTTGTCATTTTTAAAACGCGTTTTGGTCTTCGCCTCCGCTCTGTCGGAGAGCACCCTCAGGCAGCAGATACACTGGGGATTAATGTTTATCTTTTCCGTTACGCCGGTATCATGATTTCAGGATTTTTCGGCGGTATCGGCGGTGCTATCTATGCTCAGTCGATTTCCAATAATTTTTCGATAACCACAATTGCTGGACCGGGCTTTATTGCCTTGGCCGCCATGATTTTTGGCCGTTGGAATCCCATCGGAGCCATGCTGTCCAGTCTATTCTTTGGCCTGTCTCAGTCATTAGCAATAGTGGGCAGTTCGATACCGTTTTTGTCATCGATTCCGTCAGTCTATTTGCAGATTGCTCCTTATGTCCTGACCATCCTCGTGCTGGCCGCCTTCTTTGGCCAAGCTGTCGCACCGAAAGCAGACGGCGTTAACTATATTAAGTCTAAATAAGGACAGCTAAAACAATTTTTAAGCATACTCCTCTTAAAAATGGACAGTGAATCTATGCATTACTTCACTGGAAATAATAAGGGGAGTTTTTGTCTGTCCAAGGCTTGAAAAACAACCGTTTTCTTGTCTGTAAAAGCTTGAGCATATTATTTGAAAGCGTTTTAAAGGTGTGCTATAGTTATAAAGGGTTATCCCCAAAATATTTTCGAAATGAGGATACTTAAAATGAGCAAAATTGTTGTTGTGGGAACAAACCACGCTGGCACAATGGCTATTAAGACCATGCTGAACAACTATGGAAGTGACAATGAAATTGTGACTTTTGATCAGAATTCTAATATCTCTTTCTTAGGCTGCGGTATGGCACTTTGGATTGGTGAGCAAATCGATGGGCCGGAAGGGCTTTTCTACTCTGATAAGGAACAGTTAGAAGCAATGGGAGCTAAAGTTTATATGAACTCTCCTGTTATTAGTATTGATTATGATAATAAAGAAGTTAAAGCACTGGTAGACGGCAAGGAGCATATTGAATCCTATGACAAGCTGATTTTGGCTACCGGTTCCCAGCCGATTATTCCTCCTGTCAAGGGAGTGGAAATCCAGGAAGGTTCTCGCGAATTTAAAGCGACCTTAGAAAATCTGCAATTTGTAAAATTATATCAAAATGCAGAAGAGGTGATTGAAAAACTGCACAATCCTGAAATCAAACGTGTGGCTGTTGTCGGAGCCGGCTATATCGGTGTTGAACTGGCTGAAGCTTTCCAGCGTAAAGGCAAGGACGTTGTCCTTGTTGATATAGCGGATACCTGTATGGGAGGCTATTACGACCGTGAATTGACGGATTTAATGAGCCGCAATCTGGAGGAACACGGAGTTAAGCTCGCTTTTGGCCAAGCTGTTCAAGCTGTTGAGGGTCAGGGAAAAGTTGAACGTCTGGTGACAGATAAGGAAACTTTTGATGTTGATATGGTATTGATGGCTGTCGGTTTTCGGCCAAACACAGCTCTTGGAGACGGGAAATTGGAAACCTTCCGCAATGGTGCTTGGGTTGTTAATAAAAAACAAGAAACCAGCATGAAAGATGTTTATGCGATTGGTGACTGTGCGACGGTCTATGATAATGCACGCGATGATACAAACTATATCGCTTTGGCTTCTAATGCCGTACGGACAGGGATTGTGGCAGCCCACAATGCCTGCGGTCGTGAGGTCGAAAGCCCAGGTGTTCAAGGGTCAAATGGAATTTCTATTTACGGCCTTAACATGGTTTCGACCGGTCTGACATTGGAAAAAGCTAAACAGGCTGGATACGAAGCAGTAGAGACAAGCTTTAAAGATTTGCAGAAACCTGGTTTTATCAAACACGACAATTATGAAGTGACCATCAAGATTGTTTATGATAAGAACAGCCGCCTTGTTTTGGGTTGTCAAATGGTTTCTAAGGAAGACATTTCAATGGGCATTCACATGTTCTCCTTGGCTATTCAGGAAAAAGTGACAATTGATAAATTAGCTTTGTTGGATTTATTCTTCCTCCCTCATTTTAATCAGCCTTATAACTATATTACGATGGCGGCTCTCTCTGCTGAAGATTTAGCGCAGTAGATTTCATTTATTTTTCTGGACTTAAAGAGAAACACAAGCAGCAAATTCAAGCAGCTAACCTTTGTAGCAGACTCCATAATTTTTGGATGTTTGGCAGATTAGAGAGCTCAAAAAAAGCCTGACCAAGGCAGTTTGAATGCTGGTCAGGCTTTTTGCTGTTCTTATCTTTACCTTTAAATAAAAAAGAGGAAGACCCTCTTTTTTAGGCTTAATTTTTAGCAGCAGCTGCAAAGTCTTCTTTAGAGAAAGCTTCGTCAATAATTTCTTTGAGCTGTTTAGCTGATGCCTGCATTTTTTGCAGTTCTGCATCGTTAAGCGGGATATTTACCGGACGGACAATACCATGAGCTCCGACAATTGCCGGCTGGCCGATAAAGACATCTTCAACTCCTTCATACTGACCGCTCTGGAAAACAGAGAGCGGCAGGACTGCACTTTCATCGTCAAGGATAGCCTTTGTGATACGAGCCAGAGCAACTGCGATGCCGTAGAAAGTAGCACCTTTTTTCTCAATAATGGAGTAAGCAGCATCACGGACAGAAATAAATAAATCTACAAGACCTTGTTCATCAATGTCCCGATTATCCTGCAGCCATCTCTCCAATTTAACGCCGGCAACATTGGCATGTGACCAAACGGCAAATTCAGAGTCTCCATGCTCTCCCATGATATAGGCGTGAACTGAACGTGCATCAATACCAATCTTAGCAGCCAATGCCTGACGGTAGCGAGCAGTATCAAGTGAAGTTCCTGAACCGATAACACGCTCTTTAGGGAAACCTGAGAATTTCCATGTGGAGTAAGTCAAAATATCAACTGGGTTAGCAGCAACGAGGAAGATACCATTGAAACCTGATTCTACAACCTGAGTAACAATGGATTTATTGATAGCAAGATTTTTGTCGACCAAATCAAGGCGTGTTTCACCCGGTTTTTGAGGAGCACCGGCAGTGATAACAACTAGGTCAGCGTCAGCACAGTCAGAATACTGAGCAGCATAAATTTTTTTAGGGGAAGTGAAGGCGAGAGCATGGCTTAGGTCGAGTGCATCTCCCACCGCTTTTTCGTAAAGCTGAGGGATTTCAATGATACCGAGCTCTTGAGCAATTCCTTGATTGACCAGAGCAAAGGCATAAGATGAGCCTACAGCACCGTCACCGACAAGGATAACTTTTTTATGTTGTTTAGTTGCAGTCATTTCTAAACATCTCCTTAATTTTTTTAGACTTTTCGCCTATACATTTCTATTCTAACATGTTAAAAGCGTTATGTCACGGCTTAAATTCCGGAAAATCATAGAACCGGTTGCTATTGGCAGTTCTAGAAGTGCAATAATGACTGTGAAAACACCATTCCTGTAATTTACAGTTTCAGCAGACAGGCGCCTCAAGCTGAACAGAAGCAAGATGGGACAGCTCTTTTGCAGATTTGAAGCCACAGTTTTGCCAGCCTGCTCTGATAAATGAACTTACTCTGAGAATTGTCCAGATTAGCACAAATTATGGTATAATAGAGTAGAGTTTTATACTAGAAAAGGGGCATTTACTAATGCAAGACAAAAATTTAGTCGATGTTAATCTGACGAGTGAAATGAAGACAAGTTTCATTGACTATGCGATGAGCGTCATTGTTGCTCGGGCACTCCCGGATGTCAGAGACGGTTTAAAACCGGTACATCGCCGCATTTTATATGGTATGAATGAATTAGGGGTAACACCCGATAAACCTCATAAAAAATCTGCCCGCATTACAGGGGATGTCATGGGTAAGTACCATCCTCACGGTGATTCATCTATTTATGAGGCTATGGTACGGATGGCTCAGTGGTGGTCGTATCGGCATATGCTGGTTGACGGTCACGGAAATTTCGGTTCTATGGACGGAGACGGAGCAGCGGCCCAGCGTTACACTGAAGCTCGAATGAGCAAGATTGCCCTGGAAATGCTCCGTGATATTAACAAAAATACGGTAGATTTTCAAGATAACTATGACGGAAGCGAACGTGAACCCTTAGCTCTGCCGTCTCGTTTTCCCAATCTTCTGGTCAATGGTGCGACAGGTATCGCTGTTGGGATGGCTACCAATATTCCGCCTCATAATCTGGGGGAATCAATCGATGCTGTCAAATTAGTTATGGATAAGCCTGACGTAACGACACGTGAGCTGATGGAAGTGATTCCGGGCCCTGATTTTCCTACCGGTGCTTTGGTTATGGGAAAATCGGGCATACACCGGGCTTATGATACCGGGAAAGGTTCAATTGTTCTACGTTCCCGCACAGAAATCGAAACAAGCAGAAGCGGCCGTGAACGGATTGTTGTTACTGAATTCCCTTACGGTGTTAATAAGACAAAGGTGCATGAACATATTGTCCGCCTTGCTCAGGAAAAACGTGTAGAAGGAATTACTGCTGTCCGCGATGAATCAAGCCGGGAGGGGGTGCGTTTTATTATAGAAGTGCGCCGCGATGCTTCAGCCAATGTTATTTTGAATAATCTTTTCAAGCTGACCAGCCTGCAAACAAATTTCAGTTTTAATATGCTGGCCATTGAAAAGGGAGTTCCTAAAATTTTATCACTCCGGCAGATCATTGACAACTACATTGCCCATCAAAAAGAAGTTATTGTCCGCCGCACTCAGTTTGACAAAGAGAAGGCAGAAAGCAGAGCGCATATTTTAGAAGGCCTCCTTATCGCTCTGGATCACCTTGATGAAGTGATCCAAATTATCCGCAACAGTGAGACGGATTTGATCGCTCAGACAGAACTGATGGAGCGCTTCAAGCTGTCAGAGCGTCAAAGCCAGGCCATTTTAGACATGCGTCTGCGCCGACTGACAGGTTTAGAGCGTGATAAGATTCAGTCTGAATATGACGACTTAATAGCTTTGATTGCTGATTTAACAGATATTTTGGCTAAGCCGGAACGGGTCATCGCTATTATTAAAGAAGAGCTTGATGATATTAAACGTAAGTACGCTGACAAACGTCGGACAGAATTGATGGTAGGAGAAGTACTGTCGCTTGAAGATGAAGACTTGATTGAAGAAGAAGATGTCTTGATTACTTTGTCCAATAAAGGTTATATTAAACGCCTGAGCCAAGATGAATTTCGGGTTCAAAAACGAGGCGGCCGCGGTGTCCAAGGAACAGGGGTAAATGAAGATGACTTCGTCTCGGAGCTGGTTTCAACCAGCACCCATGATACGCTGCTCTTTTTCACCAATTTCGGCCGCGTCTACCGTTTAAAAGCTTACGAAGTTCCGGAATACGGCCGGACTGCTAAAGGTCTGCCGATTGTCAATCTTTTGAAACTTGATGAAAATGAAATTGTCCAAACGATTATCAATGCACGGCGCCAAGATGTCCAAGACAACTATTTCTTTTTTACAACAAGACAAGGGCTTGTTAAGAGGACCAGTGTTTCTGAATTCAGCCATATCCGGCAGAATGGACTTAAAGCGCTGACGCTTAAAGAACAGGATGAACTTATCAATGTCATCTTAACCAAAGGGAAAGATGACATTATCATCGGAACCCAGACAGGCTATTCCGTTCGTTTCAACGAAAGTACTGTGCGCATCATGGGTCGGACAGCCAGCGGAGTGCGTGGCGTCAACTTGCGTACCGGTGACAAAGTTGTCGGTGCTTCTTCGGTGACAGACGATCAGGAAGTGCTCATCATAACTGAAAAAGGCTTTGGTAAGCGGACATCGGCCAAAGATTATCCAACAAAAGGCCGCGGCGGCAAAGGGATTAAGACTGCCAAGATTACAGATAAAAATGGCCCCCTTGCCCGGCTGGCAACGGTTAATGGCGATGAGGACTTGATGCTGATAACTGATACAGGAATTGTCATTCGGACAAATGTTGCCAGTATCTCACAGACTGGCCGGTCGACAATGGGCGTTAAGGTTATGAAACTTGCCAATGAAGCTAAAATTGTGACCTTTGCTCTGATTGCTCCTGAAGAGACTGAAACTAACGAAGAAGACTGATTTAGCACGATAAGACAATTGAGGAAAAATGAAAAAAAGATCAACACATAAGCCCAAAAAAAGTAAGTTAAAAAGTTTTTTTCGCTGGCTTGTTTTTAGCCTTTTGCTTATTCTTGGGCTGGCTTTGATTTTTAATAAATCAATTCGCAATACTTTGATTGCCTGGAATTCAAATAAATATCAGGTTAGCAATATTTCCAGAAAAACGCTCAAAGAAAATGCATCCAAGAAGGCCAGCTATGACTTTGAAGCAGTGGAATCTGTCAGCACAGAGGCGATACTGGAAGCACAAATGGCAGCTCAAAAACTGCCTGTTATCGGAGGTATTGCCATTCCTGATGTTGGTATTAATTTACCGATTTTTAAGGGTCTGGGCAATACTGAGCTGATGTACGGCGCCGGAACAATGAAAGAGGAGCAAGTGATGGGCGGTGAAAATAACTACGCACTGGCCAGTCATCATGTTTTTGGCATTAACGGCTCTTCTCAAATGCTTTTTTCGCCTTTAACAAAAGCAAAGACTGGAATGAAAATTTATTTAACAGATAAAGAAATGATTTACACCTATATCATTGACCGTGTGGATGCCGTCAGTCCGGATCATATTGAAGTTCTCAATGACAGTCCCGGAAACAGCGAAGTAACCCTTGTTACCTGTACCGATGCAGAAGCGACCAATCGGATTATTGTTCACGGGACTTTAGAAGCTTCTGTTGCTTTTGATCAAGCAGCTTCTGATATTAAAAAAGCTTTTAATACGTCTTATAATCAGATTTCACTTTAAAAAGAAGCAGCTGCTGCAAAACTGATGTTTTGTCTGCTTCTTTTTTATATTGATAAAATACAGGAGGAACTATGGAATTAACCCTTATCCATCATATTGCAATCATTGTCTCTGATTATGAGAAATCCCGTGAATTTTATGTTGATAAGCTGGGATTTTCTGTCATTCGGGAAAACCATCGTCCAAAGCGGCACGATTATAAGTTAGATTTAAAATGCGGAAATATTGAACTGGAAATTTTTGGCAATAAGCTGACCGATCCCGATTATTCGGCTCCGCCGGCGCGCATCGGCCTGCCTGATTGGCCGCGTGAAGCTTGTGGCCTGCGCCACCTGGCCTTTTATGTTGAAGATGTCGAAAAAGTCAAAGCTGAGCTGGAGTCAAAAGGGATTTTTGTTGAGCCCATTCGCACCGATGATTATACCGATCAAAAGATGACCTTCTTTTTTGACCCGGACGGTCTGCCTTTGGAGCTGCATGAATAAAAGAAGAGAAGAAATGTTTTTTTGAGTCAGGAATAACCGAAAGTGGTATAATAAGAACTCATAATATGATAATTGAAGGAAGGATAATTATGCGCTTTAAAAAAATTCTTTTAAGTTTGGGATTGGTGCTGTCCCTCTGTTTTACACTGACAACCGTTCAGGCAGCCGACTCCAGCATTCAGGATGTGATTGATGAGACCTATGTTCAGCCGGACTATGTTCTGGGCTATTCTCTCTCCAGCGACCAGCGGGATCAGACACTCAGCCTCTTGGGTTATGACAGTGCTGCAGATACTCAGGTCAAAACACTGACAACATCTTCCTATGCTAAGATTATGAATGTCGCTGATGATTCAAGCTTGCAGCTTTACTCATCTGTGAAAATTCAAAAACTCGGCGCCAAAGAAACATTGAGCGTTCGTATTGTCACACCGGAAAATATCACCAAGGTAACAGAGGATATGTACCGCAATGCTGCTGTTACCTTAGGGATTGAGCATGCCGAAATTACAGTAGCTTCCCCTATCGCTGTGACAGGAGAGAGTGCCTTAGCCGGAATCTATTACTCGCTTGAAGAAAACGGTGCTGAAGTTTCAGATGAAAGCAAAGAGTTAGCTCAGGAAGAACTGAATGCTCTTTCTGATATTAATGCTGAAAATCAGGGGAAAGAGGGCTATGATGCGGACAAACTCAATGTCGCATTGACAGACATCAAGACAGCTGTAGCCGATAGCGATAATTTGACAAAAGAAGATGTCCGCCAGATTGTTGAGGAGACACTTGATAATTACGCCTTGAGTTCATCAATGACAAACGATCAGATTACCTTGATTGTTAATTTCGCCTTTAATTTATCACAGTCTAAAATCATTAACAGCAGCAGTTTCAAAGCAACTTTAAACTCACTTAAAGACAGCATTGTTAACAATGCCGGTTCAACCTTCGATAATATCAACCTCAATTTCGATGCCAGCAGTGTGATTGAGTCAAGTAAAGGTTTCTTTGCCAATATTTGGCAGCAAATTGTCAACTTCTTCCAACAGTTCATAGGATAAACCGTCTAAGCAGGAACTGTCATAAAATAACCGCTCCTCTTAAAGCAAACAGTGAAAAACTTTCACTAGAGCGATAAGGGGAGCTTTGATATGAGATAAACAGTCCATTTAAAATAGTTAAAATCAGGAGAAGGTCATGCTACTCAAATTTAAAAAGCGCAGGCTTATTTTTCTTGTTATTCCGGCAGTTATTTCCTTTGGTATTATAAAGTCTCAGATTGATTTGCATACGCCAAAAGACGGAACCTACTATCTGGTGGACGAGGACCTGTCCACTATGACGGCCTCGTTAGATAAAGAGTCCTGGATAACAATAGATGGCAGCCAGCTTACCATAAATGAAGATGATACTGAGAACCACTATAATTATGACGCAGAAGGAGAAGAATTCGAAAAGGATGGGATGACTTACTTTTGCTTATTTAACGAGGGCACACTTACTATTGGAACGGCTGACGACAATTCAGTAGAGACGACAACCTATGTCAGTCCCAAAAGCAGTATGTATTCAGGCTATGAAGATGGAACAGTGAAGATTTCTAAGTAATAGCGCTCCCAGCTCAGATTAGAAGAAAAGGCATTCAATTAAAAAATTATCTTTGTCAGGTTGACAAACTGTCCTTAAAGGCTTAAAATAAAGACTATGTTTCAGAATAATCTGAAAATTCAAGGGTTTTCATTTTGTACTGAACATCGACTTAAGCGCTGAGTAAACAGCTGGTTAAAACTCTATAGCAGTATAACTCTTTGCGCTTTCAGAGTCTTTTTATTTTCATCTGTTTAAGCTAAAAATCTAATAACGGGTTGATAGCATTTCCCTGTTTATTCGGACTTTTAGCATTCTATATTTCAATTTAAGGAGTTTTTTATGACCGAACACACCGAAGAACATTCAACCTGGAAAAGCAAATTTCAGGCTGTAGGGCCGGGAATTCTGCTGGCTTCTGCAGCTGTCGGCGGTTCACATATTGTGTCTTCAACACAGGCTGGGGCTATCTATGGCTGGCAGCTGGCCATCATCATTCTCTTAATTAATTTGTTTAAGTATCCTTTTTTCCGTTTCGGCAGTCAGTATACTTTACAGAATGATAAAAGCTTGATAGAAGGCTATAAAGAAAAAGGTAAGGTCTACCTTTGGGTTTTCTTTATTATGAATATTTTCTCAGCCCTTGTCAATACAGCGGCGGTAGGGATTTTAGCGGCAGCTATCCTCTTTAATATCTTTCCAGATGGTTTTGGTCTCTCAATTGCACAGCTGACCACTGTTATTATTGTAATTATTTGGGCTATGCTCTTAATCGGCGGCTACCAATTTCTGGACAGACTAGCCAAATGGGTAATGACTGCCTTGACTATCGCAACAGTTCTGGCAGTTGTCATCGCCTTGTTCAGACACCGTGAATACGCACCGGGCTTTGTAGCACCGTCTCCCTGGCAAATGGCAGCCCTGCCCTTTATCGTCTCTCTGATGGGCTGGATGCCAGCACCGATTGAAATTTCAGCAATCAATTCGATGTGGTCTGCCGAAAAGCGCAAAACAGTTAAAATGTCCTATTTGGACGGTATTTTCGACTTTAATATCGGCTATATCGGAACAGCTGTTTTGGCCTTTATTTTTCTGGCATTAGGTGCTCTTATTCAATTTGGATCGGGAGAAGAAGTAAAAAGTGCCAGTGCAGAATATATTGCACAGTTTGTCAATATGTATGCTTCTGTCCTTGGTGACTGGTCACGGTTTTTGATTACCTTTATTGCTTTTCTATGTATTTTCGGCACTGTCATTACAGTTATTGACGGTTACTCACGTGCCAATAATGAATCGCTTCGCTTGCTCTTAAATAAAAAGGAAACGTCACAAAAGCCGCTTTATGTTTGGATGACCTTAACGGCAGTTATTGGTATTATTATCGTTTACTTATTTGCTGGTAATGTAGCTACCATGCTGCGGTTTGCTATGATTGCATCCTTCTTAACAACACCAATCTTTGCTTATTTGAATTATTCACTTGTAAATAATACCGAACATGAAGTTAAAGGTTGGCTTAAAGCCCTATCTATTGCCGGTCTGATTTATCTTTTCGGCTTTGCCCTTTTCTTCCTTTACGCTATCGCTACTGGTAAAGTTTAGTGGTAAGGTAAAATCAAACATGCCCTCTCGCATGCGAGAGGGCATGTTTTTATATGCAAAATGTTTTTATTCCCACTCGACAGTTGCCGGCGGTTTGCTGGTAATGTCGTAAACAACACGGTTAACATGACTGACCTCATTGACAATACGGACAGAAACTTTCTGCAAAACCTCCCAAGGGATTTTAGCAAAATCAGCCGTCATGCCATCGACAGATGTAATAGCACGGATAGCAACAGTATAATCATAAGTGCGGCTGTCTCCCATTACACCAACGGACTGAACACCAGTATTGACTGTAAAATACTGCCAGATTTCACGGTCCAAGCCTGCGGCAGCAATTTCTTCCCTTAGGATTGCATCTGATTCTCGAACCGTTTCCAGTTTCGCCTCGGTCACTTCGCCGATAACCCGAATGGCTAATCCCGGTCCTGGGAAAGGCTGTCTCCAGACGATGTCATCGGGCATGCCCAGAGCAGTACCGAGGGCGCGTACCTCGTCTTTAAAAAGAGTATTGAGGGGCTCGATCAAGTCGAACTGCATATCTTCTGGCAGGCCGCCGACATTGTGATGAGATTTTATGGTCTGAGCTGTATCGGTTCCTGATTCGATAACATCAGTGTAGAGGGTTCCCTGCGCTAAGAAACGGACATCTTTAAGCTTGCTAGCTTCATCATCAAAAACATAGACAAACTCGTTGCCGATAATCTTTCGTTTTTGTTCAGGATCAGAAATGCCTGCCAAAAGATTTAAGAAACGATCAGCAGCATTCACTCGAATAATATTGAGACCGAACCTGCCGCCCAGCATAGACATGACTTGGTCGCCTTCATCTTTGCGAAGAAGGCCGTGATCAACAAAAATGCAAGTCAGCTGGTCACCGATTGCTTTTTGCAGAAGCACGCCAACGACTGATGAATCCACACCGCCCGAAAGTCCCAGCAAAACCTTTTGGCTGCCGACTTGTTCACGAATCCGGGCAATTTCCATATCAATAAAATTGGTCATAGACCAGTTTGCTTTTGCCTGACAGATATTCAGAGCAAAATTTTTCAAAATCATTTGACCGTATTCAGAATGGCGGACTTCCGGATGGAATTGGATGCCATAAATATGTTTATCGGGATTTTCAATAGCAGCATAAGGGCAGTCGTTTGATTCACCGACTAAATGAAAACCCTGCGGGAGTTCTGTAACTGCATCACCATGGCTCATCAGTACAGTTTGCTCCTGCGGCGTATCTGAAAACAGAAGGGATTCATCCATCAAACGTAATTGTGACTGGCCATACTCCCTGCTGCCTGCCAAATCTGCCGGAACAACTCTCCCTCCAAGTTTTTCAGTTAAAAGCTGCATGCCGTAGCAAATTCCTAAAATAGGAATACCTAATTCCAAGATAGCCGGATCAATACCAAAAGCACCGTCAGCATAAACAGAATTTGGTCCGCCGGAAAGGACTATTCCGATCGGATTAAGCGCCCGCACCTCGTCAGCAGTGATTTTATGGCTTTTTAATTCAGAAAAAACACCTAACTCACGAATACGCCGGGCAATTAGCTGGTTATACTGGCTGCCGTAATCAAGTACAATAATTTTCTCAACTTCACTGAGTAAACTCGAATTATCAGTCATTGTTTCCCTTTCCCTTTCTCATATCAGTCCCAGACTGACGGTATCCCCTTTATTGTAGCATAAAATATTGGGTTTGGCATCAGCTTCCTTCAGCTTTTCTGTCTTTGATTCTGTCTTTGATCTCAGCATCAGACAGGATTTTTAAATTTTTTTACTAATCCTTTTGGCAAAAATCGCGCAATATGATAAAATAAAGTACTGTAGTACTAAAATATTGGGGTGAGTATGGACAGAAGACGACGAAAAAAGAAGGGACTCTTTCGAAAGCGTGAGTTAATTGCCCTAGGGGTTTTCTTGATGTCGATTTTGCTTTTATTTGCAGCAACCGGAAGTTTCTCGATACTGTATATTATGTTTTTCAAAGAAAGAAATCAGGCTGTTTTCCAGCAAGGACAGGAAATCCAGATTTCTTCAACCGCTGATAAGACAAGCAAAGGTCAAGATTTAGCTCATTACCACAATTGGATAGGCAGCATAAAAAAAATACACTCTAAAGAAGATGACGAAAAAAACGTCACTTATACTTATCAGGTCAATTTCAAGGACGGTTCAAAAATCGAAGACGTTGATGAAAAAAACCTAGTAGAAGTGGCCGATCCATATTATGCCAAGGGTGATCTTGTTCAAATTGCCAGAGATGCTCAAAGCGATCTGGACGGTCAGGATTTAGCAGCTTATCGGGGCCAGGCTGCCACAATTGATAATGTTGCACCAAATTATTCCAATGAAGAAGGCGGCTATAAGTACGATATTTCTTTAGATAACGGGGAAACATTCAGCAATATCCCTGAGTCAGCTTTAAGCGATGTCTATCAGGTTCCCTTGGATGCCGCTAATACTGCTGCACAAAACAATGATATCCTGCGAGAGGCTTTTGCCTTTGCTGCAGAAAATCCCGGAACTGTACTTAATTTGCCTAAAGGAGAATTTTTAATCGGCAGCGACAACCCTACAGAAGACTATATCACTTTAGCTTCAGATACAACCCTAAGGGGGAACAGCACACGGTTAAAGGTAGAAGGAACAGCTTATTGGTTCGGTTTTGCCACCGGTACAGGAGCTTCTGACGGTGTCCGAAACTTCACAATGACCAGAATTGAGGTCAGTGCCAACAACCTTTCGGCAGGGGCCCATTTTATGATTATGGCAGACCATGGCGATAATTGGAATATATACAATAATACCTTTACCATGGTACATAAAAAAGGAAGCCATGTCTTCGATTTGGGCGGACTGCAAAACTCTGTCTTTGACAGCAACCGCTTTGTCGGCTATGCTCCTGAACTGACTAGTGTCACCAGCATCCCAGAGGGGGCTGATTCTCATGATTACTACGCTGAAGCGATTCAATTCGATGCAGCAGACAATAAGGGAACATGGGATGCCGGCCTTATTCAGAATATCGATCCTAATTATGGCACCTACAATCAGATTAAACAATATTGCCACAATATTACTGTCACCAACAATTCTTTTCTTCCATATACAGATGAAAACGGCAATATTATTGCTTACAGTGCAACAGTCGGTCAGCATTCATCAGATACAGGTTATATTTTAGTAACCTATAATACTTTTACTTCCAGTATTGTTAATCGTTATAAAGAAAGTCAAACGGAAAGGAATTTCAGTCCTGTCCATTTTTCGGAGGATTCCAATGAAGTTGTTTCAGGAAATACGATAAATTAAAAAAAGTCTGGACATTGTGCTCCAGACTTTTAATATGGATTAAACTCCTTTTACCATAATCACCAAAAGAACGCTTAGAGAGAAAATATGGTAAAATGAGTTATACTATTTCGAGCGAGGTAGATGATGATTCCGGCTTATATAAAAATTCACGATGCAATCAAAAAAGACATTGACCGCGGTGTTTGGAAAATCGGGGAACGCTTGCCCAGCGAACGGGATCTGGCAGATCATTTTCAGGTAAGCCGAATGACATTGCGGCAGGCTATTACACTCCTTGTTGATGAGGGACTTCTGGAACGTCGGGTTGGAAGCGGCACCTATATTGCCAGTCACCGTGTTCAGGAAAAAATGAGGGGGACAACCAGTTTTACTGAAATTGTCCGCTCTCAAGGCAAGATTCCCTCAAGCAAACTGATTTCCTATCAAAAGCAATTAGCTACAGAAACCGAAATTCAGCAGCTTCAGCTGAAACCATCAGATTACGTTATTCGCATGGAGCGTGTCCGTTTTGCAGACAAAGTGCCGCTTGTTTTTGAAGTAGCCGCTATTCCAGAAAAACTGATCCGGCACTTCGAACGTACAGCAGTAACAGAACATTTTTTTCAAACTTTGCAGGATCATGGTCATGAAATCGGAAAAAGCCAGCAGACAATCTATGCTAAAACGGCCAATGAGCGGGTAGCTAATTATCTTGGGATTTTAAAAGGTCATGCCATATTAGCTCTAACTCAGGTTTCTTATTTCACTGACGGTACACCGTTTGAGTTTGTGCGCAGTGAGTACGTTGGCGACCGTTTTGAATTTTATCTGGAAAACAATTAGTGCAGCCAAAGAAAGTCCATAAAAAGCGGCACCTGCTTTTCCCAATCCTCTTCAGAATGCCGGCCGCCCTCCTGACAGTAAAGAGTAACAGCGGCCTGGCTGTTTTCAAAATAACGGGCCGCTTGTTTATTGGCTTTTGCAGTAGCAGTCTGCCAGCTGTTGCCGGAATCCTGAGAACTTTCTTCAGTCCCCCAGGAGAGAAAAACACGCGTATTGCTGTCAATGGCTGATTGAGACAAATCCTTTGTAATCTGAGGCAGGCAGAGCTGAATAGCCGATGAGACACAAGCAGCTTTGGAAAAGATATGGTTATATTTGCCAGCAGCATATAAAGCCATCAGGCCGCCCATTGAGGATCCGCCAATACCTGTAGCCTCACGGAAGGGATAGGTTGGATAAGTGGCATCAATAAAAGGTTTAACTTCCTCTACAATCCACTGCATGGTCTGATAGCCCAGTCCCTTAAATTGGCCGAAATAAGGTGATTTTATATCATAAGGGGAATATTCAGATAAGCGCTCATTGCCTTCATGGCCGCATTCCAACCCAACAATAATCATGGGCTTTTCAAAAGATTGCATAAAGCTGTACATTTCCCAGGATTTCCCGTAAGTAGCTGCTTGGTCAAAAAAGAGATTGTGACCATCAAAAAAATACATAACCGGATAAGATTCGCCGCTTTCATAATAGTTATCCGGCAAATACACATGAAGACGGCGATTTTTTCCAACTTCTGTAAACAGCATATCATGATAATGAATCATAAGAGTTAACCTCTCTAATTGAGTTTTAGTATTGTACTATTATACCGAAAATGATGCGCTTTTTACAAATAAACGCTATTTTTGAAAAATTGCAGCTTTGCTCAGCAGTCTGGGAAATAGACTGTTAAAACAGCTGCTTTTTTGGTATAATAGGCCTTATGGAAATTGAAAAAACGAATCGTATGAACGCTCTTTTTGAATTTTATGCGGCCCTGCTGACCGATAAACAAATGCACTATATCGAGCTTTACTATGCTGATGACTACAGCTTAGCTGAAATTGCAGAAGAATTTAAGGTCAGTCGTCAGGCTGTTTATGATAATATCAAGCGTACAGAAAAAATTCTGGAGGATTATGAGATGAAACTGCATATGTACTCTGATTATATTGTACGTGACGAAATTTTTACCGAAATACAAGAAAGGTACCCTGATGATACCTTTCTTCAAGAAAAAATTTCCATTCTATCAAGTATTGACAACCAATCATAAGATACAATCTAAAAACAAAACCGTAAACAAGACAAGGAGAAGAAAAAATGGCTTTTGAAAGTTTGACAGAACGTCTGCAGAATGTTTTTAAGAATATTCGCGGAAAGAAAAAATTATCAGAAAAAGAAGTGCAGGAGGTTACCAAAGAAATCCGTCTGGCTCTGCTTGAAGCCGATGTTGCTCTTCCTGTAGTTAAAACATTTATTAAGCGTGTGCGCGAGCGGGCAGTAGGTCATGAAATCATTGACACACTTGATCCAACGCAACAGATTGTCAAAATTGTTAATGAAGAACTGACTGCAATTCTCGGTTCTGAAACATCAGCTATTCAAAAAGCTCCTAAGATTCCGACTGTTATCATGATGGCAGGACTTCAGGGTGCCGGTAAAACAACCTTTGCCGGAAAATTAGCCAACAAGCTCGTTAAAGAGGAAAATGCCCGCCCCTTATTGATTGCCGCTGATATTTACCGACCTGCAGCCATTGATCAGCTAAAAACGATTGGCGCTCAGATAGATGTTCCTGTTTTTGATATGGGGACCGAACATTCAGCGGTAGAGATTGTCAGCCAAGGTCTGGCTCAAGCTAGAGAAAATCACAATGATTATGTTTTAATTGATACAGCCGGCCGGCTTCAAATCGATGAAAAGCTGATGGAAGAACTCCGTGATGTCAAAGTATTAGCTCATCCTAATGAGATTTTGCTCGTCGTAGACAGCATGATCGGTCAGGAAGCAGCCAATGTTGCTGCTGAGTTCAATAAGCAGCTGGATATCACCGGTGTTATTCTGACTAAAATTGACGGAGATACCCGAGGGGGGGCTGCACTCTCTGTTCGTGAAATTACCGGCCAGCCGATTAAATTTACTGGTACCGGTGAAAAAATTACGGATATCGAAACCTTCCATCCCGACCGTATGGCCAGCAGAATTTTAGGGATGGGAGATCTCCTTACCCTCATTGAAAAAGCCAGTCAGGAGTACGATGAACAGAAGTCATTGGAACTGGCTGAAAAAATGCGCGAAAACACCTTTGATTTCAATGATTTCATCGATCAGCTGGACCAAGTTCAGAATATGGGACCCATGGAAGATCTGCTCAAAATGCTGCCAGGCGTATCCAGCAACCCAGCTTTAGCCAATGTCAAAGTCGATGAACAGCAAATTGCCAGAAAACGTGCGATTGTGTCATCGATGACCCCCCAAGAAAGAGAAAATCCGGAACTCTTAAATCCCAGCCGCCGCCGCCGGATTGCTGCCGGATCCGGCAATAGTTTTGTTGAGGTCAATAAATTTATCAAAGATTTTAATCAGGCTAAACAAATGATGCAGGGAGTTATGTCCGGTGATATGGATAAAATGATGAAAAATATGGGAATTAATCCTAATAATATGCCAAAGCAGGCCAATGGCATGGACATGTCTGCTCTCCAAGGAATGATGGGGCAGGGAAATTCCGCTAATATGCCTGACTTATCTGCTTTAGGCGGTAATATGGACCTCAGTCAAATGATGGGCGGAGGCCTCAAGGGGAAAGTCGGTTCTTTCGCCATGAAACAGGCCATGAAACGCCAAGCCAATAAAATTAAAAAAGCTAAGAAAAAACGCCGCAAGAAGTAATAGTTCTAAGTACTGTCCAACATAAATATACTCTTAAATAATAACTAGAAGTGAGCTGCACTGAAATGAACGCCTTTTCATCCCTTACCACCCTAAAGACGAATATACTGGCGGTTAAAAACTTTTGCCATATAGTCAAAAAACGTTTTATCGCTCTGCCTCATTATGCGCAAGTCATTATTGTTTCCCTTTTAGTAGCCTTTGTTTATTTATATCCGCTAATCCATGGAAGCGGCGGTGGACTGTACGGCGATGATCTGCATTTCCACATTGACAGAGTCCGCGGGCTTGCAACGATTTGGCAGAGCCCAGTCAGTTTTCAGTCTTTTTATAAGGTAGGTCTGGGGATCAATTTCTTTTACCCTTATCTGACTTATTATCCTTATTATCTGCTGTATGCTGTCTTTCATGATTTTTACACTGCTTGGATTATTTATTTTTATATTTTAACCAGTTTAACCTATCTTATTGCCTATTTTTCTTCCTTTAGGATTCTTGCCTCACGCCAGTCGTCTCACCTTTTTGCCCTATTCTACACCTTTGCTTCCTACCGTTTAGTTAACCTCCTCATACGGTTTGCAGTCGGAGAACTCATTGCTATTACATTTTTGCCTCTTGTTTTTTGCGGTCTTTACCTCATTCTTAAGGGGAATTATGAAAAATGGTATTATTTATCCTTTGGCAT
Source organism: Streptococcus huangxiaojuni (assembly GCF_040930515.1). Classification (NCBI taxonomy): domain Bacteria; kingdom Bacillati; phylum Bacillota; class Bacilli; order Lactobacillales; family Streptococcaceae; genus Streptococcus; species Streptococcus huangxiaojuni. Next base: position 246,376 of record NZ_JBFQEG010000002.1, read on the forward strand.
GGCTTTAATTATTTACAGCCATATTTTATCCTTCGTTATGACCTCGGTTCTAGTCGTCCTTATTTACATAACAGCCATCTGGTTTACGGATAAACCTATCATTCGGACCATCTATCTGGGAATAGCAGGGCTGGCTTCTTTAGCTTTAGGGAGTTTCCAATTTTTCTCGATGCTGGAACAGCTGAATTATCACTCTTTAAATGTACCGAGTCAGCTGGTAGAGCATTTTGATGTTAAAACATTAAAAGAAATCATATCTTTTGCTTTTTCTAACAATCTCTACCAGCATACCTTTGGTTTATCTGTTTTACTAGCTTTACTCCTGATTGGTGTTTTCATTAGAAAACTTCAAAGAGAAGATGCTTACCTGCTCGGTCTTACTGTCTCCTTAATCATTTTAGAAACACCTTTAGTGCACTTCCCAGCTCTGGGTGGGACAATCCAGTTTATGTGGCGTTTAAATGCTTACATCACACTGTTCGTATTATTTTTAGCTGCCAAACTGCTGGGAAAAAGCCATTTTAAAAACCATCGTGCTTACCTTATTTTACTGCTTGGGCTTATCTTGATTCATAACAGTGCCAGCCTCAAAGTTTTTGAAGGAGCCAACCGCTATCCTGCTAATCCGGTTGGAGAGCTTTCTAAGCGCAATAGTTTGAAAAAACTGACTAATTCGGTTATGATGATGGATTATGCTAATCATTCCGAAAATACCGAAAGAGAAATTTACGATATGGACAGCAAAGTTCATCATCGTATCTTTATCAGCAATTCGACAATTCAGCTGGAAAGCAGTTCTAAATTTACAAGCCGTTACTGCAGTTTCACAATAGACAATCCTACAGCAGAAGCACAGTTTATTGATTTACCGCTATATCATTACAAAGGACAGATAGCCAGACTTGATGGTGAAATCATTCCAACAACCTTAAATGAAATAAGCGGTTCAGCTATGGTTGCTATTCCGCCGGGAGAACACAGCATAACAGTGACCTATGCCTATACACCTTTGGCCAAAACCGCATTCCTTTCTTCTGTTTTATCTTTGATAGCCATTCTGATCTATGTTATTATCAATATCCAAGGCATTAATCTTAGATTGACTGGCTGGCAGAAGCAGCAGGCCTTCATTCGCGGGCTAAAAGAGAATGTTTTTTCAAAAATGTCTGTTTAAATGGACATTTTTATTTTTGTCTGTTATAATAGACAAAAGGAGCGAGTTATGATTTATACAGCAGTTATCGGTGATTTAATTGATTCCAAAAAACTGGAAAAGCGTGAAGAGGTTCAAGAACAGCTACTGAATCTTATGAAAAAAATTAACCAAAAATACCATTCTGTTATTGTCTCACCGTTTACAGTAACAACCGGCGATGAGTTTCAGGCTTTGCTGACGCCCTGCGACAATATTTTTCAGCTGATTGATGAAATTACGGCAGTATTAGATCCTGTTGAAGTCCGTTTCGGACTGGGAATCGGCAGAATGTCAACACCCATCAATAAAGAGCAAAGTATTGGCTCAGATGGTCCAGCTTTTTGGCTGGCCAGAGCAGCTATTGATAGTATTCACGATAAAAATGATTACGGAACCAGTCATATCGCGCTGCACTGTGACAGCCCGCTGGTCCAAAGCACCGTCAACAGCCTACTATCATCCGGAGATTTTATTAAATCCAAATGGACCGCCAATCAAGCCGCTATTTTGAGAGCCCTGCTGGCTAAGGGGATTTATCAGGAACAGTTTGAACATCAAAAACTAGCAGAAACATTAGGAATCAAACCCAGCGGTTTCACCAAACGGCTTAAAGCCAGCGGCTTAAAGCACTATCTGCGCAGCCGTAATGCAGCCGCAGCAATGATACTAAATACTGTTCAAAACAAGGAGGATGGCCATGCTTGAAAATATATCTTTTTCAGCTTATTTATACGATAACCCTCTCTTAACTTTGGTTTTAGTCGCACACTTTTTGGCCGATTTTCAATGGCAAAGTCAGGAGATGGCTGACAAAAAAGCAAGTGATAAAACATTTCTTATCCGCCATCTTCTCATTGTAGCTGCTCCTTTGCTCATAGTTTTTTGTCTGATTCCTTCAGCCTGGTTATTTTTATTTCTTGTTTTTATAAGCCACTGTATCATTGACAGCGGTAAATTTTACCTTAGCGCCAAAATCGCAGATAAAGATTGGGATAAGAGCGCCTTTGTCATTGACCAGCTGCTGCACTATTTTTTCATAGCTGCTGCCTACAGCTTAAGCCTTCCTTTGCAAACACCATCCTGGCTTTTTGATATCAATGGGGGGCTGCGCCTGTTTTTCTTTTTTGTTCTGATAACAAAACCAGTTAATATTGTCTTTAAGCTGTTTTTCAACAAATACCAGACGGGAGATCGTGATGAGCAGCAAACAGTGGCAGGAGCAGGAGCGCTTATAGGATTACTTGAAAGAATAACCATGGCCTTTTTCCTTATCAGCGGGCAGTACGCTTCAATCGGCCTAGTCTTTACTGCCAAGTCCATCGCACGCTATGATAAGATTTCGAAAAGTCAGGCATTTGCTGAATATTACTTAATAGGCTCTTTATTCAGCATCATCAGCGTTTTAATGTGTTACGCTTTGCTGTATTACCTGTAAAAACCGAAGACTCTGATATGATAAAACAGCATTTACATAACTTTAATTATGTAAATGCTGTTTTTAATAATAAGAACCCATTACTAAATTTAATTACTGTCAAAAGGCAAAAGCTAGATAATACAAGCAAACATTTAGATTTAACCTAGCAGTCGATAGTTTGTTGTTTTACATAATCAAAATTATGTATTTTTTACTTATGATACAAAAAAAGACTGGTAGGAAGGATTATAGGGGAAGATGAAGCTAAAAATTTTAGTTGGAGGTCGTATGCCTTGTCAATCGTAAATATATATTATTGACCATCAGGATTAGGATCTTGTCTTATAATATCTTTCCGAAAAACTGTAATTTTCTTGAAATACACCTTTACTTATGCTATACTCTTACTATAAATAAAAATTGAGGATGCTTGTATTATGAAACGTGAATTGCTTTTAGAAAAAATTGAAGAACTTAAGGCTGTGATGCCCTGGTATGTTTTAGATTATTACCAGTCAAAACTCTCTGTTCCGTACAGTTTTACAACTTTATATGAATACCTCAAAGAATATAAAAGATTTTTAGATTGGATTATTGAATCCGGCATTTCAGAGGCTGGTGAAATTACCAAGATTGATTTAGGGGTTTTAGAGCATTTATCAAAAAAAGATATGGAAGCCTTTGTTCTTTATTTACGCGAACGGCCGTCCTTAAACACTTATTCTACAAAGCAGGGGGTGTCACAAACAACAGTTAACCGTACTTTATCAGCTCTTTCCAGCCTTTTTAAATATTTAACGGAGGAAGTCGAGGACAAAAACGGTGAACCCTACTTCTACCGAAATGTTATGAAAAAAGTAGCTACTAAAAAGAAGAAAGAGACTTTAGCTGCCCGTGCAGAAAATATTAAGCAAAAGCTTTTTTTGGGAGATGAAACGGCAGCCTTCCTTGATCACATTGATCATGAATATGAAAGCAAACTGTCTAATCGTGCCAAATCGTCTTTCCGAAAAAATAAAGAACGTGATCTAGCCATCATAGCTCTGCTGCTTGCTTCCGGAGTCCGGCTGTCCGAGGCTGTTCAGCTCGACCTTAAAGATCTTAACACAAATATGATGATGATTGAAGTCACACGCAAAGGTGGGAAACGTGATTCTGTCAATGTCGCAGCTTTTGCTAAACCGTATATAGAACAGTACCTGGCAATCCGCCAGTCGCGTTATAAGGCCGAAAAGCAGGACACAGCCCTCTTTTTGACAGAATACCGCGGTGTTCCTAATCGAATAGATGCCTCCAGTATTGAAAAGATGGTTGCTAAATATTCAGAAGCTTTCAAAATTCGAGTGACCCCCCATAAGCTGCGCCACACGCTCGCTACTAGGTTATACGACGCAACTAAATCTCAAGTCTTAGTCAGCCATCAGCTGGGGCATGCCAGCACACAAGTAACGGACCTTTATACTCACATTGTCAACGATGAACAGAAAAACGCTCTGGATAAGTTATAATATAAGATTAAGATTCTCACGACCAAGGCCCTTAATTAGTTATGCATCTAACGGGGCTTTTAAAGATGATTTATAATCTTCTCTTACTGCTCTTCTTCAAGGCATATGGCTAAAATGTCCTGAAGTTTAACAGTATAATGGCGGTCTGCACTCTTGACAGTGATAAACTTGGAAGTTATTTCGGTAACATGACCGGCCAGCGTTTGACGTCCTTGGTTCTCCTTCACAATAAAAGTGCCCATCAGTTTGCTGATGTATAACTGTCCGATTAAGGTCAATTTTTCGGCACTGTCCAAAGAGCTTGAAAGAATTTCTCTGTTTGTGTCGTTTTTTAATGAGCTGCTGTGTTCTGATAAGAAAAAGCCCATCCATTTTTCCATACCGCGATCCTGGTGATCTCGAGCGGACTGAAAGGGCAGATAGCTACGGTCAATCATGTTAATCCATCCAATCCTCCAGCAGAATGTCCTCCGACTAAACGGCTGCGCTCCAAACTTCGTGAAGCTTCCAGCAAAACATTGGCTTTCTGAATCATTGTAAAGCCGAATTTAGCTCTGATGGTATCAATCGCTGACTGGAGCCTTTCTTCTTTTTCTATTGTTTCAAGGTCATCAAAAAGGGAAATCAAGCTGTAAGAATCATCAACTAAGCCTGCATAAGATACGCTGATGTGCCTGACGGCTCCCGCCTTGTATTTTTTTCGGACTAATGTTAAGACATGAGCGATTAGCTGCTCAGTATTGTTAGCCGGATCGATTTTCATCTGTGCTTGAATGTGTTTTCTATGCTCTGCTTTTGAAAAGCCGATAAAAATCGCTACCTTAGTCGCTTTTTTATGCGCCTTTCTCAGCCGAACAGCTACCTGTTCAGCCATTTCTCTAAAAACCAATTCGATATCGGCCTGTTTACAATAATCCCTAGGCAAAACCTGTGAATTGCCTAAACTTTTAGATTTCGCTTTATAGGGCTGATGGACATTGCTTTCATCAATACCATTGGCATGAAAGAAGAGATCCACACCTATAATGCCAAGTTCTTTTTTTAAAATATCAGGATTAAAATTAGCCAGTTCTCTGATCGAAAAAATCCCCAGCTTATTCAAACGCTTTTCCATACGGTTGCCGATTCCCCAGAAATCGCTCATCTTGGGAATAGCCCAGACCTTACTCTCAACATCGCTGTATGACCAATTTGCACGCATGGTTTTGGTTTTCTTAGCCTCATTATCAAGAGCCAGTTTAGCCAGCAAAGGGTTGGCATTCGACATGCCAACTGCGGAATAAATACCTGTCTTCCGCCAAATAGCCTTTTGAATATCAGCTGAAATCAGCTCTAGTTTTTCCTTTTTGCTGATAGCCTTATCAGGAACAAAATAATTCAAAGATGACGTTAAATCAATAAAACCTTCATCAATAGAATAAGGCAGAATATCCTCAGGGCTGGCATAATTTTGAAAAATATGCTGAATCTCAATATTTTTTTCGATATAGCTATCCATCCGCGGCGGAACAATGAAGGTTACTTTAGCCCAATCCTCTATGTATTTTATAAATTCGGGTGTTGTCGGCAGCCCCTGCCGCTTAGCATTATAATAAGAAAACTGACGTGTGCGGACATCAAAAGGCAGGTCATAAGCTCTGCTGACATTCGATCGGCCGAATACCTTTTTAAACATAGGCGAAGCAGATAAAATTAGGTCGCTGGCATTTTCAGCTCTGCTCATAACACATAGAGAGGCTTTCAAGGGGTGCAAATGCCGCGCCACACATTCCACGCTGGCATAGAAAGATTTCATATCGACAAAGGCAATGTCTGATTTTGGCTCTTGCGAGTAATCAAAATACCCCATGTAATCAATCCCCTTCCAAGTCGGCTTTATTTCACCGCCATTAAGCTTTATTTAGCTGACGGGTCCACAGCTGTCCGACTGTGGTTACTCCAAACTGCTATATTGACTATTGTTAGTTTATTAACTAACATTACTATACACTTTTTCCGCCCAAAAGTCCATTAATTGACAGCTATTTTTAAATTTATCTCTTGGATTAAAAAAAGAGCCTGAGATTTTTATCCTAGACTCTTACAATATATTTGTTTTCACAAGCTCCTGACTAGGCAGAGGATAGGCTTCCTTTCATAAAATAAGAAAGTTATGACTTATCATCATTGTCTTTAGTAGCTTTAGAGATAATGACATCTGTTCCCTTGTCAATTTGACTGGTAATTTCAATCGTCAAATTTAAATTTTCTAAGATTTGTTTAGTCATATAAAGCCCCAAGCCTGTTGCTTTTTGATGCTTATGGCCGTTATAGCCGGTAAAACCTTCTTCAAAAAGACGTGGCAGATCCTCATCTAATATACCGATGCCTTTGTCTGCTACTGTGACACTGTTATTTGTGATAAGAACATCAATACTGCTGCTATCTTTTGAATATTTTATCGCGTTGTCCAATACCTGCGAAAGCGCAAAACTCAGCCATTTTTTATCCGTTTTTAAAAGCCAGTCTCCTTGAATAGTGACAGATAAATTCTTAGCCAAAAATGTGATACGGTACTTTTTAATAATCTCTCTGATCAGAGACGATACTGAAACCTCTTCAAATCGAAAATCATCTTTGTTTTGACTGAATTTCATGTAGGTCAAGAAGCTGTCCAGATAATTTTGCAGTTTCATCAGCTGCTGCTGGACTTCATTGCTTTCGAGATGATCCGTTTGAGCCATAAGCGATAAAGCAGAAATGGGCACTTTCATCTGATGGGACCACATTTTGATGAGGCTCTGCCATTCTTCCATTTCTGCTTTAGCAGCAAATGATTCTTCGCTTTCTTTATCCTTAAGCTTAGTAATCAGAGCCTGATAGCTTCTTTCTGATGGGCTCCTCAATTCTTTTAATTCTTCTACATAAATAAAATGATGTAAAATATTGAGCTTCTGCTTAAATTTATTATACTGCCAAATCGTAACCAGAATCAGTAAAGTGAGATTTAAAACTAAACTGTTGACAAAATAAGATAAGGGAAGGCGGTACAAATAAAACATCAAAAAATAGAGAGCCGACATGATTGCATAAAGGCTGTACCAAAGACGGTATTCTTTAAAAAATTTCCATATCATTTAAGTAAATAGCCTACTCCTCTTACAGTATGAATATGATCAAAACCTAGGGGCTGCACCTTCTTTCGCAGCCGTGTTATATTGACACTTAAAGTATTTTGATCAATAAAATTTTCATTTTCCCAAAGTTTCTCAAGCAGTTCATCTTTAGAAACAACCTGCTGATGATGAGCAAAAAGGATGGTTAAGATTTTATTCTCAGTCGGAGACAAAGAAATCTGGTCTTTGCCATTTGACAAAATACCGTCGCGGCTTAGTGTGAAGTCACCCAGGGAATAGTTATCATTTCTTGCGAATTGCTGTGCACGGCGCAAAAAGGCAGCAATTTTAGCATCCAGAACAGTTAAAGAAAAAGGTTTTGAGATAAAATCGTCTCCTCCCATATCCAGAGCCATCACTGTGTCCATTTCATCATCACTTGATGAAATAAAAATAATGGGCATAGTCATATTTTTGCGGATTTCTGTGGTCCAGTAAAAACCGTTAAAATAAGGCAAAGTAATGTCCATCAGGATAAGGTCAGGTTTTATCTCCTCAGTTTCCTGTTTTATAGCCCGAAAGTTGGTAACGCTAAAAACACGGTAAGTTTTGGAAAGATGGGCTTTGAGCAGATGAACAATGGTTGGGTCGTCTTCGATAATATAGATTGTCTCTTGTGTATCCATAATTTTATTGTATCAAAAAAAGAAACAGGACAAAAGCCAAAGCTTGATGGCCATGTCCTATTTCATACTGTCTTATCTTTTCTTATGAAACAGTTATTAAAGGGTATCACCTCCTTCCAACATATGAGATATGTATATAACTTATCTTTCAATAATTCTGTAATAGGTTCGGCTGGTCAGTCTGTAAATAATAAAGTAAATAATAAAGATACCTAAGACTGTTAGAATGCCGACAGTGTACATAAACTGATCTCCCTGTACTCCAAAAAGCAAAAGCAGTTTTTTTAGAATCGGCAGTGCAAAGATGAAATGCACAACCGAGATAAACAAAGGCAGGAAGAAGACCAGAAGAATTTGCGAGTTAATTGTTTTCTTAACCTGTTTTAAACTCATACCGACTTCCTGTAAGATTTTATAAGCCTGTTTATCCTGTGTACCTTCAGAAAGCTGTTTATAATAGATAATCAAGGCAGCTCCAAGCAAGAAGGCGATACCGAGCAGAAAGCCTGTAAAAAGAAAACCGCCGGTCATTTTCATAGTTTCGTCTCGAAAATTTGAATCAGTTGAAAATAAGGCAACTCCTCCCTCTGCTGCTCCTTCTTCGTAAACCGTTAAAACACCGTTATTTTGCTGGGATTTTTTTTCTAAAATCTGCTGTTCTTCTTTATTGAGATCAGCTAAAGCTATATAGTCATAAGTTGAAGGATAATCGGTAAATTGATTGTAAGCTGATCGCATTTTTTCAAGCTGGTTATCATCAGCAACCACTAAGAGGCCTGTCGGAATAGCGCTGTTTATTTCCTGCATATTTTTAACACTTTTAATCTGATAGACGTTATCATAATTGGTTCCAAACCAGTCCAGATTTTTAAAATGGTAGGGGTTTAGTTGCTGCTGATTATAATCGTGAAAAGCAACCTGATTTTGTGATAAAACAGGCAGATCATTTCCTAAAGCCCTAAAATCATCCTGAGTTACAACAAGCAGATCGCCTACATTATTTAGTCTCATTGCAGTTATGGCTTGAGAAACAAATTCCTGATTCAGGGTGACTGTATCTTGGCTTTTATCATAAGGAATTGCAAAGCTTGTCATGAGGTACTGCTGAAACGGTTTGCTGAAAGTCCCCTGTTCTTCCTGCAAAGGTGCTATGACATCTTTTGCCAGAATAGTTTGGGCATCTTGGCGATCAATGACATCTCGAATTTCAACCAGAGAATTTTTAGGGTACCGCATCCTAACCAGGTTTTCATTATTGCCATAAAGAGCGACTGTTGAAAAAACGGTCACAAAGGCCATAATTGCTAAAAGTGTGATATTAGCGAGACCGACTGCATTCTGTTTCATACGGAAAATCATTTGGGAGGTGTTGACAAAATGTTCGGGTTTATAAAAATATTTTTTATTCTTACGCCGAAATTTGAGATACCAAGTGATAAAGCTGATATAAAAAAGATAGGTCCCGAAAATAACAGCTATGATGGCCTGGAAGAAACGTGTGATGCCGACCAAAGCACTTAAATCACCCGAAGTAACAGATAAATAATAGCCATAGCCGATTGCAGCAAGACTGGCTAGAGCAAGAATAATGTTGCCTCTTGGCTCACGCTCTCCCTGATTCTGGTTGCCAAATAGGTTGAGCCCTGAAGTCCTGCGAATCCTTACGATATTAACGAACTCTAAAAAGAGAAAAATAGCCGCAAATAAGAAAATAGTAACGATAAAAGCGACAGGATTGATAGAAAAGTTAAGTTTATCATATTGGACTAGTTTAGCAAATATCAAATAAGAAATGTTTGACAAAACAGCGCTGAACAGTGATCCCAATATAATTGTTACCAAATAAATGATAACCAGCTCCAGCGTAGACAGCCAAGTAATCTGCCTTTTGTTCATACCCAAAATATTATAAAGCCCGAATTCCTGATAGCGCTGCTTGAGCAAAAAATTATAGCTGTACAGGCATAAAACTGCAGAAAACAGCGCAAGGACAATATAAGCAAGTCCCAAGGCAATGGCACCTGTGCCCATCGATTCAGCTGTTGGGCTGGTCATAATTAAAAATGTGATATTGCTGAAAATAAAAGTTGTGACGCTGACTAAAAAGAAAGGAGCAAACTGTCTGAATGACTGTTTAAGGTTATTGAGAGCTAATTTGATATAAAACATCTCTATTCACCTCCCAAAAGCACACTCATTGCAAGCGAAATATCCTTATTAAATTCTTGGTTGCTTTTATTTCCGCGGTAGACTTGGTGGAAAATACGGCCATCTTTGATAAAAAGCACACGCTTGGCATGGCTGGCAGCATTTGCAGAGTGAGTAACCATAAGAATAGTCTGAGCATCTGCATTTATCACTTCAAAAAGATTGAGAAGATCTTCAGAGTTGCGATAGTCCAAGGCTGCTGTGGGTTCATCCGCTAATAGAATTTGGGGACTGGCAATTAAACTCCGGGCGATAGCTACTCTTTGCTTTTGCCCGCCCGAAAGTTCAAAAGGCCTTTTTTTAAGTAAATCTTGAATGTGTAGTTTAGGCGCAATCTGCGCTAAGCGTTCTTCCATTTCCTGATAATTTTTTCTGGCCAATACTAGGGGTAAGAAAATATTATCTTTTACCGATAAGGTATCTAAGAGATTAAACTCCTGAAAAACAAAACCCAGATTTTTCAGGCGAAAATCAGCCAGTCGATTTTCTTTGATTTTAGTAATATTCTCACCGTTTAAAATAACTGTCCCGTCTGTCGGTCTTTCAAGAGCAGCAAGAATATTGAGGAGAGTTGTTTTACCTGAACCGGACTCTCCCATGATAGCAATAAATTCACCACGATCAACTTTAAAATCGACATCTTGTAAGGCATGAGTCGCCTCTTTAGAAAAACGTGTTCGAAAAACTTTTTTTAAATGATTAATTTCTAGCAGCATACTTACTCTCCTTCTCACTTTATATTATAGCCTATTACCTTCCGGATTTATACCACAGGCTCAGAGCTATAACTAAAGCACTAGCGATAAGTACAATAGAAAATGCACTGTAAAAATCAACTGTTTGTTGTACTATTTCAGTTCCCATGATACTTCTCCTCGTAAAATAAGTTTATGGGGATTTTCAATCCCAAGTGTTAACAATTTTATAGCTTGACTATTGCAAGGTTTTCCAGAACAATAGAGTCATGGAATGGACTCATGGTTGTTTCTTTCTCTCCTTGTTGCTTAGACTTCATTTTAAAGTCTGTTACCCAAGCCTTGTCCCTACTTCCAACACACTAGCTGTTTCCACGACACTCACTTCTGTACCTAGTAGGGTACATGCGGCAGCTGAGCCAGTGACTAGAATTCTCTTATGCGAGGCTGTTGGTACAAGGTGTTTCTGGGGAACCTTACAGTAGTCAAGAAAACTTCCAAATCCAATTGAAAGGAGACCTTCCAAATGAAATG
>NZ_JBFQEG010000032.1:0-19422 GCF_040930515.1 Streptococcus huangxiaojuni
CACCGCTCTTTACCGCTTGGGCTGCCGCCCAGTCTGTGAAGTTGGTAATCTTTGGCACTTGGTATTTGGCGCCGACTTTAGCCACACCAGGGCCGGACTGGCTGAAGCCGGACATGTTGGAGACTGTACCGTTATGCACTTCCAGCTTTTTCACCGTCTCCTGATAAAACTGGTCAATCGTTTCGGTCTGAGCGGTCAGCTGCCCGTCAGTCAGGCCGAAAACCCCGCTGGCCTCGACAGCATTCTTGGTCGATTCATTAAGCCCGGGCTGGGTCCCCGCCACAACGATAGCCGTTTGGCTGTAATCCGGATTATCGCCCTTACTATTGTCCACCGGAACAACAGCCAAAGCCTGGGTCGTCTCATCTATGCTGTTAACCACTTGGTAAGATCTCCCTACTTTATCAGTTATAATTCCCCCTTCTTTAGTACTGGATTCCTTTTTTATAATTTCTTGAAGGTCTCTAACTTCTTCATCAGTTAACGCCATTTCCAATATTCTCCCTCTTTAATTTCCAAATTATAAATAATTTCAGCTTCAAGACTTCCCTCAGTAGATTTTGTGACATCCTTTAACTGCTTATCTTCAATTAAGGCAGCCATATTATCATCAATTTTCTTGCTAGAAAGGAGCTTTGCTTTATCAGGTAAGTGGGTATCATTAGAAACTTCTATTTCCTTATCATTATCAAAATCTTCTAAATAGATTATTTCGTTGCCACTAATATCAAAATCAAGAATAACTCCACCATTTACCCCATAGCCTCCATAGCTAGTATTTCCAACCTTAGTCCCCAACAAACTTCTATTTCCATAATTATCATAAACGACAGGAACAACATCAACTGTCATAATCGTAAAGCGTCCGTCTCCATCCACAAAAATCGGTGAAAACTCGATTTTACTGATACCGGAATAATTCTCTTTAATATAAGTGGCAATCTGCTCCTCCAGCAACTGAAAGCCGTGCTGGTAAAGCTGGTCAACCTTTTTCTTTTCCATATAGCGATTATACCCCCAAATTCCTGTGATGGCGATGAAAACCGCAGCCAGCAGTCCCCAAAACACTTTAGCCGGTCTGCTTAAACCTTTCTTTTTAGCCATAGCCTGCTCCTTCTCTTTTGAGACAGTACTGTTCATTCGTTTTAATTTTTATCAGTATAGCATAGCAGTTTCAAAAAAGCAAGTGACCTTTGTCATTATTTTTATGTCCTTGCCACAACGATAGCCGTTTGGCTGTAGTCTGTTTCTTTATTATTAACAGGAGCTACAGCGAGAGCTTCAGTTGTACCATTTGTTTTATTTACAATTTCATATGATTTTGTTCCAGTTATATTGCCTTCGGAATCTACGATATTAACTTTAATAGTATCACCAATTTCTTTACTCACGTCTTTGCTTACTGGCTTTACTTGTTTTTGAATCCCCTGAATATCTTGATCTGTTAGTGCCATTTCCAATACTCTCCCTTTTCGATGTCTAGATTATAAATTATTTCAGCATTCGGGCTGCCCTCAGAGGTTTTTTCTACCCCTTTTAATTGTCCGTCTTCTATCAAGGCAAGTATATTCTCATCAATTTTTTGACTTTCTTTCAATTGTGCTTCTGCTGGCAAATGCTGATATTGTTGCACCTCTATCATTTTTCCTTCTCGTCCTGCTATTTGAATAACCTCGTTCCCCTCAAAATCAAAATCTAAAAGCAGCCCCTCAAGCATTCCATAATTAGAATAGTGAGTTTTCTTAACTTTTCTGCCAAGGATAACTCGACTTCCTTCTTCATCATATACAACAGGAACAACATTAGCTGTTAACATCGTAAATTTCCCATCTCCATCAATGAAAATAGGAGAAAATTCAATTTTACTGATCCCGGAATAATTTTCTTTTATATAGAGTGCTGTTTGTTCCTCTAAAAGTTTAAAACCATGCTTATATAAATTATCAATCTTCTTTTGTTCCATATAACGATTGTACCCCCAAATTCCAGTGATAACGATGAGAACAGCAGCCAGCAGTCCCCAGAAAATCTTTGCCGGTCTGCTTAACCTTTTCTTTTTAGCCATAGCCTGCTCCTTGTTCCCTGTAGATAATTCGTTTTAATTTTCATTAGTATAGCATAGTAATACTGAAAAAACAAGTACCATTTGTCAGCATTTTTAGGCCCCTGCCACAACGATAGCCGTTTGGCTGTAGTCTACTTGACCATCTGAATAAACCGGAGCTACAGCTAAAGCCTGAGTTGTCTCATCTATACTGTTAACCACTTGGTAATACTCATTGGTTTTAGGGACTTTAAATGTCTCTCCTTCTTTATATGAAGTGTAATCCTTCACAACATCCTGCAAACTCTGTATCTTTTTATCTGTCAGTGTCATATTTAAGTATCCCCTTCTTAAATGTCACATTATAGCGGACTTCAGCCGACGGACTGCCTTGAGCTGATTTTTCTATCCTTTTCAGCTTTCCTATATTTACTAGGGCTTCAATATTGCTGTCAATATCCTCATTATCTGTCCATTTCGTATCCTCCGGCAGGCTGTCTCCGTAGGTCACTTCGACATAATCTCCGGACTGGTTAGCCAGCTCTATCATTTCTGTCCCGTAAATATCCCAGTCTATCCACAGATAATTGAGAAGCCCATATCTGGAATGAGCGAAATGATTTATCTGACTTCCAAACTGTGCCTCATTCCCTTCTTTATCGTAAATGATAGGAACTGTATAAGCCGCCCTAACCGTAAAACGGTCATCACCGTCTATATAAATCGGTGAGAACTCGATTTTACTGATACCGGAATAGTTCTCTTTAATATAAGTGGCTATCTGTTCCTCCAGCAACTGAAAGCCGTGCTGATAAAGCTGATTCACTTTTTCTCTTGCCATATAACGATTATACCCCCAAGTTCCTGTAATAGCGATGAGAACCACAGCCAGCAGTCCCCAAAAGACTTTAGCCGGTCTGCTTAACTTTTTCCTTTTAGCCATAGCCTGCTCCTTATTGTTTGAGATAACATTGTTCATTCGTTTTAATTTTTTTATCAGTTTAGCATGGCAGTTTCAAAAAAGTAAGTGACCTTTGCCAGCAAATGAAAATTTAAGCATAAGTGAGAAGAAAAAGCAGCCCTGAAATTGTATTTCAAGGCTGCTGTATTTATGCTGGTTAGCTTTTGGACTGAGACAGATGTTGAGTTTTATCTGTCTGCTAAGAGATTACAAGATGGAGCCGTTTGGCTTATTTTTTACGGCGGAAGAAGAACAGAGCGCTGATGGCCAAAATCACGATTCCTAAGCCTGTCAGGAAAATTCCGGCTTGCTCTCCTGTATTTGGCAGTTTTTTCGAACTCTTATCTGTTTTGGCTTGATTATTTGCTGATGTAGGAGATGAAGGGTCCGAACTGGTAGAAACAGCTGCCGGATCGGTTGACGTTTCTTGGCTAGTCTCTGACTCTTCAGCAGTTGTTACCGATGTTGTCGGTTGACTGGTTGTTTCCGTTGTTGCAACAGAAACTGCAGTCGTCGGATCGGTTGTGACAGTTTCCTCAGTCGTACTTGCTGCTGTTGTTGCAGAGGAAGAGGTTGTGCTGGTAACCGAACTTTCTGTTGTGGTCGGAGAAGTTGTGGTTGTCTCTGCGTAGCTGTTAGTAAATACCGGTTCAGCATCGTAGGCAACAGCCCCCATTTTGACACCATTTTCATCAGTAACCGTTACAGTTGCCCTGTACTCTGATGAATCATAAGTGATACGGTCTGCAGAGGTATTTTTCTCCTTGATGACATATTGGTAAGTTCCTGCAGTCGAATAGGTGATCGCTGAAAACGTCACGGAGCCATCTGCTGCATTTGTTGTAGTTTGAATAGGAGTTGTTAAATCTTCTGCTGAGTAGAGTTCAAAGGTGAACTCCCCATCTGTCAGTTCTTTCCCGTTTAAGAGTTTAGTTGCCCGCAAAACCACTTGCTCAGACTTTTCAGAAGAAGCTGTTCCGGAAGCTGTCTGCAGTCTTACTAAGGCTTCAACACTGCGTGTATCAAAATTAGAAGCAGACCATGACAGGGTGTTATTGACAATAGCTCCGGCCGGGGTGTTATCCGGCAGGTAGGTTGAATATTCAATATACATGGCCCAGTTGTAATTATCCCCGAAAGGAATGGTAAAACCGGTAATACCTCCGCTGTTATCATAATCAAAGACAGCTTTATCAGTGAAATTATCAATTGGTGTTAAAGTCAGCAAATGCTCTTCTGAGCGAATTTTGGTTGGCTGCGTCTCATAGCGGACAGCACGCAGACTTCCCGGCACCAAAGTTTGCCCTTCGCCAAAGACATCTGAGATGGTCATGTCACGAATCATGTCCTGCGTAGCATTTAAAACGACACGCCACTTTACGATCCCTGCATCTTCCTGAGCCTGATAGCCGTATTTCATCTCATAATCACCGGCTTCGCCTTCTTCATTTTTATAAGTATAAGAAAACGTCACGCCGCCAAATGATACAGTGGTTTCACCATCAGTATTTTTTCCTCTGTCAGCCAAAATTGTGATCTCAAAGGACATCTTTTTATTTTCCGGAACTTTAGAAAAGTGGTCCGTAAAGGTAACTGTTACCGTCTTAGAGGCTGCATCAGCCTGAGCTGTTCCGACAGTGGAACCATCTGCTGTAGTGATGGGAAAAGAAGTGCTGGTCACCAAAGCAAATTCGTCCGGCAGGGTGATGGTCAAAGTATCCCCCTCATTGATTGTCACAGAATCCGGAAATTCAATATTATTGACTAATTTGAGGTAGACCCCGGATTGAACAACCACCTCTGCTGTTGCAGAAGTAATTTCAATATTGGTAGCTTCCGGATCATAATAAAGCGTAGCTGCATTGTTGTAATCTGTTATTTCTGCAGCCTTAACAGCAGGCTGAGCTAAAAAAATGCCGTATAGCACAGCCAAGACTGAAAACAGGCCTAGAAATTTCAACTTCATAACCCAAATCTCCTTAGATTTTTAAAATAATATGATATATAAAAGCAATATACCTTTATCAATTATAACCTACTTATAAGGGAAAGACAATATGTTTTAAATATTAATTTTGTTTTAAAACTTCTGACAATAAGGCTAAAAAGAGACAGCTCTCTCATAAGGAAGTTAAGAGAGCTGTCTCTGCTTTATTTCTATTCTTTCCCGATAGTTAAAAATTGCGTTTGGAACGGTTGTAACCATATTTCTCGATAAAATCAGCCCGAAAATCCAGCAGATTGTCATCCATGATAGCCTGACGGACCTTTTGCATCAGCTGAACTAAGAAGTAAAGATTGTGATAGCTGGTCAGGCGCAGTCCAAAGGTCTCATCTGCCTTATGCAGATGGCGTATGTAGGCTCTGCTGTAATTTTTGCAGGTATAGCAGTCACAGTCCGGATCAAGCGGTCCGAAATCTTCGGCATACTGGGCATTCTTGACAACCAGCCGGCCCTGACTGGTCATACAAGTTCCGTTGCGGGCAATACGCGTAGGCAGCACACAGTCAAACATATCGATTCCGCGGATAACACCATCGATTAAGCTGTCCGGCGCTCCCACCCCCATCAAATAACGCGGCTTGTTTTCGGGAAGCAGGGGAGCTGTAAAATCAAGAACCGCATTCATCTCTTCATGAGATTCCCCAACAGCTAACCCTCCGACTGCATAACCCGGAAAGTCTAAACTGATTAAGTCTTTAGCGGACTGACGGCGCAAATCTTCAAAGCCGGCACCCTGAACAATACCAAATAAGCCTTGCTCCTGCGGTCTGCTGTGTGCTTTCAGCCCGCGCTCAGCCCAGCGGCTGGTACGCTCAATGGACTGCTTCACATACTCATAGGGCTGGTAAAATTGCGGGCACTCATCAAAAGACATCATAATATCGGAGCCCAGATGATTCTGGATAGCTATCGCTTTTTCCGGTGAAAGAAACATCTTTGCTCCATTGAGATGGTTTTTAAAGGTCACCCCTTTTTCAGTAATATTGCGGCTGTCAGCCAGGGAATAAACCTGAAACCCGCCGCTGTCAGTAAGAATAGGCTGGTCCCAGTTCATAAACTGGTGCAGCCCGCCAGCCTTGGCAATTAAATCATCTCCAGGCCGCAGCCATAAGTGATAAGTATTAGCCAAAATAATACCGGCACCCATCTCCTTCAATTCTTCAGGGGACTGCGTTTTAACTGTAGCCTGTGTTCCTACGGGCATAAACATTGGTGTCGGAAAAGTACCGTGCGGGGTAATGATTTCTCCCAACCGGGCCCCTGTGTGTTTTTCTTTTTTTATCAAACGGTACTGAATCGGCTGAACTGACATTTTTTCTCCTTGTGTACTGATAGAGGTTACTTTTTATTCTATCCAAATAAGACAGAATAAATACCAACCTGCCATGTATGATATAATTCGAGTCTCCTCTACTATATAAGTAAGCCTTATAAATTTTATCAAAAAAATTCTATTCTGTCATGGCCTTAAAAATAAAAGAGCCGGAAAAGTCCCAACCCTCTACACTGTACGGCATTTTTTTAAAACAGTTTATTGCTGAGCTGACTGCTCTTTCTTTTTCTTGGCCTGACAGTCCGGGCAGATTCCATAGAGTATTAACTGCGCCTTGGTCACCTGATAGCCGGTTTGCTCGTGGACTTCTTGATGCATTTTTAAAACATCGACATCCATAAAATCTGTAATCTTCCCGCAGGATTCACAAACGATATTTAAATGCTGGTGACCCATAAAATCATAATAGGCGGTGCTGTCCTGACTCAATTTCAGCTCAGAAACAAAGCCCTCATCTACCAGCAGTTTGAGATTATTATAGACAGTCGCCAGACTTAAATTAGGATAGTCCGGCAGGAGGTCATGATAGACAGTATCCGCACTGGGATGCTCCTGACTGTTTACCATATAAGCAATAACAGCCTTGCGCGTTTGAGTAATACGAATATGTTTTTCCTTCAGATGCATTAAAACATTTTCATAAGCATCCAAAGCTTGATGGTTATGAGAATGGAAATCCATTTGTATCTCCTTATTTCAACTTTCATAAATTAAAATGACAGCGCAGAGCAAAAGCATTCCGTCTAAAACTTCACAAAACAGACAAGTCCCCTAAGGGTCAAAGCCTTCTTTTGAAATGGCAAACAGCTGCACACTTATTTGAAGTTTTAAGCGAGAAGAGTTTGATACTCTATTTTGATACACTTATTCATAACAATATTATCACGGCCGGCAGCCCGCAGAATCTCTTCAGCTTCTTTGCTTTGCAAACCCAGCTGAGCCCAAAAAACATCAGCGTCAGTGGCCAAAAAATCACGCGCTGCATCCGGCAGAAATTCACTGCGCCGAAAAACATCAACAATATCCACATGTTCCGGTATATCCTGCAAGGCAGCATATACTTTCTCACCTAAAATTTCGTCCCCAGCCAGCCTAGGATTAACCGGAACAATCTTGTAGCCTGCCTGCTGCATGACCTGTGCCACTTGATAAGCGGCAGTCTCTTTCCGGCTGGACAAACCGACAACAGCGATTGTCTTAGCCTTCTGTAAATAGTCTTTAATCACCTGTGAATCAGGATTTTGAAAAATATAATCCATAACATCCTCCTATAAACAAGATACAAAGGCCGTTAAAAGAGCAAAGCAAAAATAGGAAAATTGACGAAGAGTCGCTAAGACTCTAGGAAATTTTATCTTTTTCCCACAGCTCTTAGGCCGTGTTCAGTTCAAACAAGATACAAAGCCCGTTAAGAACGCAAAAGGAAAATAGGGGACTGACTGACGAATCGCTAGATTCTAAGTCAGGACATCTTTTTCCCGCAGCGTTTAGGGCGTGTTCAATTCAAACAAGATACAAAGGCCGTTAAGAACGCAAAAGGAAAATGACGGTAAGCTCGAAATCTCCGATTTCGCCAGCGCACCTCTGCCAGGACGACTAGAAGGGTGCGGTCGGCCGCAGGATGACAAAGCCTTCAGACGTCTACGGCTGGCTAACTTGAAATCAATTCTAAACTTAGCCACATCTTTTTCCCGCAGCTCTTAGGCCGTGTTCAGTTCAAACAAGATACAAAGGCCGTTTAAAGAGTAAAGCAAAAAGGTGGTAAGTCCGAAATCTTTGATTTCGCAGACGCACCCCTGCCAGAACGACTAGAAAGGTGCGGTCGACTGTTAAGGCAACAAAGCTTTCAGACGTTTACGGCTAGCTAACTTGAAATCAATTCTAAACTTAGCCACATCTTTTTCCCACAGCTCTTAGGCCGTGTTCAGTTTTTGCTGTCAGATTTTGGCTTTTTCCTAAGAGCTGCCATCATCTCTAAGGTAACATTTTCCTCTTTCAGAAATTTTTCTTTTTGGAAGCCAATATAGCCCTGCTCTTCTTCCAGCCGATACTTTTCCCTGCTGAGCTGATCCAGAGTCTCATCAAGGTCAGCTATTATCTTAGTCATATGCCCTTGTGCTTCCAGAACCTGTCTGCCTAAAGCCTCATTTTGCGTGCTTTGGGCATAGGCCATTATCTTTTGAATAGCCGGAATGGTTTCATAATACGTTCTAAAAACAGTCTTTCTTGTCTTCTTGTAACTGTCCAGTTTTACCTGTCTGACCTTTTCCCGCATATCCAAAACCATTTCTTTTATCAACAACCGTTCCCAGTCCTTTTTTCGTTCAACATCAAGATTCTCAGCTCGGTTCTCAGCCATAAAGATTCTCCTTTTTATTTTCGCTGTTTCTTCGGTCCGTGATGAATCAGCCTTACGGACCATCGTTTCTGCCGCCTGTGCGTCTTTGATCCATACGCAGTCAAAGAAAACGAACCTTACTTCGCTTCATACCAAGTCTGACCGGCGCTTTCATCAGCAACCAGAGGTACAGACAGCTCAATGGCGGTTTCCATCGTTTGCTTAACCAAGTTTTTGACTGTTTCCAGTTCATCTTTTGGTACCTGCAGAACAATTTCATCATGGACCTGCAGCAGCATCTTGCTCTGTAAACCAGCGGCCTCCAAGGCCCGATCCAGATTAATCATAGCAATCTTCAAAATATCAGCTGCACTGCCCTGAATAGGTGAATTAATGGCTGTTCGTTCCGCAAAATTTCGAATATTGAAGTTGCGCGAATTGATATCAGGAAGCTCCCGACGCCGTTTAAAGAGGGTTTCGACATAGCCCTTGTCTTTGGCTTCACGTACCACACTTTCCATATAGTGCTTAATCCCAGGATAACGTTCAAAATAAGTATCAATGTACTGTTTAGCTCGTTTCCGCGGAATTCCCAAATTATTAGCCAAACCATAATCCGAAATACCATAGACAATCCCAAAATTGACAGCCTTAGCATTACGGCGGTCATTGGGGGTAACCTCTTCTGCCTTTTCAATACCGAAGACCCGCATGGCCGTTGAAGTATGGATATCAGCCCCTTCCCTAAAAGCAGCAATTAAATGCTCATCCTGTGAGATATGGGCTAAAACCCGCAGTTCAATCTGCGAGTAATCAGAACTTAGCAGCAGCGCATCTTTTTCATCAGGCACAAAGGCCTTACGAATCAGCCGTCCCTGCTCTAAGCGGATAGGAATATTCTGCAAATTAGGATCGACACTGGACAAACGTCCGGTCTGAGTAAGATCCTGCAAATAGCGGGTATGTATCTTACCATCGGGCTGGATAAAATCCTGCAGGCCGACAATATAGGTTGACTGGAGCTTAGCAACCTGCCGGTATTCCAAAATCTTTGAAACAACCGGGGAAATGGGAGCCAAACGCTCTAAAACATCAACAGCTGTAGAATAGCCTGTTTTCGTTTTTTTCGTCATGGACAGAGGCAGCTGAAGTTTATCAAAAAGAATCTCTCCCAGCTGTTTGGGTGAGTTAATATTAAACTCTGTTCCTGCTAGGTCATAAATTTCCTGAGTCAGTGCGTCAATCGCCTTTTGGTTAGCTGACTCCATTTCCTTCAAGGTCGACTTTTGAACCGCAATACCTGCGATTTCCATCTTAGCCAGAACATCAGCCAGAGGCAGCTCCATATCAAAAAGTAAGTTCTGCTGCTCATTTTGCGCCAGTTTATCCAGCATCACTTTTTCAGATTCCTGCAGGACCCTGATTTTTTTGGCTAAATGGGCAAGCAAGTTGTCTTTTTCAGGGACAGCACGCTTGACTCCCTTGCCGTAAACAGCAGTATCTGTTTCCTGAGGCAAGTCGGTGTAGAGACGGGCAATAGTTGAAATATCGTTGTTTTCAACAGTTGAAAGCAAGTACTTAGCCAGCCTGCTGTCAAAAGCGGCCTGCGGCAAATCAATTCCCAGACGGCTGAGCAGAACCTTGCTGCGTTTAAAGTCATAGGTTTTAATCGGACGGGACAGTGCCTTTTTGAAAAGCGGATCCTCCAGCAAAGTCAAATCAGCTGAAGCATAAATAGTCTGCTCATTCCCCCAAGCAAAGCCGATAATTGGTTCAACATGATAATTCTCTCCCAATACTTCAAAGTAGAAATACTGGTCATCTGTAAACATTTCTTCAGTCAGACGGCTGACTTCTGTATAGGCTGCAGTAAAGCTTTCTTGAGGAGTTTCGCCATCTAGGGCAGCCTTAAACTGTTTGAACTCCATTTCATCATAAAAGCTGAGCAGAGTCTGAGTATTGGGGCCATCATAGAGGATATCATCAAGACCGATAGTAATCGGTGCCTGCGTATCAATAGTTGCCAGTCTTTTAGACAGAAAGGCCTGTTCTTTGTCATTAATGAGGTTTTCCTTCATTTTAGAAGCCTTGAAACTCTCAAGATTCTCATAGATTCCCTCTAAACTGCCATAATCGCTCAGCAGCCTCAGACCCGTTTTCTCTCCAATCTTGGTTACTCCGGGAATATTATCGGACTTATCCCCCATCAAAGCTTTAAGATCAATAAACTGTTCAGGAGTAATCCCCATCTTTTCCTTAAGATAGACAGGTGTATACTGTTCAAACTCAGCCACCCCTTTTTTTGAAATCTCAACCACCGTATTGCTGTCTGTCAGCTGAATGAGGTCGCGATCTCCGCTGACAATCGTCACCTCATATTTTTCCCCGTTTTCAGCCAGCTTATCCAGTGTCCCGATAATATCATCTGCTTCATAATTTGCTAGCTCATAAGAAGCAATTCCTAAGCCCTTGAGCATATCGCGAATGTAAGGGAGCTGTTCGCGAAATTCGTCCGGTGTCTTAGCCCGTCCGGCCTTATATTCTGTAAATATCTCTGTCCGGAAAGTTGTTTTTCCCGCATCAAAGGCTACTAAAACATGGGTCGGCTGCACTCGCTCAAGCAAATGATTCAGCATCAAATGAAAGCCATAAATGGCATTCGTATGCAGACCAGAGCGGTTTTTAAAGCGGTCAATCTGATTGTAGAGGGCAAAGAAAGCCCGGTAAGCCACAGAAGACCCATCAATTAAAAGTAATTTTTTCTTCTTATCTTTCATAGCTTTATTATAACACTTCCAACAGGCATTTGCTATTGGGACCTACCGCATGCTGCCTGTCTTTTCAAAAGTCCTGCCGCTGTTTTGTCTTCTTTCCTCACTGCAATCTGCCTGTAGCATCGTGGCAGCAGGCCCTTCCTGTTATTATTTATTTACAAATAAAAAACAGAAACTTAAAGTTTAAGTCTCTGTCTAATGAATTGAAGCGGTCTGTAACTGGCTGAAAATGGGCAAGACACTGTCTCTCTGGCTTAAGCTCTAAACTCTTTATCTCCCTAGAGCCAAATGGTAAGAGCTCTAAAAGAGACAGGCAGTCTGGGACATAATCTTTTTTAGCTGTCCTCTTTCTCATTAAGCTGAAAAATGTCTTCCACAGGCAGCTGAAAGATAGCTGCGATTTTAAGAGCTAGCTCAAGGGAAGGATTATAGCGATTATTTTCCAAATGCACAATTGTTTCCCGCCTTACCCCTACCAGCTGAGCCAGCTCTTGCTGGCTCAATTTCCGAGACTTCCGCAGTTCTTTAAGATGCGTTCGAATATTAGCCACATTAACCACCCCGCTTTTCAAAAGCATAAAAAGCGATATCAAAGATCAAAACCATGGCCGCACCAAAGACGAGAACCATACCGGCAGTCAGAACAAAAGGAACAAAGAAGGTCACAAGACTCAAAACCATTAAACTGACTAGCATTAAAAGCAGGGTTAGCGAGGCCGCTTTTGCTAAATTAGCATAAAACCGGTCGTCCAGATACTCATCAACTTTCTTAAAAGCAAAATACAAAGCCAGACCAACAAGAACTAATAAAGCAAGCCCTAAGAACAGATGTTTTATCCAAACAGGGTTCGACGCTGGCGAAAGCACCCAAATACCTTTGACGTAAATCGCAGAGGCTGTCAAGATGGTAACGGTATAAAGCTTTTCTGTTAAACCAAAATAGCGCTTTTGCTGTTCTTTTGTCCCGTCCAGCACCCTTAACTTCAGCATGATAAAAAAGCAGACAGTCTGAAGCAGCATAACAACCGAAAGAGCAAGCGGCTTGATCCATGACGGATGAGATGGAGGCATCACGAACCAAAGGAGACCCATAGTAGACAGCCAAGGAATAATAAAATAGGTAACGGATTTCATAGTAAACACCCTTTCTAATAGCTGGTTTAGACCAAACAAACTGTGCTGATAAGGGACTGACATCCAGCAAATGGCTTAAGCGAAGCACTTGACAGCGACTGCGCAGTCTCTCCTATCAACAGAAAAACAACTGTAGAAATTATCCGGTGCTTTCACAGGCAGCTAAACAAGGCCGGTTTCTTATTCCTGTTATAAATATATCACATTATGCTGCTGATGTCAAGAAAAAGTTAATTATTTATAACAAAACTTGAGAGCAGTTTTTAAAAACAGAAAACACTCCCTTTTGAAAACAGAAAAGCGGGGAAACAACCGTTTTTCGAAATCACGATTGTTCCCTCGCTCTTTTGATAAATTTATCTGCGCTGACGGGTCTCTATTTAGTCCATTCAGCGACCTTATCCTGATTATCGGCAATCCAATTTTTGGCTGCTTCAGAAGGGGAGGTGCCATCACTGATATCCAGCATCACAGACTGCATATCCTCTGGATCCCAGCTGAAGCGGTCAATAATCTGATAGGCCTTAGCATTATCGCCTTTCAGCCCCTCTCTGGCGATAGTATGAATATCTTCGGAGCCGCCGTAAACACCCTCAGGGTCTTCCAGCATGGTCAAATCATACTTGGCGAAAATCCAGTGCGGAGTCCAAGCTGTAATGACAATTTCCTGCTGATTCTTGATGGCTTGCTCCAATGAGGTCACCATTGCACCTGTCGATGAAGGTGTCAGCTTCCAGCTGGAAAGATTAGAATAAGTCTCAAGCGCTTTTTCTGTACCGGACATAATTCCTGCCCCAGGCTCAATGCCTACAATCTCAGAGCTGGCTTGGTCCGTTAAGTCAGAAATACTCTTGATATTCATGTAGGAAGGAACAGCTAAACTCAGACTGGTGCCTTTTAAGTTGGCCCCTAGATCATCCAGCTGATCCTTATACTGAGCATACTGCTCTCCATGTGTCGTCGGCAGCCAGGCACTGACAGAAGCATCAACATTGCCTTCTGCAACAGACTTCCACATGACTGTATTATCCAGAGGAACAATCTCAACAGCATAGCCTTCTTCTTTTAGCACTTCTGCCAGCACATTGGTCGAAGCCACTTCTGAGTCCCATTCTACATAAGCCAGTGTCACCTTCTCCTTTTGCTCTCCCTGACTGCTTATGAAAGCTTGTACCGCACCGGTAATCAGAAAAGCAAGCAGCAGCACAGGGGCAATGAATTTCTGCCATCTAGGCTGCTTGGCCTGACTTCTGTTTGATGTGCTCAGATTTTGCGTGAAGCGGTCAATCACAATGGCTAAAATAACTAAGGCTAAACCGTTGACAAAACCTTCTCCGACTTCTGCCCGCTGCAGAGCCGACAGTACGCCGTTACCGAGTCCGGGTGCTCCGATCATTGAAGCCGTTACAACCATAGACAGTGACAGCATGATGGTCTGGTTAATCCCTGCCATAATTGTATTTTTAGCAAGAGGAAGCTCAACTTTAAACAGCTTTTGGACATCGGTGCTCCCAAAGGCATCCGAAGCTTCAATCAGCTCTGTCGGTATCTCACGAATTCCCAGATTCGTGAAACGGACGGTAGGCGGCAAAGCAAAAATGACAGAGGCAAAAACCCCAGGTACCATACCGATGCCAAAGAAAGCAACCGCCGGAATAAGATAAACAAAGGCCGGCATTGTCTGCATGAAGTCCAAAATAGGATTGATTACCCTTTTAGCACCCTCGCTTTTAGCCATCCAAATCCCTAGAGGGACCCCGATAACAATAGAGATAATACTCGAGAGCAGAACCAAGGTAAAGGTATTGATCATATCTCCCCACAGTTCTTGATTGTAAATGTACAGCAGACCGATAGCTGTTAACACCGTAAAACCCCAGCGGCGTTTTGAGATAATATATGCCAGAACTACAATAATGACCATCAGCAGCCAAGGATTGATAAAGGTCAGCGTATCCGATATAAAATCCATAAGTCCGCTGCCAATGGCTTGAAGAACATTGAAAAAGCCTGAAAAAACATCTGTTATCCCGTCAACAATCCGGTCAACCCAATCGGCAACCGGCAGTTTAGCCAGACCTATACTTACCAAACTTTGTAATAAAATACTCAACTTTCTCTCCCTTCGCCCTTCTATTCCTCTTCAAGACCTTGCTTAGTCAAAGCTTCAATGACTCGGCCCTTAATAATAACACCGACCAGTCTGTCTTTATCAATAACTGCAATCGGCGCAGCCGAATCATAAATCAAAGGCAGGATATCCGTTAAAACAGTGTCTTTGCTGATTGTCCGAATATCAGGATCCACACAGTCAGCCAGAGCCGTTTTATTTTTTCTGGCTTCATAAGCGGCCTCAGCCGTAATAGTCCCAAGGAGTTTACGTTTGCGGTTAATCGCTAAAAGCATACTGACTTCTTCAGTGTCCATCCGCTTGAGTGCCACATTGGGACCATCAATGTCAACGTTAGTTGTAATCGGCTTAATCATGATGTTCTGTGCGGTCAAAACTTTAGAACGGTCAACATCTTCAACGAATTCACGGACAAAATCATTAGCAGGCTGGGTCAGAAAATCTTCTCCTGTCCCAATCTGTATAATTTCCCCATCTTTCATCAAAGCAATACGGTCTCCCAGACGCAGAGCCTCATTAAGATCGTGAGTGATAAAAATGATCGTTTTTTGTACACGGTCCTGCAAGTCAATCAGCTCATCCTGCATTTCTTTACGAATCAGTGGGTCTAAAGCCGAAAAAGCTTCGTCCATCAAAAGAATTTCCGGATCATTGGCTAAGGCACGTGCCAGTCCAACCCGCTGCTGCATACCGCCCGAAAGCTGATCGGGATACTGATCTTTAAAGGCAAGCAAGTTAGAATTCTCTAAGGCCTGTTCAGCCATCTGCTGCCGCTCTTCCTTAGGAACTCCGCGCAGCTCTAAACCATATTCTGTATTTTCTAAAATCGTTTTATGCGGAAAAAGACCGAAATTTTGGAAAACCATATTGACGGAATGCCGGCGGATATCCCGAAGCTCTGCAGCATTCATCTTAGCAATATCCTGTCCGTTCAGATAGATATCTCCTGATGAAGGATCTATCAGACGGTTCAGCAGGCGAACCAAGGTGGATTTCCCGCTGCCGGACAGTCCCATAATCACGAAGATTTCCCCTTCTTTAACCGTAAAATTAGCATCATAAACGCCGACTGTACAGCCAGTCTTCTCCAGAATCTCCGTCTTACTTTTTTCTTGCTTAACCATTTCCAGAGCAGCTTTTTGCCTTTTCCCAAAAATCTTAGTTAAGTGTTTAACTTCAAGAATATTTCCCATATTTGTCCTTTCTTAAAATGATGGAAAGTCTGTTTGTTATTTTGAAAGAGCCATGTTACAAAACAACTGTCTCTAAAAAAAGAAACTGTTGTAGGAATCAACAGAACATTTTTATTTTATCATATGTGGTCACTTTCTGTCAACCGAAAGACAGGGGGACACAGGCTCTTAAAAAGCTGAAAGTTCTTATCGCTAAAAGCTGCCTGCCGGTTTGTTCCTTTTATCACACAAGCCCAGCTGTTCAGCAAAAAAGCCGGCGGGCTGCCGACTTCATATAATGGGGCTGAAATTTAATTGTAAAACAAAAATAACAAAGAGTTGCTCATTTTTATCGCAAAGGGCTGTCAGCTATCTAAATTAAAAACATTCTGCATCCGCGAATAAGACAGTTCGTCTCCGATAAAGTAAACAGCGTCCTGTTTCTCTAAAACAGCATAGGGTCCCGGCGAAAGGATCAGTTCACCCCCATGTTCAATCGCAATGATAGTAGCTCCGGTAGCCTGCCAGAGGTTCAGCTCGTCAAGCGGAATTCCAAAATGGGCACAGTCCGCGTCCAGCTGCAGTTCATAGGGCTCAAAAGGGAATTTTTTATTGAGAAATCTGTTTTGTGATATCAAACTATCGACCAGACCTGACAGGTGTTTTAAGTCTTTTTGCTGCTGACTGATTCCCGCACGGATTTCTTTTTTTATCTGACTGAGGGAATTAGTCATTTCAAAATTTTTAAGAAATTCCTGAGCCCGCTCTCTTGAAATAATCGTTACTCCGCTGCCATGCTTGACCTCTGCAATATCCAAATCAACCAGAATGTTGATGGCTTTGCGGGCTGTCTCCGGAGAAACATTAAAATTGCTGGCCAGTGTAGAACGGGATTTTATTTTCTCCCCAACACGGTACTTCCCAGCCACAATACGCTCGGCTATCCCCACAGCCACCTGCTGGTAGCGGGCCTGACCTTTCTTCGAATGTGTTTGCGCCATTTTACCTCCTTTGCCTTATTTGATTGCTACCTTAATTGTAATGTTATTTTTCTAAATAATCAAGACATCAGCCATTGTGCATTTTGATAAGTAAGAAACTTAAAGTATTTAAGCATAAAGAAGGAGAGGACGGGAGTCGTCCTCTCCTAGACTTAAGCTTCTCTGCATAAAAACAGAACGCTGCCGATTGCAGAAAGATTAACTGTAAATACAGATCTAACTATAAGCGCTGAACTGCTTTGATAATATGTTCAACAGTAAAACCGTACTCTTCAATCACTTGGGCAGCCGGTGCTGAAGCTCCGAAACTGTCAATTCCCAGCACAGCCCCATCTAAGCCGACATATTTATACCAGGGCTGACTGGCAGCCATTTCGATGGCCAGCCGCCTGCGGACAGCATCAGGTAAGATGGATTCTTTATATTCAGGTCTTTGCTTATCAAAAAGATTAGTGGCAGGTACTGAAACAACCCGAACCTTTTCTCCTTGTTCGGTCAATGCTTTGGCAGCCCGGACAGCTAAATTCACTTCCGACCCTGAAGCCAGTAAAATAGTATCAAAATCCGTATCCGATTCATAAACAACATAGGCTCCTTTAGCCACCGCTGCAAAGCTTGACCCAGCCTCAACCTCTAAATTCTGCCGGCTCAAAACAAGGGCTGTCGGTCCATTTTTAGCAGTCAGAGCATAATGCCAAGCAGCCTGTGTTTCACGCGCATCAGCCGGCCGGAAAACGGTTAAGTTGGGCATGGCGCGTAAACCTGCTAAATGTTCAATCGGTTCGTGGGTCGGACCGTCTTCGCCAACAGCAATCGAGTCATGCGTAAAGACATAGGTCACCGGCAGTCCCTGCAGAGCAGACAGCCGCATAGCAGCTTTTAAATAATCCGAAAAGACAAAGAAGGTCCCGCCGTAAACACGCAGACCGCCGTGCAGGGCCATACCGTTTAAAACCGCTGCCATAGCAAATTCACGCACCCCGAACTGGATATTGCGCTCAAGCGGATGCTGCGCATCCTGTAGTTGATCTGCTTTGATGTAAGTCATATTGGAATGTGCTAAATCGGCCGAGCCTCCAAGGAAGTTTGGCAGCACCGCCGCTGCCGCATTGATGGCATCTTGCGAAGAAAGACGGCTGGCTTGCGAGAAACCATTTTCATAAACAGGGAAGTCAGCTTCTTGTATCGTTACCGGATCATCCCCAGCAATAATAGCATCCACTTCCTGTGCCAGTTCCGGATAAGCTTGGCGATAGCCAGTCAGCAGGTCTTCCCAGTCGGCATAAGCAGCACTGCCGCGCATGGCAACATTTTCTTTAAAGTCAGTATAGACCTCTTCAGGAATATCAAACGGCGCATAAGACCAGCCGAGATTTTCTCTGGCTGCAGCAGCTTCCTCGCTTCCCAGCGGCGCACCATGAACAGCGTTTGTTCCTCCTTTAGTCGGTGCACCAAAGCCGATAACCGTCTTTACTTCAATCAAACTTGGTTTAGCAACGCTCTTAGCCTCACTAATAGCCAAATCAATCGCTTCAAGATTATTCCCGTCTTCAACAAGACTGGTATGCCAGCCGTAAGCTTCATAACGAGCCCGAATATTCTCAGTAAAGGCATCCTTGGTTTCACCATCCAGACAGATAGCATTAGAATCATAAAGAACAATCAATTTATCAAGATTTTGCTTAGCAGCATAGGACGAAGCCTCGCTGGCCACTCCTTCCATAAAATCACCATCTCCGGCGATGACATACGTGTAGTGGTCAAAAATAGGATAGCCGTCCTTATTATATTTAGCCGCCAAGAAACGCTCTGCCTGTGCTAAACCAACTGCCATTGACAGCCCCTGTCCCAAGGGCCCCGAC
Source organism: Streptococcus huangxiaojuni (assembly GCF_040930515.1). Lineage (NCBI taxonomy): Bacteria > Bacillati > Bacillota > Bacilli > Lactobacillales > Streptococcaceae > Streptococcus > Streptococcus huangxiaojuni. Next base: position 18,756 of record NZ_JBFQEG010000032.1, read on the forward strand.
GTCGCATCAACACCAGCAGTATGACCGAATTCGGGATGCCCGGGCGTTTTAGACCCCCACTGACGGAAAGCTTTCAGTTCCGACAGAGGCAGGTCTTTAAAACCCGATAAATGCAGCAAGGCATACAGCAGCATGGAGCCATGACCGGCTGAAAGAACAAAACGGTCACGATTCAGCCAGCCCGGCTGATTAGGATTGATACGCAGATGTTTAGTAAAAAGACTGTAAGCCATAGGTGCAGCCCCCATGACAACACCGGGGTGACCGGACTTAGCCTTTTCAATAGCATCAACCCCCAAAAAACGAATCGCATTAACTGATAGATCTGACATAAACTCCTCCTTTAAACAAGATACAAAGCCCGTATAAAGAGCAAAGCAAAAATAGGAGCCTGACCGCCGAGTCACTAAAGACTCAAGGGAGGGCTGTCTTTTTTGCACAGCGTTTAGGGCGTGTTCAATTAACAAGATACAAAGCCCGTTAAAAGCTCACAGCAAAAATGACGGTAAGCTCGAAATCTCCGATTTCGCCAGCGCACCCCTGCCAGAACGACTAGAAAGGTGCGGTCGACTGTTAAGGCGACAAAGCTTTCAGTCGTTTACGGCTAGCGGTAACTAGGTAACGATACAGATTTCCTGTCCCCTCACTTTCCCTTTTCTAGGTTCGG
>NZ_JBFQEG010000033.1:0-18070 GCF_040930515.1 Streptococcus huangxiaojuni
CCCATGCCATCTCTGACTTAGGCGGCAGACTAAAGCTCCCTGAAAAGGACGAAAATCCTTCCTTAACCTGAGATAACCCCTGAGAGACTGCAGCGTATAAGCTATCGACCTCACTGAAAAGACTGGGTGACTTCCCATCAAAGGTAATCAGTTTCTCCAGCTTCTCCTGAAGCTCCTGAACCTTTGACAGGTTGCGCGCCATCGACTGCTGAGCCCGCAATATGCTGCTCTCACTCAGAACCTCTTTGGCCATCTCATGGGAAAGCCATTCACTGGAGCGGTTATAGGCCGCTTGATAGGTCGCTATCTCTTGTTCCAGCACTTCTGAATCCAGACTCTCATCGGCGACTTCCCCTCGATAATCCGAGGGCAGGCGGTTAACGGCGCTATTCACCCCTTCTGATAACAGAATAGCCCCTCGAAACAAGGGAACTAAGACATTGCCGGCATAGCTCTTGGCACTGCTGTAGGCTTCTCCCTGTAAATTACCAGCACCCATAAAACTCTCCAAACTCCCTATCGCGGTTTGGTAGGCGTCTATACGGCTGGCCGAGGCGCTGCTGGTCGAACTCGCTTGGCTGTCAGAACTTCCTAGGGCCATCTTAACCATCTGATTTCTCCTTTTCTTTTTCTTCTTCTGCAAGTAAACGCTGGCGTTCCTCAGACAGCTTATCTTGCTCTTTCTCTAAGGCAACCTTCTGTTTCTTCAGTTTATCATGATAGTCTGCCAAATCATCACTGACAAAGCGTTTCGTATGATCGTACGATAAAGTCATATCGTCTAAATCTTGGCGGTCTTGTCGGCTCAGCGGTGATTCGCCTAACCACCTAAATTCCGCTAATGTCTCGCCGAAACTGTTTTCTGTCGCTTCCTCAAAGCGTTCCAGCCGCTTTTCATCAACTTCCAAGTTTTCCAATGATTTGGCTGTTTTCTGCTCATCTTGCTCTACATCAGCTAAAGTTCGCTTCTTTTCAGACATCCTACTCACCTCCAAATAAACGCGTATTGAGAACAAAATTTTCACCAGTTTTTGATGAGGAAGGCGGTAATGTTGTCGCAGGAATAGACGCCCCAAGCTGTTGGCTGAGCAGGGCATCTGTAGCCTCAAACTCACTGGCCGTGCTGTGAACCAAACCAACAAAGCTGCTTAAAACAGAGGCTAACTGGCCGCTGGTCGCATTATCCAAATCAATGGCAGAATGCGCATTAGAATTGCCACTTAACGTGGTCTCGCTGTCTTTGCTAGCCTCCCCGACACCTGAGAGGCCATAGCCTGAGCTGGTAATTTGATTTGCATACTGACCTGCTGTTAAAGAATCACTTTGTATGGTCATACTATTTTTTCTCCTTCTTGACTAATGATTTTGAGTTTGACAGATTGTTTTCTATTATGCAGATAGACCTCATCTGCTTCTAAACGGGGTTCTTTACTATTATACACTCTATCTAAGAAATTTTGGTCTGCCAAGCGCATACCTAAAATAAAGTGGGAAGCTTCTTGACGCATGGCTTTTGGAATAGCATCTCCCTTAAGTCCAAGATAGGGATAAAGACCGCCAATAATAAAACGCAGTCCTGCTCTATGAGCTTCCCTCAATAAAAATTGCCATTGCTCTATCGTGCCATTGGATAGCGCAAGATAAGTTTCTAAATCAGGAATGATAATAGCCCATTCTTCTTTCTTTTGTTTTTTTAGACGGTGCTTCACTTGGTAGATTAACTGTTCGTTCATATCTTTCAGCTCATCTGTATCGCTAACATAGGTTTCGACCTGATGGCTGTATTGGGCATATCGAACAGCACTATCTAACAACATCACTTTGACATTTGAGAAAATAGCAAAAATATCTAATAGGTGAGTCGTTATTTGATCAAGAGCATTGTTATTATCAGAGATAAAAAGGAGCTGTTTCAGCGTATCGAAAGTAATCCCAATATTTTCTACTGTCATCACATCTAAACCTATTGGAAGTTCACCTGATGCAATAGCTTCCTGAACACTTGCCTTTTCTTGAAACTCTTCCATAGTCAGCTTCTCAGGCACAACAGGAATAGGAAGCGGACGCGGGCCCTGCCAAGCGCTGTCCATCTGAGCCACTAAGCTCTGGAGATTCTCCAGCAGCTCAAAATGTTCCTCCCCTCGTGCAGGCAAGGCCGCCTGAAAGACCTCCGGACCATCATAACGAATCAAGCCGCGGCCAGGAAGGTCCTCCATGATGTAATCATGACGGCCCATTAAGGTCTTGGTCTCATTCTCATCGGTCATCTTAAAGATCAGCCGGCTCTTCATATTAGCCAGCAGAGCCGGTCGGATAACCCCTGAACGGCTGGCGGTAATCACCACATAAATCCCTAAACTGCTGCCATCGCGGGCCACACTCTGAATCGTCCCTTCTAAATTGGGACCGATTTCGGTATCCTCTCTCAAACTGTCGTAGCTGTCTATCATCAGAAAGACATAAGGCAGCCGGTCGCCGCTCATCTGCCGATACATGGTCATGTTTGCCGCACTGTAGCGGCTGAACAGCCGTTTCCTCCGAGCGATTTCCTCACGAATCCGCCGCATAAACTTCGGTAATTTTTCCGTATCTTCCAGAGACAGACTGTCCGCCACATGCGGCAGACGCCGAAGCGGCAGGAGCCCATTGGTACCGAAGTCAAACAGGTAAAACTGGACGTTTTCAGGCGTATGCTGCTGAGCCAAATCCATAATCATGGTCTGCAGCAGGGTAGATTTCCCCATACCAGGGCCTGAATAAATCAAAAGGTTCCCCTGCCGCTCAAAGTTGTGGCTGATGATTTCCTGAGTCTGCAGACGTGGCAAATCGACAAAGCCCAGTAAAGCCGACAGACTCGCCTTTTCCTCTTGCCAATGTTCCTTAAAGAAACCCGGCCGTAAGTCCTGCGCATAAATCCGCTCTTCTAAGGGCGGCAGCCAAGGTTTGGTCAGCTCACCAATGTGCTCCCTAGCCGCTACAGAACCGATTTCAGCCACCACTGCCTCCAGCTCCGTCGGCACCTCCTCGATGCTCTGGGCACCGTCTAAACCGGATAAATCCTGATTTAAAAGCTCATACTGCCCCAAAGCATTGATGGCATAAATGGTCTGGTCCGCAATCCCCTGTGCCGCCTTCTCCGGCTGATAGGCAGCACCTGACCAGGCTGACTGAAAGAGCTCATACACTTCGTTGTTGCCCACCTGTAAGTAAGCCCGGCCGGTCTGGGTAATCTCCGCCGCATCCGGTGTCTTGAGCATCTCCGTCGAATCCTGACGGTTGGCCACCTTCAAGGCAATCTTAAAGCGGGCATTGGACCAAATCTGATCGTTGACCACCCCTGACGGTTTCTGGGTCGCTAGGATTAAATGCACCCCCAAAGACCGCCCCAAACGGGCCGTCGACACCAAATCATCCATGAAGTCCGACTGGTTGGCCTTCAGCTCCGCAAACTCGTCACTGATGAGAAAGAGGTGAGGCAAGGGTTCCTTCGCTTCCCCCTCCTTAAAAAGCTTCTGATAGGCATTGATATGATTGACCCCGTACTGGCTGAACAGCCGCTGCCGGCGCTTCAGCTCCGCATCGATGGCAATCAAGGCCCGCCTGGACTGAGCCCCGTCCAGATTGGTAATGGTCCCTAAAAGATGCGGCAGGTCTTTAAAGAGGTTGGCCATGCCGCCGCCCTTATAGTCAATTAAGAGAAAGCCCACATCATAAGGGTGAAAGCTGACCGCTAAGCTTAAAATATAAGACTGAATCAGCTCCGACTTCCCGGAACCAGTGGTTCCGGCAATCAGACCGTGCGGCCCGTGCGCCTGCTCATGCAGGTCCAGAGCCACCACATCCTCCTGCCCCCGCAGCCCTAAAGGCACCGATAAGGTCCGGTGAGGGGCATGCGAAGCCCAGCGTTTGGCAATCCCTAACTCACTGACTGTCTCCACACCGTAAAGCTCCAAGAAAGAGACCGTCTCCGGAATAGAGGCTTTCAGATTCTGCAGGTGATTCAGAGGCGCTAAGCGTCTGGACAAGGCTTCCTTGTCATAGCCCGCTGGAAAATGGTCCAGAGCAAACGGCACGGCTCTGAGTTCCCCTTCCTCCAAGACCAGCTCCCCGCTGTTGCGGTCCTTGATGGTGACAATAGTCTGCACATTCTCCGACAGGCTGGACAGCACGTCCTCCACAAAGACCAAGGAACAGCCCAGAGCCGTCGGGTCCTCTGTGAAGAACTCCATAATCACATGATCCATGATTAAGGTCCGATCCGTCACCAAAACCACATAGTGCGGACTAAAGAGCGTCTGCTCTCGGGATTCTGTGTGACGTTGACCGTGGCGCACCTTTAAAATCTGGTTGAGACTGGTTAAGACCTGATCCCGGGTCCGCTGGTTGTAAACCAGCCCCCGAACATTGAGCGCCTGGAGCTTAGCATGCGGCAGCCAGCGCAGCCAGGACCACTCAGACACCTCGTCTTCTGGAAGCACCACCACAAACTGCAGGTCATGATAAGAGTGAAAGAAGGCCAGCTGACGCACCATCAGCTGAAGCTGCTCCAAAACTAAGGCTCTGGGACCCGTATAGCCCACAGGTCCCTGCATGAGATTAGCCACAATGGGCATATCCGACAGCCTGCGGCTCTTCTGATAAAGCTGATAGCCCTGCGCCTCCAGAGGGTCGGTCTGACCGCTCCGCTCCGTCTGACTGTACTTGAGCGGATAGCTGGTCGCCACCTCGCCCAGACCCAGACGGTAGTGCAGGGCATCGAACTGCTGCAGGGTCTTTTCATAAATCCGGTGATGGTACTGAGCCGCCAGATCGTCCAGCGTTACCGGATCCGGATAGTGATAGAACTGGCCCTGACGCTGGCTTCTGGCTAAGCCTTCCAGCTCCACGGCCTTATCGGATAAGTAGCGCTGGTAGTGGGCGACCCGGTCTCTCTTATCCCGTTTATACTGCCGGCGTCTTTTAAAGTAGTTGCTTATGGCAAAAATCACCGTCACCGTGGACATGGCCATAGTGATGATGATATAGATCCCACGAGGCTGAATGATAGAGATGACAATCAAGAGCGACACCATAACCAAGGGCGGCAGAATCAGGCGCAAAAGCCCGTCTTCCGGCTTTTTAGGCTCCTTTTCCGGCGCATTGATGGTCACCGGATCTTCCGAGCTCCGGTAGATGATGCGGGGCGAACGGTGGTAGTCCGGATAGCCCTCATAAAAACCATAATGGGACTGCGGCATAGCAGCCAGAGCCTCTGAAACCTGAAAGGCCCCCTTCACCCACAGCTCTTCATCATAGACCTTGATGAAGAGCCCAGCCATACTCAGTTCATCCCCCAAAGCCAGCTCCCGTACCTTTAAGCTCAGGCGCTGGTTATTGAGATAAAGCTCACCTGACAGGAGGTGCAGCTCCCAAGTCTGCTCCTTACGCTGCAGCCAAAAAGCGGCAGGACTGTCCTTTAAATAGAGATCGCTCCCCGGACGGTCCCCAACCAGGAGCTCCTGCTTGTCCAGCAGATGGTAAACCTGCCGGTCGCCGTCTGCCCTGTAAAAGGTTAGCCCGTCAAGTTCCAGCCCGTCAGTAACTGAGCCGCGCTTTCCCTCATAAACATAAGTCAGCCCCTGCTCATCGCAGTGCAAGGTCACAGGCGCAGCTAAGGACTTGATAAGAACCGAACAGGGCTCAGACGAAGCCAGCACAGCCTCCTGCCCCTCAGACAGGGATAAGCTATAGCGATAACGGTCCGTATAGATAGCAATAGCGTTTGTCATAAACTCCCCTTATTCCTCTTTTGAAGCCGCCGTCTGAGACGAATCCTGCTCACTGGCTGCAGTCTTGGCATCATCACCGTCATTGAGACTGGTCTGCCGGTCTTCCCAGTATTTTTCATATTCCGACTGGAGGGTGCCAAGCTCCTCTTCGCGCTCGCTTCCGGACAGGCTGTCATCATTGCGGACTTCCTGAATCTTTTGCACCAAACCATAGATAATCAAATCCGAATCATCCAAGCGCTTTGCAATATCAATAGCCTCATCATTGCGTTCACGGCCGCTCTCAATCCAGTAGTCCAGATAGAGTTCATCTGATTTCAGACTGACATTGTTCAGGATAATCTGCCGCTGATCGTCTGAAAGTTTCAGCACCTGAATATAGGCATAAGCCAGCTCGTACTTCTGCGTATAAGGAAGAGAGCCCAGATCGACATCTTTCAGCTTATCGATTACACCCGAGTAGTCCAGCTTGATAAAAGCCGTATCGGCTTCCAGCATTTTTTCTTTGAAAGGATTGCGGACAAAAACCAAGTAAGTTAGAGGCAAAAGCAGCATAATCAAACCGGCTGTCAGCCAGATCGAGGCATACTTGTAGAGTTTGTGACGGGACTTATTGACCAGAACAAGGCTTCCCCCTTCCTGCTGCAGCCGCTGGCGGTAGCTGGTCTCCAGCTCCGAGCGAAGTTCCGCAACAGTCTGCAGAGGCCGCAAAGCCTTTAGAAAGTCCGGCAGTTCGACGACATCCAAAGCCCCATTATAGAGAGCCAGAAAATCATGCTCGGTAAAAAGGCTGATAATATAGCATTTAGCCTGCTTGACAAAGTCCGGCCTGCCCATCTGAGAAGGCACCATGATTTCAGGAAGCCCCCGATAAGCGATTTTGAGCTGCTGGTCTTTGGTAATGAACAGATTTTCCGGATGCAGAAAAAAGGTCACCGGCAGGCTGAGCGCCTGCTCCAGATCCAAAAGATTAAGAGCCAAACGCAGGCGTTCAGACATCAAGCGTTTCTTTACCGCCTCATAACTGAGACCGTCCTTGGGCAGAGCATAAGTAAAGGTAATATCATCATCATCAAAAACCGTTGTCTGCTCCAAAAATAGAGGATGGTGCAAGTCCAAAAGCACCAGCTCCTCCAAAGTCTGACTGGCCACATCTGACCGCTTCAAGGTCAGCTGCCACTGACTGTCATCTTTGTGATAAATAAATGCCTGCTCCAAAAAATCAAGATGCACCTCTCTCACTTACAAAACCTCCTCAATGTCAATCACATCACCCGTTGTCACAGGAAAATCCGACAAATTTTTCCCCTCATCCAAGAGCAGCCCCTTATTGACGACCCTCAGCTGATACTTGCGGCGCTTCTTCTCATAACCAAAAATACTGTCCAGCTCCTCAATGAGCTCAACCACCTCAATCTTTCGGGGAATCCGAATATCCATCACCTTCCCCTGCCAAACCAAACTCACATTAATATGATCCATCACACCACCAACAACAAGATACAAAGCCCGTTAAAAGAGCAAAGCAAAAATAGGAGACTGGACGAAGAGCCGCAAGGCTCTAGGACAGGCTATCTTTTTTGCACAGCTCTTAGGGCGTGTTCAATTAACAAGATACAAAGGGCGTTTAAGCTCACAGCAAAAATAGGAGCCTGACCGCCGAGTCACTAAAGACTCAAGAGAGGGCTGCACTCACAGAGTAGCCACATTCGTACGTCAGCATACGCTTCCTACGACTGCGTCTCTTTTTTGCCAAGAGCTTAGCCCGTGTTCAATTAACAAGATACAAAGGGCCCAGCCTTTTCACATTCCTATGTTTGAAACAATCACTTACTTCTTATTTATTCGCATTCGGACAGAACCAAGGGAGCTGCGCTCCCCCCCTTTTTTAGCAGGTCAGTCCGGCTGCTCTTCCTTGCTTGCCAGAAAACTCAGAAGACCGGCTCCGCCGACAAGCAGCAGGCAGACAGCACTGTAGAGATAGCCTGCCGGACTTTCCTTGGTCTGGCTGTCAGCATCCAGCTTTGTGGCATAGCGGTTGGAATCCCCGTCAGCAAACAGGCTGTTCAGCTGATAGATATCTGTCTTTTCCTGCTTTTGAGCAAAAAGCTGGGCCAGACGGCTGTCCAGCTCATCGGACCAGGTTTCCTTTACTTCCTTTAACTTTTGCGTATCGGCTTCAGAAAAGAGCGAAGCCAGAATTTCTGACTGCTGATAGAAGGCCTGCTCTTCTTCCTGCTCGATACGTCTGCTGTCAAGTTTCAGGCTGTTATCCTTCAAATCAGAAGCAAAGGCGGGTATGGCCAGCCAAAGGCAAAACCATACCCCCATTAAATAAAGAATTTTTTTCATGTTTACGCCTCAGACCATTTCCTTAGATTAAAGGACCAGCTAAAGAAGACATTGACTGCTGTCAGTGCCAGCACCGCTGCAATCAGCAGCAGGAAGACTGCAAGACCTGCAGCAGAACTGTCAAAATAAGCCGACAGATAGCCTTCCAAAAGTGAAAGCGGGTTGAAACGTTTCAGAAGGGCCAGAATCCGGCTCAATCCGACTGTTGTCCCAATGGCATTGGACAAGTAGACAAAACTCATCATCATAAAGAGAATGAGCCCCATACCGACAGCTTTCAGGTTTTTCAGCAGGAAGTACTGTCCTTGTGTCAGCAGGAAACTAAAGAGCGCCACCAAAAGCACCCAAGAAGGCAGCAGTTCGGCGCTTACTCCCAGCTGACGGCCGGACAGAATACCCAGCAAAATCCCGATAGCAGCTGCTAGCAGGCTGAGAATCCCGACATTTAAAATATCGGTATGCGCCAAGCGGTCTGTGGTAAACTTGTCTTTGGCTTTTTTAATCACATTATAATTTGCAAACAGATAAGCCATAAAGAATGTCACCACTTCCAACAGTAAAATCCAAGTGAAAGGACGGTAAACATTGACCGAAGCCTTGACTGATGAGGAAGACTCGCCGACTGGATTGGAAAGGAACTTCAAGAGCACATCATTAGCTACGCCATCGCTGTAAGCGTTGTTTAACACCTTGACGAAAGCTTCAACAAAATCGCCGCTCTCCTCCAGTTCTTCATTAAAGGCAACCATCAAATCTTCGGCATCCTTAGAGAGCTTCTGACTGTCATTCTGTGCTGATTCAACACTTTGATTAAAGGAAGCAAACACACTGTTGACTTGGTCGGCCTGTGTCACATTAGTATCCGATGACGATTTGGCATTGGCTGTCGCTGACAGAAGCGACTGCAGTTCAGAACTCAGGGAAGTCAGGCTGCTGTCAGACGCAGACAGTTTTTCCGAAGCCGAACTTTGCAGAGTGCTGACATTATTGACCTGATTCTGCAAGTCAGAAAGTGCCTGCAGCTGATCGCTGATGTTAGTGGTTACCGTTTCATTGGTTTTTTGAACTTCAGCAATCTGACTAGCCAGGCTGTTACGCTGCCTTTCTAAATCCTGTATTTTTTGCTGCAGTCCGCTGTCGCTGATGCCGGATAAATTGGCATCAATAGCATCGGCCAGAAGCTTGGTCATCAGATCCTTGGCATTTTGCCCGAACACAGCCATCAAAGTGTTGACTTTATCGTATTCCCCGTTAATTTCCTCAACCTTACGGGCATAGGCCGCCTCTGCTTTTCGGTAAGCTTCTTCTTCCGTTGCCAGGCTGGCAACGCTGATGCCGTTAATCACAATCTGAATGCTTTCGGAAGTATCGGAAGGAATATTATCATTATAAGTATAGTCGAAACTAAAGCTGTTTCCGGAATCGCTCAAGTCCACATCAACATCCTGAGTCGCAGTCCCCTTATTTTCTCCGTTGAGCGACCAGCTGTTCAGAGTGATATGGCTGGGAACCACAATGCTGACCTTGGCAGAGAGCGAGCTGGTTTGGCTGACTGATACTGTCTCATAGTCATTCTTTCTGTCTTCCAGGTCCTTTTTGGCATCAGTCAACTCCTGCCGCAAAGTCGCATTGCCTGTCGGAGTTGAGTTGTAAACGGCAGCCTGACCGATGTTGAAGGCATGGACACTGTCAGCCGCATCGCCGTCAAGAACTGTCATGTCACTGATTAAATCATTAATCCCCGTACTGTCAGCTGCTGGCAAGTTATCAATAGCACTGGTGAGCTGGTCGGTCATTCCAGCCGGTTTCAAAAGATCAAAGAGTGTTAAATCAGCAGTGTCCTTTTGATAAGTTGTTTTCAAATAAGATTCGACAAAGCTGCTGATATCATTTTTAGCACTGCTGATATTGGTTTGCTCTGTTGCCAGTGCTTCTTTCAGGCTGGCAATAGCTTCATCCAGACTGGTGACACTGACACTGCTGGCAGGTGCAGTCACTGCTCCTCCATTTGCAGGCAGCGCATCGCTGGCAGCCTGAATCTGGCTGCTCAGGTCTCCCTGTACTTTTTGCAAAGTATTTAAGAGCGTTGTGATTTGCCCTGAGAGCACCTCACGGTTCATTTCCATTAAGGCTGTTACAAATTCTCCGTATGAGATTTGATCTTGTGCCCTTTGCTCAACCAGACTGTTCAAGTTGCCGTTAAAACTTTGCTGAGAAGTATCCAAGTTTCCAAAGAGTTCTGCTGAACTGCGCAGGGTCTGCACCAAGGCCTCATTAGCGGTCAGAGAGCTGCCTGAGCTGGAAACCAGAATAGGAAAACCATTCTGCAGGGCTGTCGCTGCTCCCAAAAGATTGGCCCGGTAAACACCGACATTGCTGCTTTGTTCTTCAGTAATAGCCTGAATATTTAGCTGAGCCGTATAGAGGTTGCTCAGGATGCTGGCCATGTACATATCCACCAGCTGGCTGTTCAGGTCAGCTACAATGTCCTTGCCCAGCTTAGCCGCTTCAGTCTCCAGCTGCTGATTGCCGTTAGCATTGACTTCATACTTGACATTGACTTGGTCGACATTGACATTGTTGATATCAAGGACTTTCTTTGAAAAATCACTGGGAATGGTCACCGCCAGATGATATTTCCCGCTTCTGAGACCGCTGTCTGCCGTCCCGCGGCTGACCACAAACCAATTTTGGCTGTCGTCTCTTTCGATTGTCTTAATATAGCTTTCTCCCAGACTGTAGCGCACACCGTCCGTAGACATAATCGCCCGGTCTTCATTGACAATAGCGACATTCAGTTTGCTTTGCTGGCTGGTTTTCTGATTGGCTGTTTCATTTTGGCGCCAAACAGCCATGTTGAGTCCGGCTGCTGCAGCCAGTAAGGCCAGTACCGCTAAAATACTTAATAAATAGGTTATAAATTTCTTGTTCATCTTTATCTTTTGCTGCCTTATACGAAAAAACTGGAACAGGTAAACACCTGTCCCAGTCTTTATTAAGCGTTACCCTAACAATTATTGCTGAATTTGCGATGCAATCTGTGCATCAGTGTCTTCAATAGTCGTAGCAACTTGGTTTAACTGCTGATTAATTTCATCTAACAGATCAGCAAATTGGCTGACTTTTGGCGATAATTCATTGAACTGCTGATCAAAGCTGTCAAAAGAAGTACCGCTCCAGTTAGCTGCGATATCAGCTTGTGTGTTTGTCAGTGTTGTCAAAACATCGCGGACTGATGTCGCACCGTTAGTGTAGCTAGTTGCTTGTGAGCGCAGTTCTTCTGGCGTTAATTTAATTTGAACCATAAACAAATCTCCTATTTTTTTAATTTAATAAGGCTGTTATAACAGAATTGCATTTTATTGTCAAACGGTTGACACTGATTTGTTACATTTTTGCAATTTAAAGGCTCCCTGCTGCCCTCTCACTTCTTTAGCACAATCAAAAGACAGCCGGCAAATAATATGGTATAGTAGTAACTGGTCATGGAATCAGACAGGCAAACATCACCCTGACCGCAGAACTAGTGATAGTCTGAGCAGCACGCTAAAAATTCATACTCACCAATGAGGAAATGAAGCAGCGGCCGTTGGGCAGTCTAAATGTGCTTGCCCCTCAAACAGCAAAACAGACAAGGTGATGGGCTTGATATAAAAAGGAGAAAAGCGATATGATGAACATGCAAAATATGATGAAACAGGCTCAAAAGCTGCAAAAGCAGATGGAGACCAAGCAGGCGGAATTAGCCAAGACAACATTTGTCGGTAAATCGGCTCAGGAGTTGGTTGTGGCTACTTTTACGGGCGATAAAAAGCTGCTTTCTATTGACTTCAAAGAAGCAGTGGTTGACCCTGATGATATTGAGACACTGGCAGATATGACCAGCCAGGCAGTCAATGACGCCCTTAAACAAATAGAGGACGCCACCCAAAAATCGATGGGACAGTTTGCCGGCAAACTTCCTTTTTAAAAAACACAAGCAAAACGAGGCTGGACTTTTGTCCCAGCCTCGTTTTGCTTTTTTAGGCCTATAAGCTTGACGCAGTGCCCGAATTTTGTCACACTCTCTTTTTGTTTTTTAGGAAAAATGAATTGTAAAGCGCATGGTCTGACTGGCTGTTCTTTCAAATGTGTAGGCAAAGCCGTGTTTGTCCAGAATTTGCTGAACTAGAAAGAGGCCGATACCTGTCCCTCCGTCTTTTCGGCTCCGGCTGAAATCAGGGCGGTAAAAAGGCTGAAAAATCTGTCCCAGTTCTTCTTCTGTTAAAAGGTGTTCAGCCTGATTTTCGATGCTGAACTGCTTCTCATCTAATGTCAGCCGAATCGAACCGCCTTTTTTTGTATAGCGAAAAGCATTGTCCAAAAGGTTCTTCAAAGCCTTTAAAAGAAAGACAGAATCAGCTGTCACCGTAACAGGAGCCAAATCAGCTGTAAACTGGTAATCGTTGAGCTGAGCCAGTACTTGATAGGGCTCTAAATTGCGGCTGAGCTCTTCTGTTAGGGAAAAAGTTTCATAGGCTTTTGTCATCGCCAAATCCAGATTAGTCGCTTCTAAAACGTCTCCAACCAACTGAGACTGCTCCTGCAAAATCATATGGCATTTCTGCAGGTATTTTTCATGGTTCTTGAAATCACCGACATTGTAAAGCATGCCCTCAACCAGACCGAGGAGACTGGCTAAAGGGGTCTTTAATTCATGCGAGCTCATGCGCAGAAATTCCGATTTTTGCCGCTCGCGCTCAGCTGTCCTCTCATTTTCCAGTTTTAATTCTTCAATACTGGTTAGCAGTTTTTCATACAGATGATTCACATCCTGTGCCAGAGTGGCTATTTCATCGCGGCCTTTTATCTGACAGCTAAGCTCTTTATCCAGTGTCTGCATCTGTCTGGCCGTCTGTGAAATGGCCCTTATCCGCCGGTTGGACAGGCGGCTGTATATGTAGGCGACAAGACCGGCAAGGGAAATGACAAGCAGGAGAACAAAGGGGTAGAAGGTTAGCAAAATCTGGCTGATGACCGAGAGGGAATTAAAGCCGTACTCGGCTTGAAGGGTCAGACTTTCGCCTTCCTGTAATTTGATGGGTTCAGACCATGCTCCTATCTCATCATAGCTTGCTTCTTCCATATACTCTTGATCTTGACTGCTGACTGATGCATCTGATAAATTAGGGTAAACAACCTGACCGGATGCATCAAATAAAACATATAAAATATTGTCCTGATTTCGGTCAGATGCAGCTACCCTTTTAATCACCTCTTCTCTTGACAGACCGTCTATGCTTTTGACAGTCTTGATAAAATCCTGCCTGAGCTCTTGCTTTTTAGCCTCATTGTAATAAATGGGCATAACAAAATAAAGAAAAGCCAGCAGAAAAAGAAAGGTGACACTAATCATCAGGCTGACAATTAAAAAATTTTTACGGACAATTCCCATTATGACACCTTCTCAATCTGATAGCCTCGGCCGATAACTGTTTTCAAGGGAAGGGAGGGCAGCTTTTTTCGTAAATTCTTAACATGATTATCCAATACACGGCTGTCTAACTCACTGTAACCCCAGATACTGTTCATCAAAAGGTCGCGACTGATAATTTTTCCCTGCCTTTCTGCCAAAAACAAAAGAATATCATACTCTTTTTTGGTCAGACTGACGGCTTCCCCGAGAAGATAGACAGAACCTTCTTCAGGGTAAATGGTGATATCGTTAATGATAATAGAAGCAGCGTTTGACTTTTCACGCAGGATATTTTCGATTCGTTTCATCAGTATCAGAGGTGAAAAAGGCTTGGTGACATAATCGCTGATGAGGTGGTTGAAACTGAGCAGCTGAGTCGCTTCATCTGCCATAGCTGTCAGCATCATAACCGGAACTGCCGAACTTTTGCGGATTTCTTTGAGCACTTCCAAGCCGCTGACATGAGGAATCATAATATCAAGAATAATCAAATCAAAACGGTCTCTGTAAAAAGAGTTTAAGGCTGCTTTGCCGTCAAAAGCGGACTCAACTTGATAGTGGTGCTCTTTTAAAAATTCACTGACTACCTGATTGATGACCGAATCGTCTTCAACAACTAATATTTTTACCATAAAAACCTCCAAAACTCTCTTTTTACTTCTATTATAAGCAGAAACTTAGCTTTCCGGCAAGTGGATAAAAAGGACAGGGAGCTGTCTGTCGGGACTAAAATCCTTATTTTAAAGGAAAAAGTCCAGTCTTCTTCTTTTAAAAAACAGACAAAAAACAGATAAGCAATACGCAGTTAACAGACAGTGATGTTAAGATAAAATTAAATAAGCAGCGGTTAAAAGGCTTTATCATATTTAAAAAGTGAAAAATCCTTAAGCAGTAAGCTTAATATCAATAAAAAAGGGCGGCTTTTCATTAGAAAGCCGGTGACAGAGGGTTTGACTATGACTAATAAATTAAAACAGCTCCGTTGGTTTGACCTATTAGCGCTGACAGCTATTATGTTTGGTCCTGCTATTTACAGCTCAACTGTTCAGTATCTGACAACAGGCGACAATCTCCAGGCGATTCAAAACAATGTGACCTTCTCTGCTTTGCAAAATTATCAGGCTTTAGCCAGCCAGCTAATCTGGCTTGGTTTAGCTTTTACCTATCTTCTATTGCGAAATTTTGATTTTTCAATTTGGACAAAGCAGATAAAATGGACTCTGTTTCTTCCCCTACAGGTTCTTGCCATATTTTGTCTGGCAGCTGCAGCTATGGATCTTTTCATGTCCCTTACCTGGTCCCTGCTTCAGCCGTCAACACCCAGCGTCTTTGAGATTTTAAAAGAAGCTGACCTGTCATTGGTACTGTATTCACTGATGAACGGTTTTTACGAAGAAATTTTCTTTTTAGGCATTTGTTTGGCGGTTAAACCTAAATTTATCAAATGGTCCTTTCTTTTCTCACTGTTTATCCGCTTCAGCTTTCATACATACCAAGGTATGACAACTGCCATAGGTTTAGGCTTTTTACTGGGAACTATCTTTTTTGTCCTCTACAGAAAGATGAAAAAACCTAATCTGCTGCCCTTCTTTCTGGCCCACAGTATTGCCGATATTGTCGGTCTGTCACTCCTACTCCTCTTTTAAGGAAAGCAAATTTTTAGCAGAAAAAGAACCAGTCAGGCTGAGCGCTGATGTCCTTATTATCCAGCCATTTTCCATTTGCGTTTTTCACGGCCTTTGTATCTTGTGAATTGAACACGGGCTAAGAGCTGTGCAGTGAAATCATCCAGTGGATGATTTCAGTCCGAACCCAGAAAAGGGAGTGTGAGGAGATTGGAAATCTGTATCGTTACCTAGTTACCACTAGCCGTAGCCGTCTGAAGGCTTTGTCGTCTTAGCAGCCGACCGCACCCTTCTAGCCGTCCTGGCAGAGGTGCGCCTACGAAATCAAAGATTTCTGGCTTACCGTCATTTTTGCTTTGCTCTCTTAACGGGCTTTGTATCTTGTGAATTGAACATGCCCTAAGAGCTGTGCAAAAAAGATAGCCTGTCCTAGAGCCTTGCAGCTCTTCGTCCAGTCTCCTATTTTTGCTTTGCTCTTTTAACGGGCTTTGTATCTTGTGTTAGGGAGGAATTGTTATGCTGCCGCTTTTTCAGGCTAAATCGCAGTCTCGCTTTAACTGCGGTTTAATCCTTGCTCCTATAATCGGAACCATTATCCTGTTTATCGCAGAAGGAATCGCTGCGCTTTTTGCAGTTTATTTTTCCTCAGTGCTGCCTAAAACAGAAAATCTCACGTTTATACTTGAATTATTTGGCTTTATTTTTATCACACTGATTGTTATTTGCTGGACACGGCTAATTGAGGGCAGCCCCTGGCAGGGCTTTGGCTTTTCCAAAAGAAAGGCTCTTAAAGATTTTATCTGGGGCTGGATTTTGGGGGCCGGCCTGTTAAGCCTGTGTGTCCTGATTATGGCACTTCTGGGCGGCGTGACATTTGAAATCAGCAGTCTTTCTGTCAAGACCTTTTGCCAGCTTTTAGTGCTTATTCCGGCTTGGTCTGTTCAAGGACATGCTGAAGAAACACTGGTTCGAGGCTGGTTTTTTACTTCGATAGCGGTTAAGCATAAAATCGTTACGGCAGTTATTGCCTCTTCCCTCTTTTTTGCTGCTATTCATATGGGTAATGACGGTTTAAGTCTTCTTCCTGTCTTGGATTTAGTTGTATTTGGCATTTTAGCTTCACTTTACCTGCTAAAAACCGGCAGTATTTGGGGGATAAGCGGTTTGCATGCAGCTTGGAACTGTTTCCAGGGAAACGTTTTCTCTTTTCCTGTCAGCGGCAGCTCAGCCGGCACAGCCTTAATCAAAGTGAGCCAGCAGGGACCCGACTGGCTGTCAGGCGGCAACTTTGGAGTTGAAGGCAGTCTTATCAGCATTCTTGTGCAGATTATTTTTATTTTGCTGCTGGCTTATGATTTGTTTCTAAAAAAAGATCAGCCGGCAGCTGAAAAAGTCCGTCAAAGGGTTTCAATGTTAGAAGAATAAACAGCGGCCTGTTCGGGGCAGCTCCTAAAACAAGCAAAAAAAGAAAGTGGGACAAAAATCGGTAAATCGTCACAAAATGCCGATTTCGATTCTGCTGTCCCACCTCCGCACAGTTGATTAGGGAGGTCGCTATCCCTTGCTCGACAAGGGATAGGAACGTCCAATCAGCCACTGCGTCAAACCCATCCATCTAAAAAAATTAAAGAGGCAGGAACTTTTGTCCCAGCCTCTTTTTGACTGCTCAAGAATCAGTCCAAAGCGGCAGAGAGAATATAGCTGACTATTCCTGCCGGTAAAGGAGGCTGATCCTGTCCGATTCTGAAAATTTCGGCTCTTTATTACCCGCTGCAGTTTAGAGATAAGCAAAAAAGACCCTTTTTCGGGTCTTAACTTCCGCCAAAAAGACGGGCAAAGAAGCCTTTTTTAGCTGTCTGCTGCTTGGTCTGAATTTCTTCGACTTCAGCTTTAGCTTCATCCAGTTCCAGCTGAAGCTGCTTGCTGTCTTCCATAGCAGCCAGTGTCAGCTGCTGCTGCTGATCCAGCTGCTTATCTTTCTCCGCAATTTGGACATCTTTAATTCGGAGCTGTTCATCTTTAGCTGCTATCTGAGCGTCTTTGGCCTTTAGCTGTTCATACATACGGGTGATTTCCGTATTTTTTTCATCAACCAATATCTCCAGCAATTCGCGCTGCTTGGTTTCCTCGTCAATCGGTTCGTCTTCAAAGATGGTTTTTTTATAAATTTCCTCAAGTTTAATTAAACCGCTGCGATTAACAACTGTAACCCCTTTTTCATTCTTTTCAACATCTTCCGCAGGAAGATTCTTGACACGGTTATTAACCGCCTGACGGCTGACACCCAAGATTTCAGCTAGCTCACTAACTGTCTTTTCAATTGCCATAATATCCTCTTTTTTTTCCTGAATAGTCTTATAAAATAGTAACATAATAGGGCTTTTCTGTCAATTTCCTTAGTTTTTAAAGCCTATAGCAAAACATCAGAACTAAAGATGGTAGTTTTAAAGCGTAGAAACATGCTATACTAGTAAAAAAGAATAGTTGTATGTTGTATATAGTCTAGTGGTAAAAAGTCAAGATAAAGTTGTCAAAACTTTAGTTAACTTTCAGTAAACTAGGGTGCACTAAAAACACCTAGCGAAAAATGACATTTTTCACTAGCTTGACCAAGGACATGTGCAGATACTAGCTATCTTGCATAGGCCTCCTTGGTGGCGTATAGAGTTGGCGGTTGCGTAGTAGCGCATCCACCAGACGCACAAATTTTCTAGCGGTTAAGACGATGGCTCGTTTGTGTTGGTGTTTAGGAACTTCTTGATACTTCTTCTTGTAAAAGGCTTTGTATTCGTCATCATAGCGCCTCACCGAGTTGGCGGCTTCAACTAAGTAATAACGGAGATAGCGATTGCCTCGTTTGACAAGGTCAG
>NZ_JBFQEG010000034.1:0-17782 GCF_040930515.1 Streptococcus huangxiaojuni
TGCACATGTCCTTGGTCAAGCTAGTGAAAAATGTCATTTTTCGCTAGGTGTTTTTAGTGCACCCTAGTTTACTGAAAGTTAACTAAAGTTTTGACAACTTTATCTTGACTTTTTACCACTAGACTTTTAATAAGATACAAAGGCCGTTAAAAACGCAAAAAGAAAATAAGGGACTGGACGAAGAGTGCTTAGGGACTATACTCTCGAATCAGCCGGGCTCATAAGTTTCTAATATTTCCTACGATTGCGTTTTTTCAAGTTTTCAGGCCATTCTTCATTAATTTATCGTCTTCCTTCCTGCTTTATCAACTACTGTCATTATAGCCCGCAGCTTTATTTAATTTATTATTCTTCATTTAAAATCGACCTTAATTGACTTTCATTTAGTATCAATAAGTTTTCTAAAAAATCTTTCGTTGCTAAACGGCGAATAAAGTGGGCAAAAGCTTGTTTTTCTGCTGAAGTGAAATTATCTTTTGCTGTCATTGCAATAATCAAAGAGATATCAGAAATCGTTTCAGACCAGTCCTTAATCGGGTTTTGCAGCCTTAAAATAATAAAACCATTATCAGCTTTGCTAGAAATAAAATGGGGAAAAACAACCTTTTCTGCTATTTGGATATTCCCTTTGCTTTCTCTTAAGCGGAATTTAGATAAAATATCTGCTTCAGCCAACCCTGTTTTCTGATTAATTTTCTCAGCTAAAAATTGGTAAACATCATCTCTTGAAAGCAGATTTTGATTAAGATAAATCTCATAGAAATTATCTACCATATTTCATCCTTTCAATTTGCTGATTAATACGGTGCTTATCATCTTCTGTCATAATAGCACTGACTAAAACACTATCAATCCCAAAATCGTCTTCTATTGCTATGCTTGTTATCAACAGTTCAACTTCTGGATAGTTATCTTTAAGTTGATAGAGGTCATCATATGAAATAACATCTTCAACCTTTAAATCAGAAAAAGTGCGCTCAATCTTTGATCGTAATAATTCTGACGTCCCAATGCCTGAGGTACAGACGATTAAAGTAGGAATAGGCTCATACTGAATTTCCTTAAATCTGACAAAATAAAGCGTCATAAAACCCACCTCATCTGGATTAATCTTGGGGAAACCATATTTTTTGCTAACATTATCAGAAACTTTGACAAGCTGATTAAAAACCGCTGCGTAGCTGGTTTGAATCTGCCCCAGCATTTTATTTTTGATTCGAATTTTATTGTCCAGTCTTCTCAGCATAGGAGCGATGTGATTGGCCAAATCAATAAATAAAAGCGAATCTTCTTTTATTTCTCCCTGCTCTGTCATTCCCATATGTTTAAAATAATAGTGAGTTACTTCAATCACTCGTTTGGAAAAATCAGGTTTGCTGTCACTCTGCGTTTGAAAACGGGAGGAGATTAAATATTGATAAAGATAGACAATTTCTTTTCTACTAACCTTCCTGTTGCTGTATTTTTCAATGTCAGCAATCACCCGCCTGCTTTCTGCTAATACAGTTTGGTTAGAACAATGTCTCAACAAGTCTTTTTCAGAATAAGGTTCAGGTTTAGCTTTTTGGATACGGTCAAGCAAAATATACAAATGTGAAAAAATATTAACATTATAAGGGTAAGGAATAGTAACTTCTAAATTGCTTTCAATGGTTTTTAACTGCTTTGAAACAAAAAGCGCCACCTGATAATTGATAGCATAGTCATCTTTCAGATAGCTGAGATGATCAATGTCAATTGTTTTAAAAGTTGTCACTAAATCTGCAATAGCTCTTCGTAAATGAGATTCTTCTCCGTCTATATAAAGAGCCCGATTCTTACTGATAATACTTAAGTGGTAATCCTTAAGTATTTTTTGAATTTCAGTTTTGTCTTTTTGGATGACATATTCACTAACAAAATAATCCCGACATAAATCATAAATTAGCTGAGATTGAGGAGAACTTAGCAACAGGCGTTCTAAAATCTGCTTTTGCCGCTCCTTAGGAGGCAGTTCTTCATCAAGCAAGTGTCTGCGATGCTGAGATTTTAAATAGACATCACCGTTTAACTTGAAACCTTTCCCTTTTTCTGATAAAATCAGGCTCTCTTCCCTATAATTCTGATTAATTTCCTTAATTAAACGATAGACTGTCTTTTGAGAAAGCCTCAGTTCATCAGAAAGTTTTTTTGAAGTAATAAAGCCTCTTTTATTAGCTAAATAACTAATCATTCTTTCAATATTTTTTTCTTTTATCATTTTGATTTCCGTCCATATTTTTATTGTAATCCTTTTCTACCTATTTGTTTTATAAAGACTTGGCCGTTACAGCAGCCAACTTTATCTGATTATTCCTATGCAAAAAAACTTTCAATAACGTTTCATGCATAAACAGCCGAAACGTTATTGAAAGTTTGGTAAAGAGTGAAAATCAGAGTGATTGATAGAGTTTAGCAGCATTGTCTGCTGTGAAACCGTATTCTTCAAAGATACGGCCGCCTGGTGCCGAGGCCCCCCAAGTGTCAATTGTCAAAGTTTTGCCTTGGAGACCGACATATTTGCCCCAACCAAAGCTTGACCCAGCTTCAATAGCTAAACGCTTGGTAACAGCCTTAGGCAGAACAGCTTCTTGATAGGCTTCAGACTGTTCGTCAAAGATATTTTGTGCCGGCATGGACACAACACGGACATAAATCCCTTTATCTGCCAGAACGTCCTGTGTATCCAATGCGAGCTTAACCTCAGATCCTGTTGCAATAATGATGCCATCAAGATCGCCTTTAGCTTCTGAAAGAATATAGGCTCCTTTGCTGACCCCTTCTTTTGCCAGCTCTTTTGTGCCTTTTAGGACAGGAAGATTTTGACGGGTCAAAACCAGCATGGTCGGACGGTATGTTTCAGCAAGTGCCTGCTGCCAAGCAGCATTGGTCTCATTGCCGTCAGCAGGCCGGATAACATTTAAGTTAGGCATCGACCGAACGCTGGCCAGCTGTTCAACAGGCTCATGGGTAGGGCCATCCTCACCCACAGCGATAGAATCATGTGTCATCACATAAACGGTTGGCATCTGCTGCAGAGCGGCCATTCGGACAGCCGGAAGCAGGTAGTTAGAGAAGACAAAGAATGTTCCGCCGTAAATACGGGTACCGCCGTGCAGAGCAATACCGTTCATTGCTGCTGCCATAGCAAATTCGCGGACCCCAAACCAAATATTGCGACCGGCATAATTATCAGCCTGAAAATCAGACTCTGCTTTAACCATAGTATTGTTCGAAGCTGAAAGGTCAGCGGAACCGCCCCAAAATGCCGGAAGCTGCTCTGAAATCTGCTGAATAGCCTGCTGGCTGGATACCCGACTGGCAAGGCTGCTGCCCAATTCATGCGCCTGAAGTTCAACAGTCTGAGGCGTTTTAGCAAAGGAAGCTTGATACTGATCAGCTAAATCCGGATACTGATTTTGATATTCATGGAACAGCGTATTCCAAGCATTTTCAGCTGCTTCACCGCGGAATCTGATTCCAACTTCAAAGCGTTTAGCTACTTCCTGCGGTACAGTAAATGCCGGATAATCCCAGCCATAGGCTTTCTTGGCATAAGCAACACCCTCTGAACCGAGAGGCGCTCCATGAACGGCCGAAGTACCTTGTTTTTCGGCACCAAAACCGATAATCGTCTTAACTTCTATGATAGAAGGTTTAGCCGTTTCAGCTTTCGCAGCCTCAATTGCTTCTGCAATGGCTTCTAAGTCATTGCCGTCTTCAACAAGAAGATGCTGCCAGCCATAAGCTTCAAATCTGCCTTTAACATCTTCGGTAAAGGCTTTCGAAGTCGGACCATCCAGTGAGATATCATTTGAATCATACAGAAGAATGAGTTTCCCAAGTTTCAGATGGCCAGCTAAACTAGCTGCTTCCTGACTGACCCCTTCCATCAGACAGCCATCACCACTAAGAGCATAAGTATAGTGGTCAACAATAGCAAAACCCGGTTTATTGAATTTAGCCGCCAAGTGGGCTTCAGCCATTGCCATACCAACAGCATTGGCAATCCCTTGACCTAAAGGACCTGTCGTCGCTTCCACACCATCGGTATGAGTTACTTCCGGATGCCCAGGTGTTTTAGAGCCCCACTGCCGAAAAGCCTTCAAATCATCCACGCTCAAATCATAGCCGGCTAAATGAAGCAGGCTGTACAACAAAGCAGATCCGTGACCAGCTGACAGAACAAAACGGTCGCGGTTAGACCATGAGCGTCCTGTCTTGGGATTGACTTGTAAAAATTTATTCCATAGTACATAGGCCATCGGAGCCGCTCCCATAGGCAGTCCCGGGTGTCCGGAATTCGCAGCTTGAATAGCATCAATAGCGAGCGTACGAATAGTATTAACCGCTAAATTATCAATAGAATCAAAAGTCATCCAAACCCTCCTCAAAAATAAGATACAAAGGCCGTTTAAAAATCCGTATGAAAATAGGGACTGGCAAGTGATGCCTGCATCACGCTGACAGGCATCTTTTTCACTAGGATTTTAGGCCGTGTTCAGTTCACCAAGATACAAAGGCCGTTAAAAGAGCAAAGCAAAAATAGGAGACTGGACGAAGAGCCTCAAGACTCTAGGACAGGCTATCTTTTTTGCACAGCTCTTAGGCCGTGTTCAGTTCATATTGTGCCATCCCCTTTATTATAGCATAAAAGCACTGCTATACGATAGCTCCAAAAGTATAGTTTATACCCTGTCGCTTTAAACTGTCTGTTAATTATTTTTGAAGGTTTCCCAATCTTTAAGGAATGTCTCAATTCCCGCTGCTGTTAAAGGATGCTGGGTTAATTTTACAAAGAGACTGTCTGGTATAGTAGCAATATGAGCACCTAATTTAGCCACTTTTTCAACATGAGCGCTGTTTCTGATGCTGGCAGCAATAATCTCTGTTGAAAAGCCGTAAAAGTCGATGATTTGTCTGAGATCTGCAATCAACTGATAGGCATCTGTTCCAATATCTTCAAGCCGACCGATAAAAGGACTGATAAAAGTAGCGCCAGCTTTCATAGCCATCAAACCTTGTGAAACCGTAAAAATCAAAGTAACATTGGTTTTAATGCCTTCTTTTGAAAGAATATTGACTGCCTTTAAGCCTTCTTCAGTCATTGGAATTTTGATAACAATATTTTCAGCCCACTTGGCTATGTCCCGAGCTTCCGATACCATGTCAGATGCGGTCAAGGCGGTAACCTCAGCACTGACCGGACCGGATATAATGGAACAGATTTCTTTAATAACTGTTTCAAAATCCCGTCCCTCACGCGAAATGATTGTCGGATTAGTCGTAACACCATCCGCTACACCTAATTCTTTAATTTGTTTAATAGCTTCTACATTTGCTGTATCCAAAAAAAATTTCATTATTCACCCTCCATAAAACAAGATACAAAGGCCGTTAAAAGAGCAAAGCAAAAATAGGAGACTAGACGAAGAGCCTCAAGGCTCTAGGACAGGCTATCTTTTTTGCACAGCTCTTAGGCCGTGTTCAGTTCCAACAAGATACAAAGGCCGTTTAAAAATCCGTATGAAAATAGGGACTGGCAAGTGATGCCTGCATCACGCTGACAGGCATCTTTTTCACTAGGATTTTAAGCCGTGTTCAGTTCACCAAGATACAAAGGCCGTTAAGAACGCAAAAGGAAAATGACGGTAAGTCCGAAATCTCTGATTGCGCAGACGCACCTCTACTATGACCTGTGATAAGCACTAAATTGAATTTGATTAATCTTTGCCCCCCTGTGTTTAGGCCCTGTCTTATTGCTGTTACTTTTATTATAGGCTGAAATGCCAAGAATGCCGCATATAAAACTGTCCTTTGTAAGGGACAGTTTTATATGCGGTCTTTTGAATCGACAGCTGAGATTCGTTATTTTAATATCAGCGGACAGGCAGCAAGTCTTTTAGTAACTGATACAGTTGGGCCTCACTATTTACTTGAAAAAAATGATCTTTGCTTTCTGCATTATTTTCAGCAGTATGATGGCGTTTGTTCAGCCAGATGGCCTGCCAGCCGGCTTGACTGGCTCCTAGGACATCATTTGTAAAATGATCGCCAATATAGTAATAATCATTTGTTGCCTGGCTGACATTTCTTTTAGCCAAATCAAAAATCTTTCGCTCCGGCTTAGCGGCTTTAACAGCAGCAGAAATCCAGATATTCCTTTCAGCTATCCACCTGCTCAGCCTCAGCTGTTTAATTTTAGCCTGCTGATGCTTTAAGGGACCGTTGGTAATTATACCTAACTCATGGTGCCTGTCCCAGCACAAATCAAGGACAGCAGCCATTTGCTCGGACAGTTCAATTTTTTGCTGATACCTTTCATAGCTGGCTTGAAAAGCCAAAGCCTGACTGGAGCTGATTTCTTTCCCGAATGCCTGCAAAGCCTTTTGTATCCGGTAAATTTTCATATCATCTGAAGACATGGCACCGCTTTCTGATAAACTGAAGACTTGATCGCTAAACATGCGGCTGTACATAAACAGTTTTTCAATATCCAGCTCTTGATAAGTAAAATGGTCATTATAAGCCTGTTGAAAAGGCTGCAGCTGGTCGTATAACGTATCATCAACATCAAAGAAAAGTGCTGCCATCTTGATAACCTCCTATGATATCACGCCCCTTTGCCCTGTATTTGACTGTGCATAAATTAGCTGTCTCTTTTTTATTTAAAAAGATTTTTAATTCGGCTGCTGACACCTTTTAAGTTATAACATTCAGCGTAGTCACGAATCGGACGTTTGATATGATCAATGACATAGCGCCGGCCATCAATATCATGAGCAGACAGATTAGCATACATTTTTTCAATTTCAGCCTTAACTGCTTCATCGTTAAAAGTATAGTGACCAGCAATATCAAGGATTTCAGCCTGCAGTTCTTCATTGCCGGCTTCAAGAATCTGTGCGACCGTCAAATCCTTTTGGTCACCCACCATCCATTTTCTCCAGCGCTCACTCTTGATGGCATGCAGAAGCAGTACCTCACGCGTATTGGATTTTTCAGCAATCAGACCATATTCCTGAAGTTTGCCTTCAACTGCTGCTAAATTCAGATAAGCTCGGGTTTCTTCTGTTCCGTACTGAGGAGCTACATTAGTCGCTGTGACATGTGCCGGAATATGTTCTAAGAGTGTGACATCATCAAGATAGTCACCATTGTGCTCTTTCAGACCGACCCCGTACTTTTTAGCCATCTGCGCTAAATCAACTGCATTCTTGAAATTGAAATGGCCAACCTGTTCTGTTTTACGTGTCAGGGTTCCTGTCTGTCCGACAATAAAGGTCGGCATCGGCAAATTCCGTTTGCCTAATTCTTCTTGCAGGCGCAAAATGAAGGTTTCATAAGTTTCAGTTGACGTCAGGCCTCCATTGGTCTCTTCTGTCCCCACTTCGTAGCCGATTTCCGGCAACTGGCGGCTTTTGCGCTCCTTTTCACAAAATTCGATCAAATCGACTGTCCGCTCCAAGACAGTGTCTAAAGGAATAACCTTTCCGACCTCAAAAGGATCTTTGGTCGGGTCAATCATCAGCAGATCAAAGCCTGCCTCTATGTCAGCCAAATAGGATTTTTTCCCAAGTTCCATGGCTTCCTCTGTAGGCAGGTGGTCATTGCGTTCCTTATCACGCTGCCAAGGACCGCCATGATCCCGGCATAAATAATATAGATTATCATAATTGATACTTTTTGCCACTTCTTCAACTGCAGCAGCAAAGGTGAACTGGTTCCAGCCATTGACATAGCCGCCTCCCAATTCATCAGCATCAACCTGATTGCGGCTGGCAATAAACATAACCGGATAATCGTCTTCCTGAGACAGCTCTAGAGTAGCTTGAACGCAATTTTTTGACATTGGACCAATTCCCAAAATAGTAGCGCTTTCTCCTGTTTCCTGTAATTTTAGCAACCCTTCTACGGTTTGTTTAATTGATAACTTCGTCATACTCTTCTCCTTTTTCACTCAATCGCTTAATCTTTTTGGTTCGCTGCTTCTTCTAAATTTGGCTTAGTAAAATGAAGAATAGCTACCGAAACTAATGTACCAATCAGCATGGCGATAACATACCAGAGTTTGCCATTAACTACCGGCAGAATAATGAGACCGCCGTGCGGCACCAGTGCTTCAACACCATTTGCCATACCTAAAGCACCGCCGACAGCACTCCCTATAATAATGGCCGGTAAAACACGTTTGATATCCTTAATAGCAAATGGAATCGCGCCTTCAGTAATTCCAATCAGGCCCATAAACAGAGCTGAAATTCCCAAATCACGGTCTTCTATTGTATATTTTTTGCGGTCGATCAGAGTAGATATAGCCATAGCTAAAGGCGGAATAGCAACTGCGATACGGTGAGCACCGTTAGGGGAGTAGACCCCCTCAGCCATCAAAGCCAGAGTAAAGGCTGTAGCCGTCTTATTGATAGGGCCTCCCATATCAATGGCAGTCATCGCTCCGATAATCAAACCAAGAATAATCGCACTGCCGCCCTGCATGCTGCTCAGAGTATCAACTAACCAGTCCATAGCAAGACCAATTGGAACCGAAATCACGTAGATGTAAATCATACCGATAATAAAAGTTGTAATCACCGGAACGATCAAAATCGGCATAATTGTTCTGATAGTTGGCGGCACCTTCCAAGTTTTACACCATTTTACAAAATACCCACAGGCAACCCCCATCAGCATTGCTCCTAAAAAGCCGGTCTGTACCTGTCCTGAACCGATGGGATTGTTTGCCACATAGCCTAAAATCATTGCAGGAGCCAAACCTGGCTTTCCGGCAATTGAATAAGCAATGTAACCGGACAAGATCGGAATCATCATGGCAAAGCCGGCACTTCCCAAGTCATTAAGGTTTTTCATAAACTGGCTGGAAATTTCCATCCCGGAATCACCGGCATTCCCAGTCCCTAAGGCAATAGCCAAAAAGATACCGCCGACAACCACAGTTGGCAGCATGTAAGAAACGCCTGTATTAAAGGCTTTCTGCAAGTCTTTCCAAATCTTATTTTCTTTTTTCATTACACATTACCCACAATCTTTTCTGCTTCATCAATAAACCTTGCTGGATCTTTAATCACTTCGCTAGGGTCAGCATTTAAAACCCGTTGGGCCTCTCTCTTCTCATCAAAGCGGTCTTCACCCTCAATTTCAACAGCAATAGCCAAAATAACAGCGTCTGCTGCATCAATTACTTCTTGCTCCAATTCATTTTCAATTCCCATACCACCTTGAGTTTCGACCTGATAGTCATAACCACGTTTTTGACATTCTTTTTCAATAGCTTCCTGCGCCATATAAGTATGGGCAATCCCTGTCGGACAAGCTGTAACAGCAACAATTTTCATCTCTTCCTCCTCAAAATAAGATACAAAGGCCGTTAAAAGAGCAAAGCAAAAATAGGAGACTGGACGAAGAGCCACAAGGCTCTAGGACAGGCTATCTTTTTTGCACAGCTCTTAGGCCGTGTTCAGTTCCAATAAGATACAAAGGCCGTTAAGAAATCCGTATGAAAATAGGGGATGGCAAGTGATGCTCGCATCACGCTGACAGCCATCTTTTTCACTAGGATTTTAGGCCGTGTTCAGTTCCAATAAGATACAAAGGCCGTTAAGAAATCCGTATGAAAATAGGGGATGGCAAGTGATGCTCGCATCACGCTGACAGCCATCTTTTTCACTAGGATTTTAGGCCGTGTTCAGTTCACAAGATACAAAGGCCGTTAAAAGAGCAAAGCAAAAATGGCGGTAAGTCCGAAATCTCTGATTTCGCAGACGCACCCCTGCCAAGACGACTAGAAGGGTGCGGCAGGCTGTAAAGACTGCAAAGCCTTCAGACGTCTACGGCTAGCGGTAACTAGGTAACGATACAGATTTCCAATCCCCTCACTCTCCCTTTTCTGGGTTCGGGCTGAAATCATCCACTGGATGATTTCACTGCACAGCTCTTAGGCCGTGTTCAGTTCAACAAGATACAAAGCCCGTCAAGAAAGCGGGCAAAACATAGCTGCAAAGCAGCTATACTCACCAATTGTCGGTGCTCCGTATGGTTTTTGCGCTTTCGGGGCAGCCCTGCCATTTATAAATCGACTGCACTGAGCTGGGCAAAGGCAGCATCTGCAGTTGCTTGCTTCAGAAGCTCTTGACGGAAGCCTTCATCCAGTAATTTTTTACTCAGTTCCGATATAAATTTCAAATGCAGCTTCCCTTCGCTTTTTTCCGGTACGCCGATTAAAAAGACCAGACGGACTCTCTCTTCATTTTGACCGCTCCATTTGACCTCTTCTTTCAGCCGTAAAAAAGCAATAAATGGTGAGAGCACCGTGTCCGACTTTCCGTGAGGGATAGCAACACTGTAGCCAATAGCAGTCGGCACTTCTTTTTCCCGCGCTTTCACTGCTGCAAAGAAGTCATCTGCATCCTTGATGTAGTTCGCGGCCTGTGCTTTATCCACAAGATAATGAATAATAGCATCCTGATCACTCAACCTACTGTCTAAAAAAATTAAATCCTTGGATATCACATCTTGTTTTTCTGTCAATCTATTCACCTCCTACTGCTTGGTATAGTTCTTTAGCCGTTTTAGACAGCCTTAGTTTTTTTAAACGTTCCGGCTCATCAATTAAATGGTAAATATCAGCCAGCAGAGCTCTGGCCTCTCCCGTATCTTTTGTAGCGATACAGACAATAAAAATTAAATCTACATAATAGCGTTTCCACTTTATCTTCTTCTGATTTTTGATAATGACAACATAAGTTTCATTAACATTTTTAGGGTAGCCGTGGGGCACTGCTACTCCTTGCGGCAAATCGGTGCCGCCGATTTTTTCCCTTTGATGCAGATTCTCAATAAAAGGTTCCGTCACAATATCAGCCTTAAGCATACACTGACCAATCTTATCCAGAACATCTTTCTTTGTTGAAAAAGATGTGTCAACAAAGATCAGACGGTCAGACAGTCTTTTTTTCAGAGAAGTCAGGGCGGGCTTTTCTGCAGACTGAGCAGTACTGCTGGGAATATAGCCTGCCTCCTTAATAGCTTCAATGTCCTTCTGTGTTAAAAAAGGCGACACTTGGACGACATTTTCAGCAGCGATATCAATATCAACGGTTGAAATAATCAGGTCGAAATCGGATAAATCAAGGTGGGCCAATTCTTCTACCGAAGAAATTTCAATCGCATCAAAGGACGGTATATTATTTTTAATTCTGTTGAGCAGCAATTCTGAAGTGGCAATCCCCATCTCGCAGACAATTAAGATTTTTTTATTCATCTTAATGCGTTCAAAGGCTGCTTGAAAATAAATGGTTAAAAAGGCAATCTCATCTTCATTAAAAGCAATCCCAAGCTGCTCCTCGTATCTGCTGAGAACCAGCCATATCGTATTAAAAGTCATCGAAAACTCAACTTTTACCTGGTCGGTAAAGGGGTTCTCAATGGTATTTTTTGTTTTCAGACGGTAAATCATCGCAGAAATATGCTGCCCTAACTGTTTTACTAGCTGCCGATCTTGCTCAAAATTCACATTTAAAGCATGAGAGATTTGTTCGATAATATCTGAGACCAAATCATTATTAACGACATCGGTATTTATTTCCTCAAAGCGATTGGAGATCAGTTGGTTGGATAAGTAGCTGACATCTGCGTTGCTGTAGGAAAATTTCAGACGCAGAGAGGCTTTATGAAGAAGTTTAACGGCACTTTCCCGGTAAAATGATGTTTGATGGTCTGAAATATATTCCTCTTCTGTTTGCAGGTGATGGCCGTTTAAGAGCCGATAGAGCAAGATGATAAAAATGCTCAAAACATTTTGCACATAATAATCTGAAATGGCATTAATATTTTCCCGAACATAGGAATAAAGAATACTGGTTGCAACCTTTACAACCTTTTCACCATAATATTTTTCTAAACATGACACCTTTTTTTGCACAGAATCATTTAAATAATGGTCCGAATTGCTGATAATATAGCGATTAAACTGCAGATACGCTTTTTGTATGTCATTTTCGCTGCCAACAAGCTGAGTTCCATGACTGTCTTTTTGCAGTTTTATATCAGAATTGACGCTTAGAATCTTCATGATGACATCAAAGTCGCGCGTAATTGATGTCTTACTGACTAAAAATTGGTCAGATAATGAATTAAAACTGACTCTTTTTTCATCAAACAAGAGCATGCGCATAATTTCTATCCGCCTTGTCACAATGTCGTAAACATCCCACTCTACCGTATCCTCTTTAACAGACAGCGGTTCTTTTAAATTGCGGACAGCAATACCCACACCCCGGCGCCTCTCAAAGTACTGCCCGGATTGCTGAATATGTTTTTCAATTTTCTCTAAATCTGAAAAAACTGTCCGCTGAGAGACACCGCACATTTTAGCCAGCTGAGCAGCAGTGATAAAGTCATTCTGACTTTCCAAAATATCAAGAACTTGTTTTTGTCTTTGCGTTAACAACATACAGCTTCCCCCTTTCCCTTTGACTTGTATCCGAATACGCTTTCATTATAATATACTTTTCATTTTTTGGATATAACAACTTCCTTCAACAACTTTTCTGCATCTTTTGTTTCAGACGGCGGCAGAAACGGCTGACGAAAACAAAAAAGACTTGGTGTGTCTGAACAGAAATACACCAAATCTTTATCGAGATATTTAGGACGTAAAACGCAAGGGGAAAAAGGAAAAGTGACGAAAAAACCAGTTCCCGGAAAGTTTTATATCTAAGGAGGGCAGCCGCACTCAAAACTGGCTTATGCTTCCTAGTATACGCCTCTTTTTCCTAGTTTTCAGAACATGCAATAACTGTTCTTAGGACTCAGGATCCTCTAAACTCCGGCCGTGCAGACCTTTTTCCCGCTGAATTTTTTTAAGTTTTTCAGGCGTTACATCATTTCCTGCCTCATCAACAACTTTAATCCCCTCAATATGGTGACGGACAGAACGTCGGTAGCCTTCGATGTACTCCTTACGGAGCTGGGCCTGCTCCACCTTTTCAGCACCGCTTAGCCCTTCTCTCTTCTTTTTTCGTGCTAATTCATTAATACGTTCAATTTTCTTAGGATCCATAACCCCTCCATAAGATACAAAGCCCGTTAAAAGAGCAAAGCAAAAATAGGAGACTGGACGAAGAGCCACAAGGCTCTAGGACAGGCTATCTTTTTTGCACAGCTCTTAGGGCGTGTTCAGTTCCAATAAGATACAAAGCCCGTTAAAAGAGCAAAGCAAAAATGGCGGTAAGTCCGAAATCTTTGATTTCGCAGACGCACCCCTGCCAGAACGACTAGAAGGGGGCGGCAGGCTGTAAAGACTGCAAAGCCTTCAGACGTTTACGGCTAACGATAACTAGGTAACGATATAGCCCTCCTGCCCCTCACTCTCCCTTTTCTAGGTTCGGACTGAAATCATCCACTGGATGATTTCACTGCATAGCTCTTAGGGCGTGTTCAATTCAAACAAGATACAAAGGGCGTTAAGAACGCAAAAGGAAAATAGGAGACTGACCGATGAATCCAGAAAGATTCAAGGTCAGGCTATCTTTTTCCCGCAGCGTTTAGCCCGTGTTCAATTAATAAGATACAAAGGGCGTTAAGAACGCAAAAGGAAAATAGGAGACTGACCGATGAATCCAGAAAGATTCAAGGTCAGGCTATCTTTTTCCCGCAGCGTTTAGCCCGTGTTCAATTAATAAGATACAAAGGGCGTTAAGAACGCAAAAGGAAAATAGGAGACTGACCGATGAATCCAGAAAGATTCAAGGTCAGGCTATCTTTTTCCCGCAGCGTTTAGCCCGTGTTCAATTAAATAAGATACAAAGGGCGTTAAGAACGCAAAAGGAAAATAGGAGACTGACCGATGAATCCAGAAAGATTCAAGGTCAGGCTATCTTTTTCCCGCAGCGTTTAGCCCGTGTTCAATTAATAAGATACAAAGGGCGTTAAGAACGCAAAAGGAAAATAGGAGACTAACCGCTGAATCCAGAAAGATTCAAGGTCAGGCTATCTTTTTCCCGCAGCGTTTAGCCCGTGTTCAATTAACAAGATACAAAGGGCGTTCAAGCTCACAGCAAAAATAGGAGACTGACCGCCGAGTCACTAAAGACTCAAGGGAGGGCTGTCTTTTTTGCAAAGAGCTTAGCCCGTGTTCAATTACAACAAGATACAAAATCAGGCGAAAACAGTGTTCTGCTAATATGCTGCAAACATAGGGCGAGACAGCTTCTTTCGGTTTTTTAGTCAGCAGCCGGTTAAATGATTTATTTTGTCAGTAACCGGCTGAAATCAGCGACTTGCTTTGCCTTATCTGTCAGAGCCGTAAGCAAAGCCAGACGATTGTTTTTGACAGCTTGGTCATCGACCATGACCATTGTCTGGTCAAAAAAGGCATCAATCAGCGGACTTAAGGCAAAGAGCTCTGCCAGATTTTCCGCTGCATCCGCTCCCAGCTGCAGCTCTGCCACAGCAGTAAACAACTGTGCTTCTTCTTGATTTTCAAAAAACGACGGGTCAACTTGAGACAAAGAATGGGCCTTTTGAGCCAGATTAAAAACTCGAGCCAGACTTTCAACAGCTGATTTATAAGCTTTCGTCTGCGCAGCCTGAACTAGAGCCGCTGCAGTAGCAAGCATTTGCGGAACCAGGAGCCTTGTCCCAGAGAGAACAGCAGCTCTGATATCCTTTGGAACGGCCGGAGCCAATATTTTTTCAACCCGGGCAAGCAGAAAGTTTAGAACCTCTGCTTCCTTGTGGTAGGTCAGACTGGCAAAGTTAAATTGATAGAGATCAGCAATCAACCTATCAAGGGGCAGATTCCAGCCAAAATCTGTAAGGATGCGGACAATCCCCTGAGCTGCCCTCCTCAAAGCGTAAGGGTCATTTGAACCGCTTGGAATTAAATCAACTGAGAAGAAACTGCATAGGGTATCCAGCTTATCGGCAAGAGCTAAGGCAGCGCCGAGTTTAGAAGCCGGCAGTTCTCCATCTGCCCCCAGCGGCAGATAGTGCTCGCGGATAGCTTGGGCGACTGCCTGATCTTCTCCGGCTAAAAGAGCGTATTTTTCACCCATGATTCCCTGCAGTTCGTCAAATTCCCCTACCATTCCGGTCAGTAAATCAAACTTATATATAGAAGCCGCACGCTCAAGCTGCTGGGTTTCTTGGGCAGTCAGTCCGATTTTATCAGCAAGGTAAGCCGCAATCTGCTTGGTACGCTCCATATGTTCTGCAAGCGAACCAATTTTTTCGTGGAAAGTCACATGCTTTAATTTAGCCACTAAATCTGAAATCTTAAGCTTTTGGTCTTCACGCCAGAAAAATTCACCATCTTCTAAGCGGGCGACTAAAACTTTTTCATTACCCTTGATAACATTTTCGATAGACTGGCTGTCACCGTTGCGAACTGAAATGAAATTAGGCAGAAGACGGCCTTGGGAATCGCGAACTACAAAATAGCGCTGATGGTTTTTCATTGAGGTAACCAGTACTTCTTCCGGAATATCCAAGTACTTGGGCGCAAAACTTCCCATAAAGGCAGTAGGATATTCTACCAAATTGAGCACTTCATTGAGCAAGTCCGGATCGATTTCAACTTGAATATCATGTTCTTTTTCAAGTGCTCTGATTTGATCAACAATTCTTTGCTGGCGTTCAGCCGCATCAGCAATAACAAACTGGTCACGCAGATTATCCTCATATGTGTCTGGACTTTCAATTTCTGTCTGGGTTCCCAAGAAGCGATGCCCGCGGCTGACACGGCCGGAATGAATATCCAAAAAATCCAAATCGAGAGCCTCATCTCCCAAAAGGACCGTCAAGGTATGTACCGGACGAATATACTCAAAGGTGTGGCTTCCCCAGTGCATACTGACCGGAAAACTCAGGTTTTTGAGCACCGCAGTTACTCCCTGAAGCACTTCTGCAGCTGGCTGACCCGCTTCATGTTTCGTCACATAAGCGTATTCTTCGTCTTTCACCGGCCGGAATTCAATTGCATCTGTTGTCAGGCCTTTCCCACGGACAAAGCCTTGAGCCGCTTTTGTAAACTGTCCCTTATCATCCAGAGCAATCCGTTTAGCAGGCCCCCTGAACTCTTCGATCAGCTCCGTCTGCATGTCTGCCAAATCCCGAACACGGACCGCCAGCCGGCGCGGTGTAGAAAAGGTCTCTATGCTAGTGAAAGTCAAACGGTTTTCCTCTAAAAAAGCTTTTAGCTTTGCTCCCAGTTCCTCCATTGCTGGCGTGACAACATAGGCAGGCATTTCTTCAAGCCCAAGTTCAATCAGTAAATGTTTAGCCATTCTTTCCTCCAAATTCACATACAGATTTTCTGTTAGTCAGTCGTTTCGCTTTCTTCAGCCAGCAGCCGCGTCTTAGCTGCTTCGTCCAGCAAAGGATAGCCCAGCGCTTTGCGCTCAGCAACAAAAGTTTTAGCAGCAAGACGGGCCAGTGTCCGAATACGGGCAATATAGCCGGCACGCTCTGTCACCGACACTGCTCCTCTGGCATCGAGCAAGTTAAAAATATGAGAGCACTTAAGCACATAATCGTAGGCTGGGTGCACCAGGCCTGCTTCTAAGCAGGCCTCTGCTTCTTTTTCAAACTGCTGAAAATTCTCCAGCAGCATGTCCTGATTGCTGAGTTCAAAGCTGTATTTCGAGTGCTCATACTCCGGCTGGCGGAAGATTTCGCCGTACTTAACACCCGGTGCCCACTCAATCTCATAAACCGAGTCGACTTCTTGGATATAAGAGGCCAGACGTTCCAAACCATAAGTGATTTCAGCTGTTACAGGACCGGTAGTTAAACCGCCGACCTGCTGAAAATAAGTGAACTGGGTGATTTCCATCCCATCAAGCCAGACCTCCCAGCCTAGACCGGCTGAGCCGGTAGATGGATTTTCCCAATTGTCTTCAACAAAACGAATATCATGCTCGAGAGAATTAAGACCGAGCGCCTCCAAAGAATCCAGATAAAGTTCCTGAATATTATCGGGACTTGGCTTCATTACAACCTGAAACTGGTGATGCTGATAGAGCCGGTTGGGATTTTCACCATAGCGGCCGTCAGCCGGACGGCGGCTGGGCTCAACATAAGCCGCATTCCAAGGTTCAGGTCCGATGGCACGCAAGAAAGTGTAGGGGCTCATCGTTCCGGCTCCTTTTTCGGTATCATAGGCCTGCATCAGCATACAGCCCTGATCATTCCAATACTGCTGCAAGCTCAAAATAATCTCTTGAAAGGTTCGTTTTTTCGACATTTTTTCTCCTCTTCTCATCAGGACAGGCTTCCTCTTGCTTGCCCTTAGGCAAATGAAGCAGCTAAGCAGGCAGGACAGCATAGAAAAAACCGCCTCCTGCCCTCATGCTGCTGCACAGGGGCGTCAAGACGCGGTTCCACCCTATTTTATGACTTCATTGACTATAAGAAAAACAAACGAAAGCGCCGACTGCTTATACCCAATCTTCTGGCTTGCACCGGACCCAGAATCGCTGCCGAACGGTATAAGAAGCTTCTTTCTTAGCTAAGATTATAGCAAAATACCGACTGGCTGTCCAGCTCCGAAACAAAATAATCATTCAAATCTTATCATAATCATTTAAATGATCGGACAGGACAGTTTCAATAGCCTTGCGCCCTGCTCCCTTTATCGCCTTGTCCAGCTGACCGCCTAAAGCCTCTATCTCACTCTTGGCCTGCAGCGCCCGCGCACTTATCTTCTCATCATAATCACTGACCAAACTGCGCCGCTCACTCTTTA
>NZ_JBFQEG010000035.1:0-16663 GCF_040930515.1 Streptococcus huangxiaojuni
AAGGGTCTGGATATCACAAATCCCGACACTTGGTTTGACAGCACCGATTATCGCACTTATCTGCTGGAATATATCAAGACCTACGGCGACTTTGCGGTTGAACCGACCAAAGCCGAGCTTCTGAGTTTTTATAAGAAGACAGTCAAGGACCTGAGAAGTCAGCTGAAAACAGCGACAGGGTCTAAGAGAGTCAGCTTACGGACGGATCTGCTGCGGGCGGTCGCCCAGAAAGCCAGGCTGGAAGCCGAGCTTAAAGTTCAAGAGATTAAAGATGAGATTGCTCAGGCAAAAGAAGATTTGCAGGCTGACATTACGGCGACGCATCAGGCTATGTACCAAATAGCAGAAGAACTGACGGACAGTGAGGTGGCCGAACTGCTGAGTCCTTACACTATGGAGAATTTATGGGACAGTCAGGCAGAGGCCCAAAATCTGGCCGAAGCTGATGCCTACCAGAACAGGATGATGGCTTTTGCGGATAAGCTGGATGCAGCAGCAGATAACTTAACAGCGGCGGATCAGGAAGGGGCAGCTTTGTTTTCGACTAACAAGAAGTAGGCAGACAAAGGTGCATAAAGGGCATTGTAACTGAAGCATAGAAAGTGGGAATCTTATGGGAGTAACGGCTGATTTAGACACGCTTGTCCAAGCGGCCAAAGAGACTAAGAAAGCGCAGGAGCGTTTGGCCATTCAGGGGGCTTTGTCGGCAAAGCAAGGCGATTGGGAGAGCTAATCGTTTGATTTACAGAACCGCTTAGAGACGAAAGCTTCTGAGCTGCAGACTTTAGCGCAGGGGACGATAGCTTCTGAGCTGGCGGATTGTTTTATGGGTCAGGCAGCTGACAGTGCAGCGGCCTATCTGGCCGAATGGCCTCAGGCAGACTTTAGCAGCTTGATACGGGCTTAAAGGGGGAGGAAGAGATGATAGATAAAGAAGAGCAATTGACACAGGAGCATTCGGAGCGGGTCAAAGCCATAGACGAAGCTGTTTGGTGCTGCGAGGATATGCAGCAGGAGGCCTCTAAGCGGACAGAGACTCTGACTAACTGGCTGCTTGATCAATGCCGTGATCTGCCTGAGGCTATGCCCAGCCAGACGATAGGGGCCTTAGAAGATGAGCGTGACCAGTTGCTGCGTAAGATTCGTCAGAAAGAAGATGAGTTAGAGGAGGCTAGAACAAAAGAGACCACTGCCTACAATCAGGCTGTAGAGGAGCTGCAGGAGCGGCAGAAGAAGGAACGCCAGCAGGCTGAAGCCTTAAGTATGCTCAAGCGGCGCCTGGATCTGAGTATCGCTCATGTGGCCTTTCTTGGGTTACAGTCTGATAAGAGCAAGGGGTGTTTTCGCTGTGAGAGCTGCCGTTATGAGTGGGAAGCTGAGCTGTCATCTGTGACAGGCCGGAAGAGCTGCCAGAAGTGCGGGATTTCTTTTGAAAAATAAAGACATAAAAAGGCAGCCGTTTAGCTGCTTTTTCTTTTTCTGTTCATTCTGCGTAAAAATGATATAATAAAAAGGATAAATAGTTAAGAGGCCGCAGAAAACCGGCCGCTTAAATGGGAGGAAAAATGACTTTCTACAATCACCAAAAAATTGAGAAAAAATGGCAGGACTTTTGGGCTACTGACCATACATTTAAAACAGGCACAGATACTGCCAAACCCAATTTTTATGCTCTTGATATGTTTCCTTACCCCAGCGGGGCCGGCTTACATGTCGGGCACCCCGAAGGTTACACAGCAACGGATATTCTCAGCCGCTATAAGCGGGCACAAGGATATAATGTCCTGCATCCTATGGGCTGGGATGCTTTCGGTCTGCCGGCAGAGCAGTATGCAATGGATACCGGCAATGACCCCGCTGATTTCACTGCAGCAAACATTGCAAATTTTAAGCGTCAGATTAATGCGCTCGGCTTTTCTTACGATTGGGATCGTGAGGTTAATACAACTGATCCCAAATACTATAAATGGACCCAGTGGATTTTTACCAAGCTCTACGAAAAAGGACTGGCTTATGAAGCTGAAGTACCGGTCAATTGGGTTGAGGAGCTGGGGACAGCTATTGCTAATGAAGAAGTTTTGCCTGACGGAACTTCTGAACGCGGCGGCTATCCGGTAGTCAGAAAACCGATGCGCCAGTGGATGCTGAAGATTACGGCTTATGCTGAGCGTCTGCTCAATGATTTAGATGATTTAGACTGGCCGGAATCCATCAAGGATATGCAGCGCAACTGGATTGGTAAATCTGTCGGAGCTAATGTCACTTTTAAAATTCAAGGGAGCGACCGGACTTTTACAGTTTTCACTACACGTCCGGACACACTCTTTGGAGCGACTTATGCCGTGCTGGCGCCTGAGCATGAATTGGTAGATGCTATTACAACTGAAGGTCAGGCTCAGGCTGTAGCAGCATATAAGCAGCAGGCCAGTTTGAAGTCTGATTTGGCCCGTACCGATTTAGCCAAGGAAAAAACCGGTGTCTGGACGGGAAGCTATGCTGTCAATCCGGTAAATGGCAAAGCTATTCCGATTTGGATTGCTGACTATGTTCTGGCAAGCTACGGGACGGGAGCTATTATGGCTGTTCCTGCCCACGATGAAAGAGACTGGGAGTTTGCTAAACAATACCAGCTCGACATCATTCCGGTGCTGGAAGGCGGCAATGTCGAAAAAGCTGCTTATACAGAAGACGGCCGGCATATCAATTCTGACTTTTTAAATGGTCTGGATAAAGCGGCTGCTATTGATAAGATGGTGGCCTGGCTGGAAACAGAAGGAGTAGGGGAAAAGCAAGTGACTTACCGGCTGCGAGATTGGCTTTTCAGCCGCCAGCGCTATTGGGGAGAACCGATCCCTATTATCCATTGGGAAGACGGAACTTCAACAGCTCTTTCCGAATCAGAGCTGCCGCTGGTTCTGCCTAAGACGGATGATATAAAGCCTTCTGGGACAGGAGAAAGCCCGCTGGCTAATCTGACAGACTGGCTGGAAGTGACACGCGCAGATGGTGTTAAAGGACGGCGGGAAACCAATACTATGCCGCAATGGGCCGGATCCAGCTGGTATTACCTGCGCTACATAGACCCTCATAATGATCAAGCCTTGGCAGACCCTGAGCTGCTGAAAGCTTGGCTGCCGGTGGATATTTATATTGGCGGTGCTGAGCACGCCGTACTGCATCTGCTCTACGCCCGTTTTTGGCATAAATTTCTCTATGATCTCGGCTTGGTTGCTACTAAAGAACCCTTCCAAAAACTGTTTAATCAAGGGATGATTTTAGGAACAAGCTACCGTGACAGCCGCGGAGCTTTAGTTGCTTCAGATAAGGTTGAAAAACACGATGGGGCTTATGTCAATATTGAAACAGGCGAAGAGCTGGAACAGGCACCGGCTAAAATGTCAAAATCGCTCAAAAATGTTATCAACCCTGATGACGTTGTAGAACAATTTGGGGCGGATACCTTACGGGTTTATGAGATGTTTATGGGACCGCTTGACGCTTCCATCGCCTGGTCCTCAGAACGCCTTGAAGGGAGCCGGAAGTTTTTGGACCGTGTCTATCGGTTGATAACGACCAAAACAATAACCAAGGAAAACAACGGCGCTTTAGATAAAGTTTACCACGAGACGGTTAAGGCAGTGACTGAACAAATCGAAAGTCTGAAGTTTAATACAGCAATTGCTCAGCTGATGGTCTTTGTCAACAGTGCTAATAAAGAGAGTCAGCTCTTTATCGACTATGCTAAAGGCTATGTGCAGCTTCTAGCTCCCTTTGCCCCGCACTTAGCTGAAGAACTCTGGCAGCATTTGACACAGTCAGGCCGGTCTTTGGCCTATGAAACCTGGCCAATTTATGAAGAGAAGTTTCTGGTCGAGGATCAGGTTGAGATTGTTGCACAGGTTAACGGTAAGGTCCGCTCAAGGATTCTTGTTGCTAAAGATACTGACCGCAAAGAGTTGGAAGAACTGGCCTTAGCCGACAGAAAAATTCAAGCGGCAACAGCTGACAAAACAATTGTCAAGGTCATTGCCGTTCCAAATAAATTGGTCAATATTGTCGTTAAGTAAACGGCAGGTTCTGGATATCAGCCAGTTTTTTATAACAAACAGTCTCTTAAACGCGGTAAAAAGAAAGTGAGGATTATGTATGTCAACATTTGCTGAATCCATCAAAACATTTACAGAAATTTCTGCTGCCGAGGCGCAGGATTATATCGCAACAAAAGATAAATTTATTTTGTTTGTCGGCCGGGAAACCTGTCCTTTTTGCCGGCGCTTTGCCCCCAAACTGGCTCAAGCGATTCAGACATCTCAAGCGGCAGTCTATTTTTTAAACAGTGAAGCCCTATCAGATAGTCAAGCTATTCAAGATTTTCGCCAGCAGTATCATATTCCGACAGTGCCGGGCCTTTTAGTTGCTGAAAGCGGACAGGTCAGAGTGGTTTGTGACTCTTCTTTATCAGAAGAAGCTATCATTGATTTTATTGCTTAAAATTGCAGTTATGCAGATGTGGGCGCCAGATGCCTAAAGGGCTGATGAACTCTCATCTTCAAATGCTGCACTTCCTGGTGACTTTAACTTGCCTGCTGACCTCAAATCTGGTATAGTAAAATTTGGCGTCAAAGAGCTGCGGTGTACCATATGGCAGTCCAAACTTGGAAATGAAAGAGTAAGGAAAATCTTTTAAACTGAGCTTCTGTGTCACTGCTTACCGCCAGCCGTAAACGTCTGAAGGCTTTGTCGTCCTGCGGCCGACCGCACCCTTCTAGTCGTCTTGGCAGAGGTGCGCCTACGAAATCGAAGATTTCTGGCTTACCGCCAGCCGTAGCCGTCTGAAGGCTTTGTCGTCCTGCGGCCGACCGCACCCTTCTAGCCGTCCTGGCAGAGGTGCGCCTACGAAATCAAAGATTTCTGGCTTACCGTCATTTTTGCTTTGCTCTTTTAACGGGCTTTGTATCTTATTTTTAAAGGAGGGAAATATGGGTTATTCAACTATTATTCTGCTTGTGCTTTTGCTGGGGATGATGTGGTTTATGCAGCGTACTCAGAGGAGGCAGGCGCAGGAGCGTCAAAATCAGTTAAATGCGGTTCAAAAGGGTGATGAAATCGTAACCATCGGCGGTTTATACGGTATTATTGATGAAATTGATACTGATAAAAAGCAAATGGTTCTTGATGTTGATGGTGTTTATCTGACTTTTGAATTATCAGCTCTTAAAACAGTTATTACTAAAGCATCTGCTGTGACTGAAGAAACGGCAGAAGCTGCTGAAGTATCTGCTGATGATGCTGCAGACACTCAGGAAACGATGGATTCTGCTATCGATCAATAGTGTCAGGCTGAGCAAGCAGCGGTTTACAGCGTTTTTACCTATATATAAGATTGCCGACAATAACAGAGGTTTGGCAATTTTTTATGCTTATTTTTCGGTGAAATGCGGGGAGTTGTCCCAATCTGCCGAAGAATGAGAGTTAAAGCTGCTCTTTGCTGTTTCTGCTTTTGTTAGGAGCTTTTGGGCTTAAGAATTCTGCTGCTGTTGATGAGAATGATACATTAAGTGGTAAAAAAAGTTTAAAGTATGGTAAAATAATAGGAGCAGTAACTTTTTTAGGGTGGATAATGTTTAATTTTAGAAGAAAAGAAGAACATAACTTAGAGAAGATTCCCAACCATATCGCTATTATCATGGATGGGAACGGACGTTGGGCTAAAAAGCGGCTGCAGCCGCGCGTTTTTGGGCATAAAGCCGGGATGGAAATGCTGCAGGAGATTGCAATAGCGGCATCAGATCTTGGTGTCAAGGTGCTGACGGTCTATGCTTTTTCCACTGAAAATTGGTCCCGTCCTCAGGAAGAAGTGAACTTCATTATGAATTTGCCTGTGGAATTTTTTGATCAGTATGTGCCGCAGCTCCATGCCAATAATGTTCGTATTCAGGTTATCGGGGAAACGAGCCGGCTGCCGGAGGCGACTCGTGATGCTATGGAACGCGCCCGGGTTAAAACCAAGCATAATTCAGGCTTGATTCTCAACTTTGCTCTGAATTACGGTGGCCGAGCAGATATTACCAATGCAGCCAAATTGATTGCACAGGAAGTCTTAGACGCTAAGCTCAATCCAGGTGACATCACTGAAGATTTATTTTCCAGCTATCTAATGACCAGCAGCCTTCCTTATTTGTATCGGGATCCCGACTTAATTATCCGTACCAGCGGGGAACAAAGGCTCAGTAATTTTCTGTCCTGGCAGGCGTCCTACAGTGAATTTTATTTTACACCAACTTTGTGGCCGGATTTTAAAAAAGAAGGACTTCTGAAAGCAGTTAGTGAATACAATCGGCGCCAGCGGCGTTTCGGCGGTGTCTAGAAAGAAGGAAATCATGAGAGAACGTGTTATCTGGGGAGCGGCTGCCCTGCTTATTTTCATTCCCTTTCTGATATGGGGGGGACTGCCCTTTCAGTTTTTTGTCGGCTTGCTGGCCATGCTGGGAACGGCTGAAATGCTAAGAATGAAGAGGCTTGAAGTTTTTTCAATAGAAGGTGTCTTAGCCATGCTGGGAGCCTTTGTCCTGACGGTTCCATTGGATAATTATTTAACTTTTCTGCCGATTGACGCCAGTTTTTCGACCTTTGGTCTGCTTGTTTTCTTGCTGCTGGCAGGGACTGTTTTCAACAGCGATTCCTACTCTTTTGAGGATGCGGCTTATCCGATTGCTGCCAGTTTATATGTAGGTATTGGTTTTCAAAATCTGGTCAGTGCACGTGTTTCCGGAATAGACAAGGTTCTTTTGGCGCTTTTTATTGTTTGGGCGACAGATATCGGAGCCTATTTGATTGGGCGGCGGTTTGGCAGAAGAAAGCTTCTGGCCAAAGTTTCTCCCAACAAGACAGTAGAAGGAAGTCTGGGGGGCATTCTGTCAGCCTTAGTTGTTGCCTTAATCTTTATGCTGCTGCGAAGTAATGTCTATGAGCCTCACAGTTTCTTTGCAATGCTGCTGTTTGTTGTTATTTTTAGTATTTGCGGCCAATTTGGGGATCTGGTTGAGAGTGCGATCAAACGCCATTTTGGTGTTAAGGACTCTGGTAAATTAATTCCCGGCCACGGCGGGATTTTAGATCGCTTTGACAGTATGATTTTTGTCTTTCCGATTATGCATCTTTTTGGCTTGTTTTAAGCCAGTCTTTTTTCAGTATTGGCTTGAGAACTGCCTGCTAAAAAGTGTTCAGCTTCAAAAAAATCATCTTTTTCTCTTTTTGTCTGTGAGAAAAGAAAAGGTCAGATTTTCTGCTGGGAGTATTTAAAAACAGAGATGTTTTGTTTGACTGTGACAGCTTCTGGTTAAAAGACTTTTGAAAGGAAATCTATGCTAGGCATTTTAACATTTATTATTATTTTTGGTGTTTTAGTTGTTGTCCACGAATTTGGGCACTTCTATTTTGCCAGAAGATCCGGTATTTTAGTCAGGGAATTTTCTATTGGTATGGGGCCAAAGATTTTTTCGCATATTGATAAACAAGGAACTGCCTATACTGTCCGTATTTTGCCTTTGGGAGGCTATGTGCGGATGGCCGGCTGGGGAGACGATGAAACAGAGATAAAAACCGGTTCGACAGTCAGCCTGACTTTTAATTCAGAGGGCTTAGTCAGCCGAATTAATCTGTCTCAGAAATATCTGGATCAGACAGCTCTTCCTTTGACTGTCCTGACTTATGATTTGGAAGATAAGCTGGAGATCACGGGCCGGGTTTTAGATGAGGAACAAACTTACTCTGTTGCCCGCGATGCGACCATTATTGAGGAGGATGGAACAGAGCTGCGGATTGCACCGCTTGATGTCCAATATCAAAATGCTTCTGTTTGGGGGCGTCTCATGACAAACTTTGCCGGCCCCCTCAATAATTTTATTTTAGGTATTTTAGTCTTTATCATTTTAGTCTTTGTTCAAGGCGGCGCCGCTAATCCCAATACCAATCAGGTTCGCGTAATTGAAAACGGGGCAATGGCCCAAGCTGGTGTTAAAAGCGGTGACCGTGTCCTGCGGATTGGCGGCCGTGATATTGAGAATTGGTCTGAGTTGACAGAAGCTGTCGGCAGGGCAACTGAGAATTTAGAGCCGGGAGGGACGATTGCGGTCACTGTTGAAGAAGACGGGCAGGTTAAGACTCTGGATGTACAGCCGCAAGAACAAAACGGAGCTTACTACATCGGCGTATCTCAAGCTTTGAAGACCAGCTTCACAGATAAGATTGTAGGCGGTTTTAGCAT
This sequence comes from Streptococcus huangxiaojuni, assembly GCF_040930515.1. Lineage (NCBI taxonomy): Bacteria > Bacillati > Bacillota > Bacilli > Lactobacillales > Streptococcaceae > Streptococcus > Streptococcus huangxiaojuni. The sequence goes on from NZ_JBFQEG010000035.1 coordinate 8,267, forward strand.
GGCTTGGGATGGGGCCACGCTTATTCTGACAGCGTTAAGAAATTTATTGGCTGATTTTAGTCTGGACCAATTGGGCGGACCGGTTGCCATGTATCAGTTATCCAGTCAGGCTGCTCAAAACGGTTTGAAGTCTGTATTATCGCTTATGGCTTTGCTTTCTATCAATTTAGGAATCTTCAATTTAATCCCGATTCCGGCACTGGATGGCGGAAAAATCGCTATCAACCTTGTAGAAATCTTCCGCCGCAAACCTCTCAGGCAGGAAACAGAGAATTATATTACCTTAGCTGGGGTTGCTTTAATGATTATCCTAATGATCGCAGTGACATGGAATGATATTGTTCGGGCCTTCTTTTAATTTCTATTTCAGTTATCACTATAGTCAGAAACAGCCCCTTGTTCCGACTGCAGGGAAGTGCTGCTTTTGCTGTCTGAATGCCGATTTTTATGGCTTCAGCATCAGAATAAAACAGGTCCTGTCCGATCGGAGGATGATGGCTTTCTTAGACATTCCCTTATTCAGCTGCTCCAGCCCTGTTTTTCTAATCCCTTGTTAAAACTCAGAACCAAATAGTCACCATATCTTATTTGAAAGGAAGTGAATCAGGACGGGAGAAAGGTTAAAACAGAAGATTGTGCAGGCGTAAACACCGCTGTTTTAACGTTTTTATTGTCTTGATATCTCAAATCTTAACTTATGAAACAATCCAAAATGCTTATTCCAACGCTTCGTGAAATGCCAAGTGATGCTCAGGTTATCAGTCATGCGCTTATGCTGCGTGCAGGCTATGTCCGCCAGATTTCGGCCGGAATTTATGCTTATCTGCCCTTGGCTAATCGTGTGATTGAAAAGCTCAAAACGATTATGCATGAAGAGTTTGCAAAGATTGATGCGGTTGAAATGCTGGCTCCAGCTCTTTTAACAGCAGATCTTTGGCGTGAGTCAGGACGTTATGAAACCTACGGGGACGATCTGTACAAATTAAAAAACAGAGATCAGTCAGATTTTATTTTGGGGCCAACTCATGAAGAAACATTGACGGCACTGGTCAGAGATGCTGTTAAATCCTACAAGCAGCTGCCTTTAAATCTGTATCAGATTCAACCCAAATACCGGGATGAAAAACGTCCGCGCAATGGTTTATTAAGAACCCGGGAATTTATCATGAAAGACGGTTACAGTTTTCATGCTGACTATGCCAGTTTGGATGTGACTTATGAAGACTACCGCAGAGCTTATGAGGCTATTTTTAAGCGATCAGGCCTTGATTTCAAAGGGATTATCGGGGATGGCGGTGCTATGGGCGGCAAAGACAGTCAGGAATTTATGGCTATCACGCCGGATCGGACAGATCTGGACCACTGGCTGGTTTTGGATAAATCTATTGCTTCTATCGAAGAAATTCCGGAAGATATTTTGCAGGCTATCCGTAAGGAACTCTTGTCCTGGATGACAGCTGGTGAAGACACAGTTGTTTATTCTGATGAGTCCGGTTATGCAGCCAATTTGGAGATGGCAAGCAGCGAGTTCAAGATGGTAACAAAAGTAGCTGTACAGGAGGAAGTTGAGCGTGTTGGAACTCCGGACTGTAAAACCATTGATGAGGTAGCAGACTTTTTAGAAGTAGCTGAGGAAGAAACGATTAAGACCCTTTTGTTCCTGGCTGACAATGAGCCGCTTATCGTCCTTCTTGTTGGCAATGATCAAGTGAATACTGTTAAACTGAAGAATTATCTGGGAGCTGATTTCCTTGAACCTGCCAGTGAAGCAGTAGCCAGAGAAATTATGGGCGCTGGTTTTGGTTCTCTGGGGCCGGTTGGTCTGCCGGACTCCATCCGTCTGCTTGCAGACCGCAGAGTTGAAGCTATTGCCAATGCAGTTACAGGTGCTAATACGGATGGCTTCCACTTAAGAGGGGTCAATCCGGGGCGCGATTTTAAGGCAGACTATGCCGATATTCGTGAAGTAAGAGAAGGTGAAATTTCTCCGGACGGCAAAGGAACACTTAAATTTGCCCGAGGAATTGAAATTGGTCATATCTTTAAACTGGGGACACGTTATTCTGAAAGCATGGGGGCAACGGTTCTTGATGAAAACGGCCGCGCTGTTCCTATTGTAATGGGAAGCTATGGAATCGGCGTCAGCCGTATACTGTCAGCTGTAATTGAACAGCATGCCCGCTTGTTTGTCAATAAAACACCAAAAGGTGGTTTCCGTTATTCCTGGGGGATTAATTTCCCTAGCGAACTGGCGCCTTATGATGTTCATCTAATCACCGTTAATGTCAAAGATGAGCAAGCTAATAACTTGACGACTAAGATCGAACGTGACTTACAGGAAGAAGGCTATCAAGTGCTGACCGATGACCGCAATGAGCGTGCTGGTTCCAAGTTTTCTGACAGCGATTTGATCGGTCTGCCGATCCGTGTAACTGTCGGCAAAAAAGCGGCTGAAGGGATTGTTGAAGTAAAGATAAAAGCAACAGGCGACACCATTGAGGTCAATGCCGAAAATCTAAGTGAAACGCTTGAAATTTTGACCAAAGGAAGTTCTAAGTAGAGTTGGATCTCTTTGCGCAAAGCTTGAGAGTGAGACCAAAATCGGTAAATCATATTTTATGACGATTTTGACTTTATTGCCCCACCTCCGCACAGTTGATTAGGAAGATTGCTATCCCTTGCTAGACAAGGGAGGGATAAGAATTTCCAATCAGCCACTGTGTCAAACGCATATGTCTAAAAAAGTGAAACGAGGCGGGGCTTTTGTCCCTGCCTCGTTTAATGTCAGCCAATACCCAAAAGCCAATAAAAGCAAAATGACGGTAAGTCCGAAATCTTCGATTTCGCAGACGCCCCTCTGCCAAGACGACTAGAAGGGTGCTGTTGGCCGTTAGGACGACAAAGCCTTCAGACGTTTACGGCTGACGGTAAGTCCGAAATCTTCGATTTCGCAGACGCCCTTCTGCCAGAACTGCTAATGCGGTCGGGAGTCATGGAGTCGATGGGAAACAGGTGAGAGGGGCTCTGTACAAGCTTTTGTTTTTTGAAGAAGAGATATGGACTTGGGTTTCAACTCGAAAATTAAAAGGACTTATGATAGAATAAGAGTTGAGAGATTCAGGAGAAAGCTATGTCAGATTTATTTAAGAAATTAATGGATCAAATTGAAATGCCGCTTGAAATCAAAACTTCAAGTGCTTTTTTAGCTGCTGATATTATTGAGGTAAAGCTGCATTCGGTCTCGCGTCTTTGGGAATTTCACTTTTCTTTCCCGCATATTTTGCCGCTGGATGATTACCGTGAGCTGGCCTACCGACTGTCCTCTGCTTTTGCAAAGGCTGATATCAAAACCTCTTTCAGTATTGAGGCTCCCAAAAAAGATTTTTCACCCGATTTGCTTCAGGAATACTACCGTTATGCCTTTGAACTGCCGCTGTGCAGCAGTGCCGGATTTAAGTCGGTTTTTTCTTCTCTTCCTGTTTCTTATGATGGGGAAACGATTTTAATTAGTGCTCCCCAGTATGCCAGCAACGACCATTTTATCAAGAATCACCTGCCAAAGCTGGAAAAGCAATTTGCCCTTTTTGGTTTTGGCAAGGTCCGCTTTCAAATAGCAGCAGACGAAGCGATAACCCAAGAGCTCCAGACATCTTTTGAGGCCAGCCGCGAAGCTTTGCTCGAAAAAGCAGTGCAGGACAATTTAGAAGCCCAGAAGGCGTTGGAGGCGGCTGCTCCTCCGCCGCAGGAGCCGGAAAAGACAGCTTTTGATTTTGCCAGCCGCAGCCAAAAACGTCAGGCCAGCTTTGATAAAGCTGAAATTATGCCTATGGCTGATATTGAAACAGAAGAGAACCGCATTGTGTTTGAAGGGATGGTCTTTGAATCCGAACGCAAGACAACCCGGACAGGTCGGCACATTATCAACTTTAAGATGACAGACTATACGTCCAGTTTTGCTATGCAAAAATGGGTCAAAAATGATGACGAACTGAAAAAATACGACATGATTGCTAAAGGGGCCTGGCTGCGTGTTCGCGGCAATATTGAGAACAACCCTTTTACCCGCACCTTAACAATGAATGTTCAAGATGTAAAAGCCATCGTCCATCAGGAGCGTAAAGATTTAATGCCGGAGGGGCAAAAGCGTGTTGAACTTCATGCACATACTAACATGTCAACAATGGATGCCCTGCCGACTGTTGAGCAATTGATTGATACGGCTGCCAAATGGGGGCACAGAGCCGTGGCTATTACCGACCATGGTAATGTACAGAGTTTTCCTCACGGCTATCATCGGGCCAAGCAGGCCGGCATCAAAGCTATCTTTGGTTTAGAGGCCAATATTGTCGAGGATAAGGTGCCGATTGTTTATCATCCGGTGACTATGGATCTGCACGAAGCGACCTATGTTGTTTTTGACGTTGAAACAACCGGACTTTCTGCTGTAAACAATGACTTAATTCAAATTGCTGCTTCAAAAATGTTTAAGGGAAATATTGTGGAGCAGTTCGACGAGTTTATTGATCCGGGGCACCCGCTCTCAGCCTTTACTACTGAGTTAACGGGAATTACCGATAATCATGTCAAGGGGGCTAAGCCTTTGCTGCAGGTTCTGCAGGAGTTTCAGGCTTTTTGCCAAGGGACGGTTCTGGTTGCACACAATGCCAGTTTTGATGTTGGCTTTATGGATGCTAATTATGAGCGTCACGGCTTGCCTGTCATCAGTCAGCCGGTTATCGATACGCTGGAATTTGCCAGAAATCTTTATCCGGAATATAAGCGTCACGGTCTAGGTCCATTGACAAAACGTTTTCAGGTTTCTCTTGAGCACCACCACATGGCCAATTATGATGCCGAGGCTACAGGACGTCTGCTCTTTATTTTCCTGCAGGAGGCCAGAGAAAAGCACGGCTTAACCGATTTGGCAGAGCTCAACACGAAACTGGTTGCCAAAGATTCCTATAAAAAAGCGCGGGTTAAGCATGCGACGGTTTATGTCCAAAACCAGGTCGGCCTGAAAAACATGTTTAAGCTGGTCAGTCTGGCAAATGTGGATTATTTTGCCGGTGTCGCCCGGATTCCCAGAACTGTTTTAGATCAGCATCGTGAAGGCCTGCTTCTGGGGACTGCCTGCTCTGAAGGGGAAGTTTTTGATGCCGTCCTGACCAGCGGTGTGGATGCAGCAGTGGAAGCAGCTAAATATTATGACTTTATCGAAGTCATGCCGCCTGCAATTTATGAACCGCTTCTTGCCAATGAACTGATTAAGGATAAAGAAGGCATCCAGCAGGTTATCAAAGATCTGATTGAGGTTGGCCGCAGGCTGAATAAGCCTGTTATGGCCACCGGAAATGTCCATTATATTGAACCTGAGGAGGAGATTTACCGGGAGATTATTGTCCGCAGTCTGGGACAGGGAGCAGCCATCAACAGACCGATCGGCCGCGGAGAGTCTGCTCAGCCGGCTCCGCTTGCTAAAGCCCATTTCCGAACAACCAATGAAATGCTGGATGACTTTGCCTTTTTGGGCGAAGATCTGGCTTATGAACTTGTCGTGACAAATACCAATGCTTTTGCCGACCGTATTGAAGAGGTTGAGGTTGTTAAATCAGACCTTTACACCCCCTTCATTGAAAATGCAGAGGAGCGGGTTGCCGAGATGACCTACCAAAAAGCCTTTGCTGTTTATGGGAATCCGCTGCCTGATATCATTGATTTGCGAATCGAAAAAGAACTGACGTCAATTTTAGGGAATGGTTTTGCGGTGATTTATTTGGCTTCGCAAATGCTGGTTAATCGTTCCAATGAACGCGGTTATTTGGTTGGTTCGCGCGGTTCGGTTGGTTCTAGTTTTGTGGCCACGATGATTGGGATTACTGAGGTTAATCCGATGCCGCCTCACTATGTCTGTCCTCATTGTCAGCATTCAGAGTTTATTACTGACGGAACAGTCGGCTCCGGTTATGACCTGCCGGATAAAAACTGTCCGGAATGCGGAACACCTTACAAAAAAGACGGTCAGGATATTCCTTTTGAAACTTTCTTAGGTTTTGACGGCGACAAGGTTCCGGATATTGATTTGAACTTTTCCGGAGATGATCAGCCGCGGGCCCATCGCGATGTCAGTGATATCTTTGGTGAAGAATATGCCTTTCGTGCCGGCACTGTAGGCACGGTGGCTGAAAAAACGGCTTACGGCTTTGTTAAAGGTTATGAGAGAGACTATGGCAAATACTACCGCGATGCAGAGGTCGACCGTCTGGCCAGCGGCTCAGCCGGAGTAAAGCGGACAACCGGCCAGCACCCGGGCGGGATTGTCGTTATTCCGAGTTATATGGATGTATACGATTTTACTCCAGTTCAGTATCCCGCTGATGATCCAAAAGCCGAGTGGCGGACAACTCACTTTAATTTCCATGATATCGATGAAAATGTCCTTAAGCTGGATGTTCTGGGGCATGATGATCCCACAATGATTCGCAAACTGCAGGATTTGTCAGGGATTGATCCAACTGAAATTCCTGTTGACGATTCCGCTGTCATGAAACTGTTCTCAGGGACTGAGGTGCTTGGGGTTACACCCGAACAAATCGGTGCCTCAACCGGAATGCTGGGGATCCCTGAATTCGGTACAAACTTTGTTCGGGGAATGGTTGATGAGACACATCCAACCACTTTTGCCGAGCTTCTTCAGCTTTCGGGGCTGTCCCACGGAACCGATGTGTGGCTGGGCAATGCTCAGGATTTGATTAAAGAGGGGATTGCCACCCTTTCCACTGTTATCGGCTGTCGTGATGATATCATGGTTTACCTTATGCATGCCGGTCTTGAACCCAAAATGGCTTTTACCATTATGGAGCGGGTCCGTAAAGGAGCCTGGCTGAAGATTTCTGAAGAAGAACGCAGCGGCTACATTCAGGCTATGCGGGAAAATAATGTTCCTGATTGGTATATTGAATCCTGCGGAAAAATTAAGTACATGTTTCCTAAAGCCCATGCAGCGGCTTATGTCCTCATGGCTCTTCGTGTAGCTTACTTTAAGGTGCACTATCCTCTTTATTATTACTGCGCTTATTTTTCTATCCGTGCTAAGGCATTTGAGTTAAAAACCATGAGTGCCGGTCTCAAAGCGGTTAAAGCACGGATGGCGGATATCAGTGCGAAACGCAAAAACAATGAAGCTTCTAATGTGGAAATAGATTTGTTCACCAGTCTAGAGCTTGTCAATGAGATGCTGGAGCGCGGCTATAAATTCGGTCAGCTGGATTTATACCGGAGCGATGCAGTGGATTTTCTGATTGATGGCGATACATTGATACCGCCTTTTGTAGCCTTGGACGGCCTGGGTGAAAATGTAGCCAGACAGATTGTAGCTGCCCGCAAAGAGGGTGAGTTCTTGTCAAAGATGGAGCTGCGCAAGCGCGGCGGTCTGCCGGCAACTCTTGTTGAAAAAATGGACGAAATGGGGATTTTAGGCAACCTGCCGGAAGACAATCAGCTCAGCCTGTTTGATGATTTCTTTTAAGTCTAAATGATTTTATACTGTTTTTGCTCTTTGATCAGTCAATGGTTGGAGCTACTAGTACTGTTTTTTCAGTATTTGTTTCTCCGGACAGTTCCAACTGCCCGGAGTTTTGTTTTGGCTTAAAAGCTGGCTGTGCGGTTGAGAAAATGGCCAATTAGTGTTAGGATAAAAGAAAGTCGCTGTGAGGAGGTAGCAATGGCAGAATTTAAAAATTCAGCTGTCAAATTAATGGTTGTTATGCGTAAGGCTTTTCGCACAATAGACACTAAAGTTTCGGAATCTTATAAAGAAGATAACCTGACTGCAACTCAGTTTGCTGCTCTTGATGTTCTTTATGCTAAGGGAGAAATGACAATAGGTGAGCTGATCGACAATATGCTGGCAACATCAGGGAATATGACTGTGGTCATCAAAAATATGGAAAAAAAAGGCTGGGTCAGCCGCCGACTTAATCCTGAGGATAGGCGGGCTTATCTGGTTGATTTAACCAGTCTGGGCCGCCGTGTTATTGAGCATGCTCTGCCAGCCCATATCGAAAAAGTAGAAACGGTTTTCTCTTTGCTTTCTGAAAACGAACAAGAAGAGCTGATTACCCTGTTAAAAAAATTTAAAGATTTGTAGACATTTTGATTGACTTTACCAGCAGACTGCTTTATAATTTACTACATAGTAATAATTATAACTATATAGTGGTAAATGGATAGGAGAGCAAATGTCTTTTATTAACGCATTAAAACAGTTTTTTAAAGTCTAGTGGTAAAAAGTCAAGATAAAGTTGTCAAAACTTTAGTTGACATTCAGTAAACTAGGGCGCACTAAAAACACCTAGCGAAAAATGACATTTTTCGCTAGCTTGACCAAGGACATGTGCA
>NZ_JBFQEG010000036.1:0-14826 GCF_040930515.1 Streptococcus huangxiaojuni
TTCCATTAGCCATACGGGTTAACTTTCTCTACCTATCAGACCGACGTTGCAGGTACAGGCGAAGTGGAATAGCACTTCAGTTATATGGTTCACCTCTTCGCTCCACTTCTATTACAGAAGCTTCAACACTACTATGGGTTCGGCTGACTTCTCATTGTTCGTTGTTACTAGGAGTATCTCCTCAATGAGACCTCACGGGATAAGTCATACATCTTTCCTCGATTACTCTCGTGATTTACGCCAACAACTTACGACTACCTTCTTGGACTTTAGTGTTTTATGCCACCTCATCCGCTGTTAACGCCTTATATCACGTTTCTGTTCGTAGAGCCTCGATTTCGCTATCCCTTCCTCTCCCCGCTATCTCACGATAGTCAGGATGCAGAATCGCTATTGGGTTCACCGGTAGCGGGTGTCCCAGAGGACTTGCACCTCAGATGTACAACATGCCCGTCGTACATAAAAAAGCTGAGACAGTCTATTGCTCAGCTTTTAAGAGTATTAATAGATATGGCTGCTGCCCACTTCGATATAAGGCAGCAAAAACTGTGATCAAAGCGGCTGTGAATACTGCCTCTATCAATAGTTTAGCTTTATCAGAGATCGCATCAGAAGCGATGAACCGGCTGAGGGCCAAAAGACTGAGATACAGGCATTATCTCGATGCGATTAATATTGAGATGCTCTGGCTGCCGGCTAATCCAAGCTACCGTCTCAGCAATATCTTGCGGACGAATAGCGTGTGCCCCTTGATAAAGCTGTTCAACACGCTGGTTGTCACCTTTGAAACGGACATTGGAAAATTCAGTTCCTTCACACAGGCCTGGCTCAATATTTGTTACGCGAACCTGTGTTCCAAAAAGGTCAGCTCTAAGATTTAAGGAAAATTGTTTGACAAAGGCCTTGCTCGCCCCATAAACATTTCCACCTGGGTAGGGGACAGTCCCAGCTGTTGAACCTAAATTGATAATTAAACCAGTATTTCTTTCCACCATCTGCGGAAGAATCTGACGAGTCAAATAGGCTAAACCAATGATATTCGTTTGAATCATAGTCTGCCAATCCTTAAAATCTGCCTCATAAGCCTTATCCAGCCCCAGAGCCAGACCGGCATTATTAACGAGTAAATCGACAGTCTGCCAGTCTTGGGGCAAACTGGCCAGCGCCTGATCAATCTCTTGAGTTTTGCTGATGTCCATCTGTAAAGGAAAAAAGCAGTCTTCCCCCAGCTCATCTCTCAAAGCCTGCAGCCTGTCCCATCTTCTGGCTGCGCCGATAACTTTATAGCCGTCTGCTGTCAGTTTTTCAGCAATAGCCTTGCCAAAACCAGCAGATGCTCCTGTCACTAAAGCTGTTTTCACCATAAGCCACCTCCATCTAATAAGATACAAATCCCGTTTAAAGAGCAAAGCAAAAATAGGAGCCTGACCGCTGAGTCACTATAGACTCAAGGGAGGGCTTTCTTTTTTGCATAGCTCTTAGGGTGTGTCCAGTTCATAAGATACAGAGCCTGTTAAAAACGCAAAAGGAAAATGACGGTAAGTCCGAAATCTCTGATTTCGCAGATGCACCCCTGCCAAGACGACTAGAAGGGTGCGGTCGGCTGTCAAGACGACAAAGCCTTCAGACGTCTACGACTAGCTAGCTTGAAATCAATTCTAAACTTAGCCACATCTTTTTCCCGCAGCGTTTAGGGCGTGTTCAATTCACAAGATACAAAGTCCGTCTGTTTTCTGGTCAGCATGTGCTTTTAGAGACCAGCAGTTCTTGATCTAGTATACAAAAAACGAGTAAGGGAGCACCTTCTCGTTTTTTTAATCGTGCCCTCTCCTTTTGACCTATTGAGCTCGATTAATTCACCGCTTGGGCAATTGTTTTAATTGTCTAAGGTTTGAGCAGCTGTGATAATTGCAAGCTTATAAATGTCTTCAGCACTTGAGCCGCGAGAAAGGTCATTAACCGGTTTATTCAGCCCTTGAAGAATCGGTCCGATGGCTTCAAACATACCTAAACGCTGAGCAATTTTATAACCGATATTGCCGGACTGCAAATCAGGAAAAATAAAGACATTCGCATGTCCTGCCACTGGACTACCTGGGGCTTTAATTTCAGCTGTAGCAGGAACAAAAGCTGCATCAAACTGCAAATCACCATCTATACAAATATCCGGCTGGAGATCTTTTGATAGGCGGACAGCTTCCTGAACTTTCTCTACTTGCGGTCCTTTAGCGCTGCCCTTGCTTGAAAAACTGAGCATTGCAATCTTTGGATCGATATCGAAAATCTTGGCAGTATCTGCAGTATTAACAGCAATTTCTGCCAATTCCTGAGCATTGGGATCAATATTAATAGCACAGTCAGCAAAAATTAAGCGCTGATCCGTATTGTCACGGTTCATCAGGAAGACGCCCGATGTCCGGGAAACGCCGGGTTTTGTTTTAATAATCTGCAAAGCCGGACGCACCGTATCAGCTGTAGAATGAATCGCCCCTGAAACCATGCCGTCTGCCAGCCCCATCTTAACCAGCATTACGCCAAAGTAATTAACATCTCTCAGCAGCTTATCAGCTTCTTCAGGTCCTACTTTTCCCTTGCGAATCACTAAAAACTCCTGCTTCATCTCTTCAAAACCATCATAATCTTCGGGATTGATGATCGTATAATGCGGATCGGCAAAACCAAGCTGCGCCAGCAGATTATGAACCTTATCGGCATCCCCTAAAATAATCGGTTCAACCAGACCTTCAAATTTTAAGCGGGCTGCCGCACGGACAACACGCTCATCATCGCCTTCAGGGAAAACAATTTTGATATTTTTGCCAACAACTTTCTCACGTAAACTGCCAAATAATGATCGGATACTCATATTGTTATAAACCTCTATTTATTTTCTTGTAAATCTATGATAACGCTATCAAAATCATCTGTCAAGTCTGCCTGCTGAGAGTTCAGCCTGCCGGTGAAAGGATCCCTAAAAGACAGATAATAGCAGTGAAGCGCCTGACGGCCTATTCCGCAGTCCATCCGCCCGCCATATAAATCATCCCCCAAAAGCGGAAAACCGATATGGGCAAGATGCACCCGAATCTGGTGGGTCCGCCCTGTGTGCAGACGAATATCGATAAGATAGACATCTCCATATTTTTTTAACACTTTATAGCTTGTATGGGCATACTTGCCCGATTGATGGACATGCCGGGTAATCATACTATCGTCTCTTCTGGCGATAGGAGCTATGATGTCACCTTCTGCCGGCAGATTGCCTGAACCAGAAACCAAAGCATAATAACGCTTTTCAACTGCCTTATTTTGTAGTTCTTTATCCATTCTGGCATGAGCGTAACCATGTTTAGCCAGCAGCATTAAACCGCTTGTATCCTTATCAAGGCGGGTTACAATATGAACCTGTTTGTTAGGGTAGTCCTGTGCCATATAATAATATTTAACAAAATTTGCTATTGTATTGGAATGCAGAACACTGGGAATACTGGGATAAGCATAGGGCTTATTGATAATTAAAAAATGATCATCCTCGTAAACGATATTCAAGTCATGTTTAACAGGTATTAGACTGTCAGCTGGTTTTTCATCAGGAATATCAACCATTACCCTATCGCCAGTTTTCAGTAAATAAACCGCATTTTGTTCATGGCCGTTTACCTGAATCCGCCCCCCTTTAAATTTCACCTTGGCCAGCAGACTTTTCGAAATCCCCTGTCCTTTTAAAAAAGTTTTTACCTGACAGTCTCTGTCTGCGATGAATTCGAATCTCATGAATCCAAATCTCCTATAAAGGCATCTTTGACCCGCTCCCAGAAACTAGTGTGACTCGGTGTCGCTACAAAACTGATTTTTTCAGAGTTAATGCAGTATTCAATTTTGACCACATTTTTATAATGCAGCGTGCTGTTGTCAACAGATATGGTATAACTGCCCAGGCGCTTAGGGATAACTTCGATCTTATCTTTTTTAGGAACAATGACTGATGACCCTAAAGTCCTAAACACTCTATTGTTGAGGCTGGAAATTTCTGTCAGCTGCAGGGCTTCAATCGTCGGGTGCAAAACAGCTCCTCCCAGCGATTTATTATAGGCGGTGCTGCCAGTCGGTGTGGAAACTGAAATGCCGTCGCCGCGAAAGCGTTCAAATTTAACATGATTGATGATCACATCGGCAACCATGGTCTTTTCAATTCGCTTAACTGTCGCCTCATTTAAAGCCAGACTTTTAATTTCTCGGCCATTGTCCAGCGTGATTTTAACTTTTAGAATCGGATAAGAGACTTTTTCCCCAGTATCTCTGCGCAGATTCTCAATAAGCTCATCAATTTCGAAATCCCGATAATCTGTGTAAAAACCCAGATGTCCCGTATGCACGCCGACAAAACGGACGTGGTTAAGCTCTCTTTCATATTTATGAAAAGCGGATAGAAGCATGCCGTCTCCTCCGATAGTAATGACAACATGAGGATTTTTTTTAGATAAATAAAAATCCGGATCATCCTTTAAACGGGCAAAAAGCTTGGCAGCAATCCGCCGGCTCTGATACTTGCCATTTGCGATGATAGCAACACGCATCATTTCTTTTTTACCTGTAATATTCATCTGTGTCATCGCTGTTTCCTACACCATCGTTTAGTTTTCTGCTTTCCGGGTCAAAAAGAAGCTGGGCTTCCCTGATATCCTCCCGTATTTTCCTTACTTCTTCATCAAGCTCATAAGCTATCTTGGCGGTTGTTTCCAAACGCTGCTTAATCTCCTGAGGAAATTCACCTTTATACTTGTAGTTCAAAGAATGTTCGATAGTAGCCCAAAAATTCATAGCCAGGGTACGAATCTGAATTTCAGCCAGAACCGTTTTCTGCCCTTGTATTGTATCAACGGGATACTCAATCACAACATGATAAGAGCGATAGCCGCTGGGTTTCATATTACGAATATAGTCGCGTTCCTGAACAATTCTCATATCATGCCTTTGCCTCAGCAAATCAAGAACATCGTCAACATCGTCAACAAACTGCACCATAATACGCAAGCCGGCGATATCCTGTATGTCCTGTGCAATGTTTTCCTCTTTAATGCTGCGCAGAAGCATCTTTTCCTGAATGCTTTCAACCGATTTGACCCGTCCGGTCACAAATTCAATCGGTGAATGGCGATTCTGCTTTCTAAACTGTTTGCGTATTCCCCGCAGCTTGATTTTTAATTCCCCAACTGTTTGAATATAGGGATCCAAAAATTCTTCCCATTCAAGCACTACTAAAACAGCTCCTTTCTCTAAGTATTATTAAAAGAACCGGCAAAGCATTTTAAGCTGCCAGATTCTCTTATCCGGCTGTTTGAGCCTGCCAGAGCCTAGTCAATACCAATCGACCTAGCGCAGACCTCTGAAACCAAGAACAGCTGGGCATCTATTTACTAAACTGCAGCCTTTTACATTTCCCAAAAGGGCAGTTTGCCAAATATCAGACTTTTTTATAAAATTAGTATAACATTATTTCATTATAACATAAAAGAAAACAAAGGAAAAATGGCATGACACATTTGGAAATCGAATACAAAACCTTACTTAATAAAGATGAATTTAACCGGCTGACAGCACATTTTTCCCATATTCCGCCAGTGACACAGACCAACTATTATTTTGATTCTCCTGATTTCCAACTCAAGGCACATCATATGTCACTGCGAATCCGGACCTTTTCAGACCGTGCCGAACTAACGCTCAAACTCCCTAATACTGTCGGCAATTTAGAACATAATCTCGATTTTAGTCTCCCTCAGGCCAAAGAAATCATAAAGTCCGGCCGGATCCCTTCCTGTCTTATCCGTGATTTAATTGAAGATAAGGGTGTCAGCCCGGATGATTTGTCGGTGTTTGGGCACCTTACAACAATCAGGCGGGAAAATCAAACAGCCATGGGACTGCTGGCCTTGGATTATAATCTTTATACCGGCCGCAAAGACTATGAGCTGGAGCTGGAAGTCACAGATGCCGACAACGGCAAAAAGCAATTTGCCGATTTTTTGGATCAGAATGCTATCACTTTTAAATATGCTAAAAGCAAAATTGCCAGACTGACCAGCAGTTTAAGGGCTGCAAAAAAGTTACCTTAAAAAGAACCTGAAATATTCGTGATTTTCTGGTAAAATAAAGTTAGCAGGCAAAATTTACGGCTGTCTGCTTTTGCTAAGCAGCACATACACAGTGATACTGATGTTTATTAAAACAATTCACTTGTCCCTTTCACTACAAAGAATGAAGGAGTTATATTAAGAATATGGCAGAACGCTACGCTGATAGACAGCTCAAACTCTTTTCGCTGACTTCCAATCCTAAAATTGCTGAAAAAATTGCCGAAGCCGCAGGGGTCCCCTTGGGAAAACTGACATCACGTCAATTTTCAGACGGCGAAATCATGATCAACATCGAGGAGACTGTCCGCGGTGATGATATTTATATTATTCAGTCCACCAGCTATCCTGTGAATGATAATTTATGGGAATTATTGATTATGGTCGATGCCTGCAAGCGGGCCAGTGCTAATTCTGTGAATGTTGTCATCCCTTATTTCGGCTATTCGCGCCAAGATCGAATCGCTGCTTCACGGGAGCCGATAACAGCAAAGTTGGTAGCCAATATGCTTGTCAAAGCTGGAGCAGACCGTGTACTGACTCTGGATTTGCATACTGTTCAAGTGCAAGGATTCTTTGACACTCCCGTTGATAACCTTTTTACTATCCCGCTGTTTGCAGACTACTACTACAATCTAGGACTGGTCGGTGACGAAGTTGTCGTTGTCAGTCCCAAGAATTCAGGAATCAAGCGTGCCCGCAGTTTGGCGGAATACCTCGATGCACCGATTGCTATTATTGATTATGCCCAAGATGATGCTGCCAGAGAAGAAGGCTATATTATCGGTGAAGTGGCAGGCAAAAAGGCTATCCTTATCGATGATATCCTAAATACAGGAAAGACTTTGGCAGAGGCCGCAAAAATTTTAGAACGCGGCGGAGTAACGGCTATTTACGCTGCAGCCAGTCATGGCTTGTTTGCTGGCGGTGCAGCAGATATTCTTGCGGCAGCTCCGATAAAAGAAATCCTTGTCACCGACTCCGTTTCCACCAAAGAGCCTGTTCCTGAGAATGTCAAATATCTCTCGGCAAGCCGGCTTATTGCAGATGCTATTATCCGTATTCATGAACGCAAGCCGGTCAGTCCGCTCTTTGCCTATACACCTAAGGATTGATTGCTATGGTATACCTTGATAATGCAGCTACTACTGCAATGACTCCAACAGTTATCGAAGCTATGACAGCTGCAATGACTGATACTTTCGGCAATCCGTCAAGCATTCACGCTTACGGCCGTAAAGCCAGTCAGGCACTAAGAACGTCCAGACAGACGATTGCTCATGCATTAAAAACAGAAGCCAGAAGAATTATTTTTACTTCCGGCGGAACCGAAGCTAATAATACTGCCCTTAAAGGCTATGCTCTAGCTAACCAAGATAAGGGCAAGCACATCATTACTACTGCAATCGAACACCCCTCTGTTCTGGAGCCGCTTCATTATCTGCAAGAGAAATTTGGATTTGAAGTCACCTATCTCCAACCCGAAAAGGGGGCTATTAGACTTTCAAGTCTGCAAAAAGCTCTGAGAGATGACACTATTCTTGTCAGCTTCATGCATGCTAATAATGAGACAGGCGACCTGCTGCCAGTTGAGGAAGCAGCTGCTCTCTTAAAAACACATCAGGCAGCTTTTCATGTTGATGCTGTCCAAACAATGGGAAAACTCCCTGTTTATCCTGAAGAAGTCGGAATTGATTTCTTATCAGCGACAGCTCATAAATTTCATGGACCCAAGGGGGTCGGTTTTCTTTATGCCAAACCCCTTCACTTTGACAGTTTGCTCCATGGCGGTGAACAGGAAGAAAACAGGCGTGCAAGCACAGAGAACCTCGTTTCAATTGTGGGAATGGCTCAGGCACTGGCAGACAGTCAGCTGCAGTTAAAAGAAAATCTCACCTACATACAAGGACTGAGAGACACTTTTTTAGAGGCTCTTGATCCTGATTCCTACTACCTCAACGGTTCATCAAAGCATCTGCCCCATGTCATCAATATAGGCTTCCCGGGGCAAAACAACGGTATTTTACTGACACAGCTTGATCTGGATGGTTTTGCTGTATCTACTGGTTCTGCCTGCACAGCAGGCACCGTAGACCCCAGCCATGTGCTGGCCAGCCTCTACGGCCATGATTCTGTCAGACTGCAGGAATCGATCCGAATCAGTCTGTCTAAGCAAAATACACGGGCAGAATTGCTGCAGTTAGCAAAAAAATTAAAAGAAATAACAGGAAAGTAAAATGGCATTTACAAAAAAAGTTACCCTTGACGGCTGTCAGTACAGCTACAGTATTAACCCTGACGTTAAGCCTTATACGCTGCGTGATACCACCTTTACGCAGAATACAATCGGCCACTATGAATTAAAGCGTTTGCTGGAAAAAGTTCCTAATTCCGGTGACGGTTTCCCTTTAAAAATAACTGTCCATAAAGATTTAAATGCATTTAAACTGGCTATTACCGACAAATCCGGCTTACGGTCAGTCAATATTTTCAAATCGTCGGAAGAAAATAAATTACTGCAGGATAAATTCTATTTTCTAATGGACAGTTTGGTTGAACGTCACATTTTTAGCAAAAATCCGGTTTGAATCTCTTTCATTCTTTTATACCGGCAGTCTGATAAAAAATCTTATGCAAGCATAAGGTTTTTTTGTCAGAAAAATTGACGTTCACCAAAATTGCTGATTTGATGACTTTTTTGTTACAATATAGATGAACTATTAAGGAGATGATATTGTGGCTATTGATAAATCTATCCCTAGGGCGACAGCTAAGCGTCTGTCGCTTTATTATCGGATTTTTAAGCGCTTTTACGCAGATAATGTTGAAAAAGCCAGTTCAAAACAAATTGCTGACGCGATGGGAATCGATTCTGCTACTGTCCGCCGGGATTTTTCATATTTCGGGGAGCTGGGCCGACGCGGTTTTGGTTATGATGTTACAAAGCTTATGAACTTTTTTGCTGATATTTTAAATGACCACTCAACCACTAACGTTCTGTTAGTGGGCTGCGGAAATATCGGCCGTGCTCTTTTGCATTATCGTTTTCATGACCGTAATAAAATGCAGATTGCTTTAGCCTTTGACAGAGATGATAATGAACTGGTCGGTACAAAGACATCTGACGGTATTCCCATCTATGGTATTTCCACTATTAAGGACCATATCCAGAAAACCGACATTAAAACTGCTATTTTAACCGTTCCCAGTACACAAGCACAGGAAGTAGCCGATCTTCTTGTGGATGCAGGAATCAAAGGTATCCTCAGTTTTGCTCCTGTCCGCCTCAATCTGCCTAAATCAGTCATCGTGCAGTACGTTGATCTGACAAGTGAACTGCAAACACTGCTCTATTTTATGAATCAAACAGACTAAGGAGGCAGCATGTCAAAAAAACCGATAATTGGCATCACCGCAAATCAGCGGCCCAATCCTGAAGCTAAAGAAGTTTTCTGGTCATATGTACCAAGTGGTTTTGTCAACGGGGTCAAAGCCGCAGGCGGCTTACCGCTTGTTCTTCCGGTCGGCGATCCTAAAACAGCTCCTGACTATGTCAGTATGATTGATAAATTGATTCTTATCGGCGGTCAAAATGTTGATCCCAGCTTTTACGGAGAAACAAATCAAGCCAGCGATGATGATTTTTTTAAAGAACGTGACATCTTTGAGCTGGCCCTGATTGAAGAAACAGTTAAGCAGAAAAAACCGATTTTTTCTGTCTGCCGAGGAACCCAATTAATGAATGTAGCATTGGGCGGTTCACTTTATCAGGATATCGAAAACCACTGGCAGGACCGGCCGGTTGACTACTTATCTCATGACATGGTAATCAAAGAGGATAGCAAGCTGGCTGATATTTACGGTTCAGTCAGCTCTATTAATTCTTTTCACCATCAAAGTATCAACCACTTGGCCAGCGAATTGCGTGTCATTGCTGAGGATCCAAAAGACGGAACAATTGAGGCTGTAGAATCTATCGACCCAAGAATGCGTTTTTTAGGTGTTCAATGGCACCCTGAACTTTTGTATGAAACGCGCAAGGAAGATTTGGACCTTTTTAGATATGTTGTCTGCGAACTTTAAAGCAGACCCGTTTCCTCGCGAAAACTATAATAATCACGCCTACTGACGATAATGTGATCAAGACAGACAATCCCCATGTCTTCACAGGATCGTTTTATTTTTTCTGTAAAGCGCAGGTCGTTTTCACTGGGAACAAGCGATCCCGAAGGATGATTGTGAACAAGAATAAGGGAGGTAGCCATATTTCTGCAGGCATAATGCAGAATTTCCCGCGGCTCAGCGATAGAACGTCTGACTGTTCCGATAAAAATCGTCCGCTGTTCAATAACCCGATTTTGTGTATCTAAATAAAGGGTCAGCAAATGTTCTTGCTTCTTGCTTCCCAGCTCTATAATCATTTTCTGTGCCAGCCGTTCGCTGCTTAGAATCCTTTCGTTCTGGTAGTATTCTGCCTTATTAATCCGGTTGGCCAGCTCCAGCATTGCTTTTATTTCTATTGATTTTACTCTGCCTACTCCCTTGATGCTCTGCAGCTCCTGCAGGGATAAGTCGCGAAAATCGGCCAAACTGCGGATGTCTTTCAAAATCTGTGTTGAGACTTCTAAAACCGGCTTTTGCTTTGTGCCGGTACGCAGTAAAATGGCCAGCAGTTCCTGATTGCTGAGTTTTTCAGCCCCCAAATCAGCCAACCGCTCTCTCGGCAGCAAAGCTTCTTCTTTCAATTCAACTGTATACATTTCTTTTACCTCCATCTATTTATTCGAAAAAAATAAAAAGAGCCGGTCTAAAAGAACTGCCCCTAGCCCCTAGTTTTAAAGGAATGACATGCCCTAAAAACCTAGTGAAAAAGATGGCAAGTGATGCAGGCATCACTTGCCATCCCCTATTTTCATACAGATTTTAACGGCCATTTTCTCTTGTCAAAAAACCTAGCAATGTCTATTTGCTAGGTTTTTATTCTGGCGGTCAGATGCTGATAGTGCTTATAGAGGGCACTGTAGCGGCCTCTATAGTCTTTTTTCCATGGTTTATCCCGTCCGCAAAAATGCAGAAAAACGGTATGTTCAATAACCCAGTCTAAATCCCATTTGCCCGAACTTCTGGTAAAATACAGAATATTGTAACGCGCATCATAATTATAAATCTGATCAGGAATCAGAAGAGTTTTGTGACCATAGAGGGCATTGAGAATATCCTGATCCGGCAAAAAGAGCAAAAGACTGTTTTTCTCAATGTAAGACAGAATATCCTGACGTCTCACTTCCTGCCGGCCTAATTCCAAATTCATCAGCAGCACTCCTGAATTAAAATACCCTTCTGATTCAAAGTTTCTCAGACGCAGTTTATTGACTAGCTCCGGTATATTGGTATCAGAAGTATGGCTGGCTGCAGCAAAAAGTTTATCAGAGAGATCTAAACGGTATAAAGGGATAATATCATTCAAACAGAGAATGTCTGCGTCCATATATAAAATCCGGTCTAAATGCTCGGGCAAGTATTCATGAGCTAAAAGCCTGTAATAAATCGTTTCCGGATAGCGATTCGTTGTCGGTGCATCTTCAAAGGCTTCCTCGCCGATGACAACGGGGAAATAAGCAAGACCCAGCTGCCGGCAAAAATCGGTAATTTCATTATTTCTGTGCAGCAATTTTTTCTGTAAAACATAAACGGCCATATTTTTAACCGTTGCATTTTGCCAAACCGAAAATAAGGTTACCTTAAACTGATCAACATAGCTGTCGTCAATTGAATAAAGCAGATTTAGTGGTTCCATATCATCTATTCTAACATTTTAGCAGTCATTTGCAATAAAGCTGCAGTGTTTTAATCGTTTGATGGCTGCTGAGCCTGATGCTTGTCCACATTGTCTTTAATAATTTGATAAGCTGAAGCACTCAAAGGCACTGCAATAAGCATACCGACAACACCAAAAACAGCGCCTCCGACGATAACCGAAAACAAAACCCAGATGGCAGGCAGGCCAATAGAGCCGCCCACAACCCTAGGATAGATAAGATTGCTTTCAAGTTGCTGGAGTATAATCAAAAATATTAAAAAGAAAAACGCCTGTTTGGGTGATTGTGTAAAGACTAAGATCGTTCCTAAAAGACCGCCTAAATAAGCTCCGATAACTGGAATAATATTAGTAAAACCAACTAAAACACCGACTGTCGTAGCAAAAGGAAAGTTAAAAATCATCATACCAATGGTACAGAGGGTGGCCAGAATGAAGGCTTCAATAGTCTGACCGGCAAAAAAACCGCGAAAACGCTGATGCACAATTCCCAGTACATAGTAAATTGAAGCAGCATATCGCGTCAGGTAGGTATCGATCAGCAAATGAAACTGGTGCCTTAGCTGTTCTTTACTGGAGAGAACATAAACGGAAAATACCAGGCTGACAAACACATTCACTATCGTTGACGCAATAGAGGTAACCGATGTTAAAAGTCCCGTCAGTATAGCTAATACCTGAGTCAGAATCTGCTGGCTGTAGCGAGAAAGAGTGGCTGTTAGATCTGTTTCAAGCCCAAAGTAATCCAAAACTTTAGCAAACTGTTTGTTCTCATAAAGTTCTGTCAAAAATTTCTGTAATGCATCAGTATCAATAGTCAAAAGCGAACTGAGACTGGATATTAAATCCGGTATAACAATAGAAAAAAGCCAGACTATCAAAGCAATAAAACTTAGGTAGGCTGAAATCATTGCCAGCAGCCTTTTTAGCTTGAATTGCTTTTCCGAAGTTAACAGCAGGCCAAACAACCTTTCATAGGCAGCCATAACAATATTAACAATATAAGCAAGTGCAGCCCCGATTACAAAAGGCTGACTGGCTGTCCAAACAGTTTTAAGCAGTCGAGCTCCGCCTGACCAGTTAGCCTGAATAAAATAGCAAATCACAAAAACAGCAATTAAATAAGTCGCCTGTTTTTTACCGAACTTCATACTTCCTCCTATTCCTTTTTCACATTATACACTAAATAGGAGCGGAAATAAACCCGCTCCTGTCAGGATAAGATAAATAGAAAAAAATCGGTTTAGTAAATCCAGCCTGCTGACAAAGCACAGCAAACTAATTTAGTCAAGCTCTGTTCCGTTGGAGGCAATGACTTTTTGATACCAAGTAAATGATTTCTTTTTGGAACGCTTAAGGCTTCCTTTTCCTTCATTGTCTCGGTCAACATAGATAAAACCATAGCGTTTCTTCATCTCTCCGGTTCCGGCTGAGACCAGATCGATACAGCCCCAAGTTGTGTAACCCCAAACAACGACACCATCTTCATTAATAGCCTGATTCATAGTTTTAATGTGCTCCCGCAAATAATCAATACGGTAGTCATCGGCGATAAAGCCATTTTCATCAGGCAGATCAACCGCACCAAGACCGTTTTCTACAATAAAGAGCGGTTTTTGGTAACGATCCCAAAGCGTGTTCAGAGTGATCCTCAGTCCCAGTGGGTCAATTTGCCAGCCCCATTCTGAAGCTTGCAAATAGGGGTTCTTAAGTGAAGCAAAAATATTTCCGGCAGTTGTCTCTTTTAAAGATGTATCAGCTGAAGCTACACGGCTTGAGTAATAGGAAAATGAAACAAAATCAACAGTATGCTCTTTCAAAAGCGCTAAGTCTTCTGCAGTCATTTCAACTTTCAAACCGCTTTTAGCAAATTTTTTCTTAGCATAATTAGGGTACTCTCCTCGTGCCTGAACATCAATAAAGAAATAATTTTCACGATCTTCATTCATAGCTTCCCAATAATCAGCCGGATGGCAGGTATTAGGATAATACTGGCCCGCTGCCAGCATACAGCCCACCTTGTTATCAGGGTCTGTTTCATGGGCAATTTTTGTCGCTAAAGCTGATGCCACTAATTCATGGTGAGCAGCCTGATACTTGATTTCCTCAGCGTTTTCGCCCTCCTCAAAGTAAAGTCCGGCCCCCATAAACGGAGCATGCAAAATCATATTGATTTCATTAAAAGTCAGCCAATAATGAACCAACCCTTTGAAGCGGGTAAAAAGGACACGACACAACTGTTCGTAAAAATCAATCAGCTTGCGGTTACGCCAGCCGCCATAGTGCTCGATCAAGTACATAGGACAGTCAAAATGGGTAATTGTTACCAAAGGCTCAATGCCATATTTCCGGCATTCTTTAAAAACATTTTCATAAAACTGCAGACCGGCTTCATTAGGCTCTGATTCATCACCTTTAGGAAAAATCCGGGTCCAGGCAATAGACATACGGTAGGTTTTAAAGCCCATCTCAGCAAAAAGAGCAATGTCTTCCTTATAGTGGCCGTAAAAGTCAATTGATTCTTTAGCAGGGTAAAAATAGCCTTCTTCGAAATCAAACATCTTTTTCTGACCGGTGATAATCGGAAAACGATCCTTACCGATCGGCACAACATCTACATTGGCCAGACCTCGGCCATCAACATTATAAGCACCTTCACACTGATTGGCAGCAGTTGCGCCGCCCCATAAAAAACCTTCCGGAAAAGCTGGATAAGTAGTCATAATCCCTCCTTCAACAAGATACAAAGCCCGTTAAAAGAGCAAGGCAAAAATGGCGGTAAGCCAGAAATCTTTGATTTCGTAGGCGCACCTCTGCCAAGACGACTAGAAAGCTGCTGTCGGCCGCTAGGACGACAAAGCTTTCAGACGGCTA
>NZ_JBFQEG010000037.1:0-14163 GCF_040930515.1 Streptococcus huangxiaojuni
CATGACACAGACATCAAGTTTGGTAGAGCTAACGTCTAAACCGACAAAACATTTCATTTGGAAGGTCTCCTTTCAATTGGATTTGGAAGTTTTCTTGACTACTGTAAGGTTCCCCAGAAACACCTTGCACCAACAGCCTCGCATAAGAGAATTCTAGTCACTGGCTCAGCTGCCGCCTGTACCCTACTAGGTACAGAAGTGAGCTTAGTGGAAACAGCTAGTGTGTTGGAAGTAGGGACAAGGCTTGGGTAACAGACTTTAAAATGAAGTCTAAGCAACAAGGAGAGAAAGAAACAACCATGAGTCCATTCCATGACTCTATTGTTCTGGAAAACCTTGCAATAGTCAAGCTATAAAATTGTTAACACTTGGGATTGAAAATCCCCATAAACTTATTTTACGAGGAGGGAAAAAATGTCATCATTTTCAAAACAGCTTAAAAAATATCGAACAGAGCGTTCTTTATCACAAGAAGAGCTGGCACATAAACTCTTTATATCACGTCAGGCAGTTTCAAAGTGGGAAAAAGGTGAGGCTAAACCTGATTTAGATAATGTTATTAAATTAGCAGAGATTTTCGATGTTAGTTTAGATGAGCTTATCTTAGGGAAAGAAGATGACAGTCAGTCGATTCATGAAGCAGAATTCATCTATAATCCTAATACTGGCACTTATGACAAGCAAAAAAAGCGTAAAATAGAAAATTTTTATGATTTTGCAGCTCAATTTTGGCCGCTGTTACTGATTATTTTTTGGGGAATGTCTTACTTTATCTATAAAATTATTGAATTGTTTATGGTGGGGAAATAGCTATGGTAGCAGCGAATAATGATATCTCACTAAAATCCCGTATCAAAGAGCTGTTTGTTGATTATCTGCTGATTATTGCTTATCTTGTTATTTTATTTCTACTGTCGCTTAGTTTTTATATCTTTATTTTCGGCAAAATTCCCTATTTCACTTTGCTTCAGTCGCAGCTAATAGCTGGATTAACTTCTGTTGTACCAGTTGTTATAGGTTTTTCCTGGATGGATTATTGTGGCGGCAGTTTCGGGAAAAGAAAGGCAGGACTCAGACTTTCCTATCAGAAAAAGACGTTTTTGGCTGCTTCAATTCGTAACATCATTAAATTTTTTCCTTGGCAGTTAGGGCATATGGGAACGATTGATGGCATTTATACAGATTATACCAGTTTATTTGGCCATATTTGCACTTCTGCTAGTTTGATTTTACTGTTTATTTTGCTATGGATGGGACTTTTTAGGAAGGATAAGCGTCATTTGGGAGATTTGTTAGCAGGAACTCAAGTTGTGAAAAAAGAGTCTGAGGCAAAAACCCCAAACTCTTACATAAAGTTAAGCAAATACAGTGTGTGACAGACTAATCTTATCCTTTTTGCACTAGCCCACTTAATTTCAGTGATTTTTTTATTTTAAACCAAAAATGAATTTGATAAAATAACATAAATAAGGTGGAAATTAAAAATCCCAGCATAAAAATTTTTTCTTTCCAAGCAAAAAAAGCGATATAAATAAGAATAGCAAAGAGATAAAAAACAATTAAATAATGCTGTCTTTGAATTCGTTTATTAACATAGTCTGACATCAGCAGCTCCTCCTTTTTATTTTTTATTTATTATAACTTTTGATATTTCGCCTGAAAAGAAATATGGAGTGGCAGTATGGCTATTTAGCGTAGCATAAGCTGACACAAGGAATGATTTATTTTAAAATAAAAGAAAAGTAGGTTGACAGTCTTGTAAATTTTTTGTCAAGGTTTGTGTCATTCTTTATCTTTACAGCACAAAAAAAGGAGAAATATGATGCAAAAAAGCAGTTCAGCTGCCCCAGTTCACAGCTTAGGTGAAAAAATAAAAACTCAGCGTAAATATCTGGGCTTATCTCAGGAAGAATTGGCAGAGAAACTCCATGTATCTCGTCAAGCAATAACGAAGTGGGAAAATAACAGAGGTATTCCAGAAATCGGGAATCTGATAGCTATCTGTGATTTTTTTAATTGGGAGTTGGATAGCCTTATTAAGGACAATCAGCTGGTCAAAGAAAAATTAATCGCAGACAGTGCGTCAAAAAAGTGGCACTTACTTGTCATTATATATTTACTTGCTGTCATCGCTTATATTATAGTAATGACCTTTACAGCAAGACTATTCATGGTTGGCCTGTTGGTTGCGACAGTTTTTATGCTTTTTTATGAGTTAAGAATTTTTGTTAAAGAAAAAATTTATCAGCAACAATTACCCAAAAATTAAGCTGCGGTTGAGCATCATATAAAATTTGCCAAGAAAAAATAATATCAGATTTAGCATATTGTTTAATAATCAGATCTTGTTTTAAACAGATGGTGAAGTTTTATAAATGTTTGGATAATTGTTAAGCTTTTTTCTTGAGTTTCTGTTATAATAATCAGTGTTGAAATTTTGATAACGGAGAAATTTAAAATGGCTTTAACAGCAGGTATTGTTGGTCTTCCCAATGTTGGTAAATCAACCTTATTTAATGCAATCACAAAGGCAGGGGCAGAGGCTGCCAACTATCCTTTTGCAACGATTGATCCAAATGTCGGAACAGTAGAAGTACCGGATGAACGGCTGCAGCGACTGACAGATTTGATTAAACCCAAAAAAACGATTCCGACAACATTTGAATTTACGGATATTGCAGGTATTGTCAAAGGTGCTTCAAAAGGTGAAGGTCTTGGTAATAAATTTCTTGCCAACATACGTGAAGTTGATGCTATAATCCATGTAGTGCGGGCATTTGATGATGAAAATGTTATGCGGGAACAAGGACGTGAATCTGATTTTGTTGATCCAGTAGCTGATATTGAAACCATAAACCTTGAATTGATTTTAGCTGACTTAGAGTCAGTAAATAAACGTTATACACGTGTTGAGAAGATAGCTCGTACACAAAAAGATAAGGATTCAGTCGCAGAGTTAGCCGTTCTTCAAAAACTAAAACCTGTTCTTGAAGACGGAAAATCAGCTCGCTCAATAGAATTCACAGATGATGAACAAAAAATTGTCAAACAGCTGTTTTTATTAACAACAAAACCGGTTCTTTATGTGGCAAATGTTGATGAAGATAAGGTAGCTGATTCAGACAAACTTGCATATGTGCAGGATATTCGAACATTTGCAGCAAGTGAAAATGCTGAAGTTGTCGTGATATCAGCGCGTGCTGAGGAGGAAATTTCAGAACTGGATGATGAAGATAAATTACTTTTTCTTGAAGATTTAGGCCTGCATGAATCCGGTATTGATAAATTAACACGTGCTGCCTATCATTTATTAGGTCTGGCCACTTATTTTACAGCTGGTGAAAAAGAGGTACACGCTTGGACTTTTAAAAGGGGGATAAAAGCCCCACAAGCCGCAGGGATTATCCACTCAGATTTTGAAAAGGGGTTTATCCGTGCTGTAACGATGTCTTATGATGATTTGCTTAAGTATGGCAGCGAAAAAGCTGTTAGAGAAGCAGGACGCTTGCGTGAAGAAGGCAAAGATTATATTGTTCAAGACGGCGATATTATGGAGTTTCGCTTTAATGTATAGTGATATATGCATTATGCCTGACTTAATTGGCAGTTTTGAAACCTGAATGATGTATAACGGTCTTGTTTGAGCAGAAGTTAAAAAGAGTTGAGACAGACTGTCCCAGCTCTATTTTTGGCGGAAAGGAAAATGAATGGTAAAAATGATTGCAGGATTAGGTAATCCAGGTTCAAAATATAAAGACACACGTCATAATATTGGCTTTATGGCTATTGACAAAATTGTAAAAGGACTTGACACAACCTTTACAGAAGATAAAACGTTTAAAGCTGAAATTGGTTATGCCTTTCTTAATGGTGAGAAAATTTATTTTGTGAAACCAACTACTTTTATGAATAATAGCGGTATTGCTATTAGAGCTTTGCTGACTTACTATAATATTTCATTGAGAGATTTTATTGTTATCTATGATGATTTAGATATGAAGACAGGTAAAGTCCGTTTCCGTCAAAAAGGCTCTGCTGGTGGTCACAATGGAATAAAATCCCTTATTGCTCAGTTAAGGACACAAGAATTTAAACGTATTAAAATTGGTATTGGGCGACCTAAAGACAGCAGAACTGTTATTGATTATGTCCTCAGTAAATTTATTGAGGAAGAACTTGACACAATCCATACTGCACTTAATAAAGTTGACAAGGCTGTCAAGTTTTATTTACAAGATGATGATTTTGAAAAAGTTATGCGTCAATTTAATGGGTAAGTTATGAATATAGTAGATTTATTTAGCCAAAATAAAAAAATTCAAAGCTGGCATGCAGGTATATTGACTGCAAACCGCCAGCTTCTTATGGGACTCTCTGGCTCAAGCAGGGCTGCTGTTATTGCATCTGCTTACCATAGTGCAGCTGATAAATTGGTTGTTGTCACTTCAACTCAAAATGAGGCTGAAAAACTAGCTAATGATTTAGGCAGTTTGATTAGCGAAGAAAATGTTTATTCATTTTTTGCTGATGACGCAGCTGCAGCAGAGTTTGTTTTTGCTTCATTTGACAGGGCTGTTTCCCGATTAGCGGCCCTTCATTTTTTAAGTTCTGAAAACGAAAAAGGAATCTTAATCACTAATACAGCTGGGATGCGTATTCTTTTACCAAGTCCTAAAAACTATCAAGAAAGCTATTTATCCTTTGAAGTAGGAAAAGAGTACAGGCTTGACAAAATTGTAAAGAAATTATCGAATATTGGCTATAAAAAAGTAAAGCAAGTATCTCATTCAGGAGAATTCAGTCAACGAGGAGCTATTTTAGATATATACGATATTAATGCCAGTCTGCCTTATCGATTTGAATTTTTTGGAGACGAAATTGATAGTATCCGACAATTTGATAGTGAGACTCAAAAATCTTTAAATCATATAAAAAAAGTAATTGTCTCACCTGCAGATGATATTATACTATCCGATCAAGACTTTGAAAGATTTACTTCTGTTTTAAAAAAACAAATGGCAGTTGTAAAAGATGAAACTTTGCATTCTTATTTGAATGAATTGCTGTATGCCAGTCAAAGCTATTTTAGACATAAGGATATTCGTAAGTTTTTGAATCTTGTTTACGAAAAAGAATGGACTTTACTGGATTACATCCCTAAAGGAACACCATTAATTTTTGATGATTTTCAAAAAATAACAGATTTTAATAATCGATTTGATACAGAAGCTGCTGGTATCTTGACAGATGATTTACAAAATAGTAAAGCATTGTCAACTTCAAATTACTTTTCTGATGTTTACAAAAAGTTACAAAGTTATCAACCGGCCAGCTTTTTTTCAAATTTCCATAAAGGCTTGGGACGTATAAAATTTGATGAAAGTTATCAGTTTACACAGTACGCAATGCAGGATTTTTTCAATCAATTTTCTATATTAATTGATGAGATAAAACGTTATCAGAAAACACAAAATACAGTTTTGATACAAGCAAGTTCACAGCACAGTCTGGAGCGTTTGCAGGAATCATTGCAAGAGTATGATTTTGACATCCCTGTAAGCACAATAGGCGATATCCAAAGCAAAAAAGTTCAAATGATTTTGGGAGATTTATCAAACGGATTTTATTTTGCTGATGAAAAACTTGTTTTAATCACAGAACATGAGATTTACCATAAGCGATCGAAAGGGAGAGTACGGCGTTCACAGCATATTACCAATGCTGAGCGTTTAAAAGATTATAACGAGTTAGCCAAGGGAGACTATATTGTTCATAATGTTCATGGAATCGGGCGTTTCTTAGGAATTGAAACGATTGAAGTAGGAGGCGTGCATCGTGATTACATAACCATTCAATATCAGAATTCAGATCGCGTCTCTATTCCTGTTGAGCAAATTGAAACTCTGTCTAAATATTTATCATCTGATGGCAAAGAACCTAAAATCAACAAACTCAATGATGGGCGCTTTCAAAGAACTAAACAAAAAGTCACACAGCAGGTTGAAAATATTGCTGACAGTCTTATAAGTTTGTATGCTGAACGCAGTCAGTTAGAGGGGTTTCCCTTCTCACCTGATGATGATTTACAACGCGCATTTGATGACGATTTTGCTTATGTTGAAACAGAAGATCAACTGCGTTCTATCAAAGAAGTAAAAGCAGATATGGAAAAAGCCAAGCCTATGGACCGTCTTTTAGTAGGAGATGTCGGATTTGGTAAAACAGAAGTTGCTATGCGTGCTGCATTTAAAGCTGTTAATGATCATAAACAAGTCGCTGTTCTCGTTCCAACTACTGTTCTTGCCCAGCAGCATTACAGCAATTTTAGAGAACGTTTTGAAAATTACCCGATTAATGTTGATGTTCTTAGCCGTTTCAGAAGTAAAAAAGAGCAGCAAAATACACTTGAACAATTAAAAAAAGGGCAAATTGATATTATTATCGGGACACATCGTTTATTATCAAAAGATGTTGTCTTTGCAGACTTAGGCTTGATTGTCATTGATGAAGAGCAGCGTTTTGGAGTAAAGCACAAAGAAAGACTCAAGGCATTGAAAACCAAAGTTGATGTTTTAACTTTAACAGCTACCCCAATTCCGCGAACACTTCATATGTCGATGCTGGGAATTCGTGATTTGTCTGTTATTGAAACTCCGCCCACCAATCGTTATCCTGTACAAACTTATGTTTTGGAAAATAATCTAGATATAATCCGAGAAGCCATTATTCGAGAAATAGACAGAGAAGGTCAAATTTTTTATATTTACAATAAAGTTGACACAATTGACAAAAAAGTTTACGAACTGCAGCAGTTGGTTCCAGAAGCCAGTATTGGATTTGTACATGGTCAAATGAGTGAAATTCAGTTGGAAAATACGCTCATCGATTTTATTAATGGCGATTACGATGTATTGGTTGCTACAACAATTATCGAAACTGGAATTGATATCTCTAATGTCAACACATTATTTATTGAAGATGCCGACCGGATGGGATTGTCAACCTTATATCAACTTCGAGGGAGAGTGGGACGTTCCAACAGGATTGCTTACGCTTATTTGATGTATCATCCGACTAAGATTTTATCAGAGGTTTCTGAAAAACGTCTAGATGCAGTCAAAGGCTTCACAGAATTAGGATCAGGTTTTAAAATTGCTATGCGTGACTTGGCCATTCGCGGAGCAGGAAACATTCTGGGATCCTCGCAAAGCGGCTTTATTGATTCTGTTGGCTATGAAATGTACACACAGCTTTTAGAAGAAGCTCTCGCTGTTAAACAAGGAAAGTCTAAAATAAGACAGAAGGGTAATGCCGAAGTCAATTTGCAAATTGATGCCTATCTTCCAACAGAGTACATAGAAGATGAACGGCAAAAAATAGAAATATACAAACGTATTCGACAGATTGAAAATCGTCAGGACTATGAAAATTTACAAGACGAACTAATTGACCGTTTCGGAGATTATCCGGATCAGGTCGCTTATTTACTTGAAATTGGCTTACTTAAAGCCTATATGGATTTTGCTTTTGCGGAATTTGTTGAACGTAAGCAAGATAGCATAAAAATAAGGTTTGAAAAAACTTCCTTGAAATTTTACTTGACACAAGACTATTTTGAAGCTCTGGCAAACACTGATCTAAAAGCAAGTATCGGTGAATATGATGGGAAGATAGAAATTATTTTTAATGTAAAAAACAAAAAAAATTATGAGATTTTGGAAGAACTGATGAAATTTGGTCAAGCACTGAGCACAATTAAGGACAGAAAAAACTGAGTTTTTGAAAATACAGAAACGCTCTAATTTTTAAATCAGATATGAAACGATTAAACAGGCAGAACTTAAAAATTTATCTTGGCCGCCTGGTAACTGCAGCCTTTTTCTGTTAATTAAACAAGAAAAATGATAAAATAAATGAATAATGAGGGAGACGAAATGCGACTCGACAAATTTTTAAAAGTATCACGTATTATCAAGCGCCGTCCTGTAGCTAAAGAAGTAGCTGATAAAGGCCGTATTAAAGTTAATGGTATTTTGGCTAAGAGTTCAACGGATTTAAAAATTAATGATGAAATAGAAGTCCGTTTTGGTCATAAATTATTGACGGTGCGTGTTTTAGAATTGAAAGACAGTACAAAAAAAGAAGATGCAGCTAAAATGTATGAAATAATAAGTGAGACAAGGATCGAAACAAATGAAGAAACCTAACATTGTCCAACTTAACAATCAGTATATTAACGATGAAAATTTAAGAAAGCGTTATGAAGAAGAGGAAACACGCCGCCGTAATCGCTTTATGGGATGGATTTTAATTTTTATTATGCTGCTTTTTATTTTACCGACCTACAATCTTGTAAAAAGTTATATGACCCTGCAAGAACGTAAGGAACAAGTTGTAAAATTGGAAAAAGAGTACGATGAGTTAGCGGAAGAAACAGAAGCAGAAAAGCTTTTGGCTGAGCGTTTGAAAGATAATGATTATGTTGAAAAGTATGCACGCGCTAAATATTATCTTTCCCGTGAAGGAGAAATTATTTATCCGGTGCCAAGTCTACTGCCAAAATAAAGAATATGGAAGATTTAATTGAAACTATTGAAAAATTTTTAGCCTATTCTGATGAGAAATTAGAAGAATTGGCGATAAAAAATCAACAACTGAGAGAAGACAGTCTGTCAAAATCTGTTGAAAGGAGGAGTCGATGAAACAGTTATTAGCCTTTATGTTAATACCTTTTTGTTTGACTCCTCTTCTTCTGTACAGTTCAGAAAAAAGTGAATGGTCAAATGAAATGCAGTACAATCTAATCTCTAATGTAGCAACAGATGCTTTTTATTTTGATACCATCCCGAGCAATCCTAACCTCTATCACTCAGTTTCCTCCTATAAAGACAGCAATTTGACTGCCGTGTCTCATACAATTAAACCAAACAGCAAGATAACAATCACTGGGATGCTTATCAATGATAATTTGATTCCGGTTTTTGTACTGTCAGATGGTACTTATATTGAGGCCAGCCATCAAATTATTTATGATGATATTGTCTACAGTCAGGAAAAAGTTGATTTAGACTACTGGCTTGAAGAAGATTTTAAAGTTTATAATCAGCCTCTTGTATACGGAAGCAAAGAAGTCAAAAGCTCTTTAACGTCCTATACTCAAATACACCTGACAGAAAAAGCAGTGACTGAGCAGGGAGTTTTCTATAAGGTTTCTGGTAAAGGCTGGATCAGTGAGGATTATCTGTCAGTTGCGGATAATCGTATGAAAAAAATTCAAAGTCTTTTGACGCAAAAATATAATCAGCCCAATTACTCTATATTTGTTAAGCAATTAAATACTCAAAAAAGTGCCGGTATTAATGAGGATACAAAAATGTATGCAGCCAGTGTTGCTAAGCTGGCAACACTTTATTATACACAGGAACAGATTCAGGATGGAGAGCTTAAATTCACTGATAAGCTGAAATATATCAGTGAAGTGAATAATTTTAAAGAAGCTTATAATCCGAGCGGCAGTGGAAGAATCAGCAAAACCGCTGATAATAAAGAATACAGTGTGGAAACCTTGCTGAAAGCTGTTGCTCAGAATTCTGATAATGTTGCTACTAATATCCTGGGCTATTATGTAGCTGAACAGTACGATAATGACTTTCAAGATGAAATTGACGACATATCTGGAATGAAATGGGACATGAAGGAAAGAAATATTTCTGCTGAAGCAGCAGCCAATATGATGGAAGCTATCTACTATCAGGACGGAAAAATTATAGAGTATTTATCTTTGACCGATTATGATGACAGCAGAATTGCAAAAGATATTTCTGTGCAGGTTTCTCATAAAATCGGAGATGCTTACGATTATAAGCATGATGTTGCTATTATTTACGCAGAGGAACCGTATATTGTTTCCATTTTTACGGATAAAGCTTCTTATGATGATATCACTAGAATTGCTGATGATATCTATGCTGTTTTAAAATAAAATGAATCAAAAAATTTTAACTCATATTCAGGAAAAAGCCTATTTTACAAAACACCATAAAGTTTTAATCGCTGTATCTGGCGGGGCTGATTCAATGAATTTACTACATTTTTTATACGCTTACCAAAAAGAGCTGGCTATCGAAATTGGAATCGCTCATGTTAATTATAAGCAGCGCCCGGAAGCAGATGATGAAGAAGCTTATCTAAAGAAATGGGCATTCAATTATAGTGTTCCTATTTTTACGCGTGACTTTTCTGGCTCTTTTTCAGAGAATGCGGCCCGCCGGTTCCGTTATTTCTTTTTTAAGGAAGTGATGTCTTCAGAACATTATACTGCTGTGGTTACTGCTCACCATGCTGATGATCAGGCTGAGACTATTTTTATGCGGCTGATTCGTGGGAGTCGGCTGCGCCATTTATCTGGTATTGCAGACCGTCAAACATTTGGTACTGGCGAACTTATTCGACCGTTTCTACCTTTTCCTAAAGAAGATTGGCCGGATATTTTCCATTTTGAGGATGCTTCTAACCAGACATCAGCTTTTTTAAGAAACCGTGTCCGCAATCACTATTTGCCGGCTTTAGAAGCAGAAAATCCGAAGATTAAGGAGTCTCTCCAAAGTTTAGGAGCAGAGAGTCGATTTGTTTTTCAGGCTTTAAAAGATTTGACAGCTCATATTAAAACAACTGACTGCCATGAATTTTTACAGCAGACCGAACCGGTACAAATGGTTTTACTGCAGGCTTATTTGGAAGAATTTCCTGATTTGCAGGTAAGTAAGGGACAGTTTAATGAGATACTGCATCTTATTCAAACGCATGCTAACTGTACCTATGCTATCAAAAAAGGCTATTACCTGCTTAAAAGTTATGACTCATTTGAAATTAAAAAAATCAGTCCTGAGACCTATAGGTCATCTAAAGAAAAAGTGGTAGAATGTGACAGTATAGTCAAATATGGTCAGTACCGATTTTCTTTCAAACAGGATTCAGATAATAAGGAAACAGAGATTCCGATTTTTAGTTTAAGTCCGATTTTACTGCGGGAAAAACGAGATGGTGACCGTATTAATTTTGGAAAATTCACAAAAAAACTAAGCCGGCTTTTTATTGATGAAAAATTTTCTTTTCAGGAAAGGGCAAATGCTGTTATTGGAGAGCAGGAAGGCGACATCATTTTTGTTCTGATTGCCGGTAAAACTTATTTGAGAAAAGCATCTAATCGTGATATAATGAAAGCCACATTGCATATTGAGAAATTAGAAGACAGGTGAAGTCATGCTTGAACAGGACATTGAAAGAATCCTTTATTCAGAAAAAGAAATTATTGATAAAACAAAAGAGCTTGGAAGGCAGCTGACAAAAGACTATCATGGTAAAAACCCGCTTTTAGTTGGCGTTTTAAAAGGTTCGGTCCCCTTTATGGCTGAATTAATGAAACATATTGATACTCAGGTCGAAATTGATTTTATGGTCGTATCAAGTTACCACGGCGGAACAAGAAGCAGCGGCGAAGTTAAAATTCTTAAGGATGTAGACACTAATGTTGAAGGGCGCGATGTTATTTTTATTGAAGATATTATTGATACAGGGCGCACTTTAAAGTATCTGCGTGATATGTTTAAATACCGACAAGCTAAATCTGTAAAGATTGCTACTTTGTTTGACAAACCAGAAGGTCGTGTGGTAGATATTGATGCAGACTATATTTGTTATAATGTTCCAAATGAATTTATTGTAGGTTTTGGCTTGGATTATGCTGAAAAATACCGTAATCTCCCATATGTTGGTGTCTTAAAAGAGAAAGTTTATTCAGAATAACTATTATACGTAGAAAAAGGTCGTTTATTACTTTATGAAAAATAATAATAATGGTTTTGTACGAAACTCTTTTGTTTATATATTGCTGATTGTCTTAGTTGTGACAGGATTACAATATTATTTAAGAGGAACAAGTACACAGAGTCAGCAGATTAGCTACTCTAAATTAATCAAGCAAATAGAAGCTGGTAATATCAAGTCTATTACTTACCAGCCTAATGACAGTGTCATTGAAGTTACAGGTAAATATAAGGAAGCACAGGAAGTAAAGACAGATACTAATTTGTCATTTCTTGGTTCAACTACAACAACTGTAACCAATTTTACTTCTATCGTACTTGCAAATGACAGTTCAATAGAAAAAATAACTGCAGCAGCAGAAGAATCAGGGACCAGTCTCAGAGTCAGAAGGGAAAGCTCCAGCGGTGCTTGGATTTCACTTTTAATCAGCTTTTTGCCGATTGTAGTTGTCATTGTCTTTTTTATGATGATGATGAATCAAAACGGCGGTGGAGCTCGTGGGGCGATGAGCTTTGGTAAAAATAGAGCTAAATCCCAAAGCCAAAGTCATATAAAAGTCCGTTTTTCGGATGTTGCCGGTGCTGAAGAAGAGAAGCAGGAACTAATTGAAGTTGTTGATTTTCTTAAAAATCCAAAAAGGTACAAGCTGCTTGGAGCCCGTATTCCGGCCGGTGTTTTGCTTGAGGGCCCTCCGGGGACAGGTAAAACCCTTCTTGCAAAAGCAGTTGCCGGCGAAGCAGGAGTGCCGTTCTTTAGCATCTCTGGTTCTGATTTTGTTGAAATGTTTGTCGGTGTAGGGGCAAGCCGTGTTCGTTCTTTGTTTGAAGACGCAAAGAAAGCAGAGCGTGCTATCATTTTTATTGATGAAATAGATGCGGTCGGACGGCGTCGCGGTGCCGGCATGGGCGGCGGAAATGATGAACGGGAGCAAACACTTAACCAACTGTTGATTGAAATGGATGGTTTTGAAGGCAATGAGAGTATCATTGTTATTGCAGCAACAAACCGGAGTGATGTTCTTGACCCAGCTCTTCTTCGTCCGGGACGCTTTGACCGAAAGGTTTTAGTAGGCAGTCCTGATGTTAAGGGGCGTGAAGCTATTTTACGAGTTCATGCCAAGAACAAACCATTAGCTGATGATGTTGATCTTAAAGTTGTGGCTCAACAAACACCTGGTTTTGTTGGTGCCGATCTTGAAAATGTCTTAAATGAAGCTGCTCTTGTCGCTGCTCGCCGAAATAAAAAGTTAATCGATGCCAGTGACATTGATGAGGCTGAGGATCGTGTTATTGCAGGACCATCGAAGAAAGATAAGACCGTTTCACAGAAAGAACGTGAAATGGTTGCTTACCACGAAGCTGGCCATACTATTGTCGGGCTGGTGCTTTCAAATGCTCGTGTTGTACATAAAGTAACTATTGTACCGCGCGGCAGAGCTGGCGGTTATATGATTGCTCTTCCTAAAGAAGATCAAATGCTGCTTTCTAAAAGCGATATGAAGGAACAGTTAGCGGGTCTTATGGGGGGCCGTGTTGCTGAAGAAATTATTTTCAATGCTCAGACAACAGGTGCTTCAAATGACTTTGAACAGGCAACTCAAATGGCGCGTGCTATGGTTACAGAGTATGGAATGAGTGATAAATTAGGGCCGGTGCAGTATGAAGGAGATCATTCTGTTATGCTTGGTCAAATAAGTCCTGAAAAATCATACTCGGCGCAGACGGCACAAATGATTGATGATGAAGTCCGTGACTTACTAAATGAAGCGCGCAATAAAGCAGCTGAAATTATTCAAGAAAACCGTGAAACACATAAATTAATTGCTGAAGCTCTGCTTAAGTACGAAACATTAGATGCTTCGCAAATTAAATCAATTTATGAAACGGGGAAAATGCCGCAAGAAACTGACAAAGAAGGTGAAGCTCACGCCTTGTCTTACGATGAAATTAAAGAAAAACTGTCAGAACAAGAACAGGACTAAAAATAATCCGCTAATTAAAACGTTAATTCGAAAGACTATGATATGTTTAGGAACACTTTTTAAGGTGTTCCTTTTTTAGAAATGAACTAAGGCAGATTGCTTTCGGCTTTTTTTATTGAGGAATAAAGGAAGTTTAGAACAAAACAGCTGTAAGCCGATTAATCCAAGTGCCTACCTGCTCAAGCCCTATCGCTGAAAAAACGTAATGGCAATAAAAAAATGTCTTTACCCCCTTGACAATAGATGAGAAGAGATGCTATACTAATTGAGCTGTCAGAGAGAGTCTGAGGGGAAAAAAGGAAAAAGTCCTTGACAGCTCTCGTATGATTTGCTAGAATAAAGGAGTTGTCTCAAAG
>NZ_JBFQEG010000038.1:0-12286 GCF_040930515.1 Streptococcus huangxiaojuni
TGCACATGTCCTTGGTCAAGCTAGCGAAAAATGTCATTTTTCGCTAGGTGTTTTTAGTGCGCCCTAGTTTACTGAATGTCAACTAAAGTTTTGACAACTTTATCTTGACTTTTTACCACTAGACTTTAATTAAATATAGTGACAACTAGCACGGTCATGCGGCAAATTCCAAGTGCTTAAATCGGGACCTTTGGGTAAAATTTGATGGGGATTATCGATAGCACTTAGATGATAGTGTTTTTTGATATGGTCAAAATTGGTTGTCTCTTTAAAAGCTTCTTGCTGATAAAGGTCACGCGCATAGCCCCAAAGATTGGGAAAATCAATTAAACGATTGCGATTACAGCGAAAACCATTATAGTAGGCAATATCAAAACGAACCAGAGACACGTAAAGTCGAATATCAGAATCCGTTACCCGCTCACCGAATAGATATCGACTGTGGGCTAATCTTTCTTCTATTTCATCCAACCGTTGAAATAAGTTATCATAGGCTTCTTCATAAGCTTTTTGACTCGTAGCAAAGCCTGCTTTGTAAACACCATTGTTAATATCATGAAAAATAATGTCATTCAAAATATCAATATCATCACGTAATTCCTCTGGATAAAGGTCAGGAGCTTCTGTACTATGAAATGGCGCCCAATCCGTTTCCCAAATTTTCAACAAATGATAAAAGTCGTTATTAACGACTTTTTCTGTCTGTAAATCTACCACGGCTGGAACAGTAAAGCGCCCTTGATAAGAAGAATCAGTTTTTAAATACAATTCGCTTAAATAATGGACACCCAGAACAGGATCTGTTTTATTTTCGCCCAAACTGAACTCCCAGTCTGTTCGATTAACACCTACAGGGCGAATAGGATTAACGACACCTACGCTAATAACATTTTCCAGCCCTAATAGTTTTAAAGCAATTAACTGTCTATGTGCCCAAGGACAAGCATACGAAACGATTAACCTATAACGGTTCTTCTCAACAGGTAACTGCCCCTCTTCTTTTCCAAAAGGAGTTGTAAATCTTGTTTTTTGGCGTTTAAAATGTCCTGAATTATCTACTTCTTTGCTAACAAACTCTGTCGTCATAGCCCTTCCCTGCTTTCTCTTTCTTCTAAAAATAGAAATGAAATATCTTCTAAATATCCATTTGCCTGCAGGCTTGTTAAGCGATATATCATTGAACGCGCATCATCTTCGTAAATCAAAAGGGATTTTAAAAGTTTTTTCATGCTAATACC
Organism: Streptococcus huangxiaojuni; assembly: GCF_040930515.1. Lineage (NCBI taxonomy): Bacteria > Bacillati > Bacillota > Bacilli > Lactobacillales > Streptococcaceae > Streptococcus > Streptococcus huangxiaojuni. Next base: position 1,239 of record NZ_JBFQEG010000038.1, read on the forward strand.
GTCCTTTCTCACTATCAAAACGATAATTTTCCGGTAAAAAGAACCCTTCATCTTCCATCCATTGCAAACTTTCAGGTGTTCCATGGTCAAAATAAGCAAAGGCTGTTTTGCTCCGCCTGAAGCCGTATTTCTCATATAAAGTCAGTGTTTGCGGATGTGTATAGAGGATAATATTAATTCCTTTCATTTTTTCCAACAGAGTTGTTATAATTGTATGCCCAATATGCTGACCTTGGTAGTCCGCATTAACAGCGACATTATAAATTGCTCCTTGTGAAACAAAATCGGTCAAAGCACGTCCAACCCCAATCACTTTATTTCTATCCTTAATATAAACAGTGATATCGCTGTTACGGAAAGACTTTTCAGTTTGCTTGACATCTGTATTGCTAGCAAGCCCTGCTGAATGCAAAACATCAGCAACCTGTTGAAAATCCACCTTATCCGAATCTGTTTCAATTGTATATTTAAAAGTCATAACAATCTCCTAGTTATCATAAGTTGGTGAATAATCTTCATCAAAATACTTTTCGTTAATCTGTTTAGAAGTTCCGTCTTCAACGATTTCTTTAAGCGCAGTATTAATATCCTCTGCTAGTTGCGTTTCTTCTTTTCCGACCACAAAATAACTGTATGGTTCAGACATTAAGGCTGAAGACAAATCTCCGCTAATCATTTTACCCGTTAAATCCAAATTATATTCTTTTTGATAGTATTCGAACATCGGTTTATCCATAACGAGAAAATCATATTTACCACTTTCAACTCCCTCAAGCTGTGATTTTAAATCCTCAGAAGAATAATTGAGTTCAATCGTACTATCTGGGTTCGCTTTATTATATTCTTCAATTGCTGTCGTTGAATTTACACCTGATGACCCAACTGTCGATAAACCAGCTAAATCCGACCATTCATCAGCTGCTTTAGTTTTATCACTGCCGTTTTTAAAAATAACGACGTAAGCATTTTTAAAAATTGGATCTGTAAAAAGATAATTCTTTTCACGCTCTTCATTTTTAGCTAAATTATTCACTGCAATGTGATAGCGCCCAGAGGTCAGACCCGAAAATATGGATGAGAATTCAACTTTGACGATTTTTAGTTTGTACTGAGGCAGTTTTTCAAAAACAGCTTTGATTAATTCAATATTTTGTCCAGTTAGTTCACCGTCTTCCTCGTAAGTAAATGGTTTGGGTGACCCACTTGTTGCCGCAACAACTATATTTTTTTCACTAGAGTCGGACTTGGTTTCACCAGTCTTTTTCGTTAGTTTATTAAAAATCAATACCCCCACTAATACCACTGCGATAATAGAAACAAGCCATTTTACTTTTTTCTCCATTGCCATTCCCCCTAAAGGTTTTATTAAGTACAACTATCTTACCATCACCTCATAAGTCTGCATAATCTATCTTTTTTATAGCTATTCATAATTTTTTTTAATAGCTCAAAGACTGGTCTTCTTCTTATTTTTAAGGTAATATGATAAAAAATTATTAGGAGGTCAATCGCTTATGATAAATTGGGCAAAAGTTATCAAACCATATAAAGAAGAACTGCTAACAGATTTAGATGGTCTGCTCCGCATTCCTTCAGTCAAAAATTTAAAAACGGCTTCGGCTGATGCTCCCTTTGGAACCTCTATTCAAGAGGCTTTAGACTATATTCTAGAGCTGGGCAAGCGTGACGGCTTTACAGCCAAAGATGTTGACCACTATGCAGGCCATTTAGAGATTGGACAGGGAGATAAATTACTGGGGATTCTCAGTCATCTGGATGTTGTTCCCGCCGACCCTAGTCAGTGGAAGACCAATCCTTTTATTCCTACTATTAAGAATAATCGGCTATATGCCCGGGGAGCTTTAGATGATAAAGGTCCAGCACTACTGGCTTACTATGCCATAAAAATTCTTAAAGATCTAGGAGTGACATGGAATCAACGCATTCGACTCATCTATGGTACTGACGAAGAAAATGATTGGAGAGGTGTTCACTATTATTTTACTAAAGAAGAAATGCCTAACTATGGAATTGTTCCTGACGGCATCTTCCCTCTGATTTATGCAGAAAAAGGTGTTATTTCTATTGATTTAACTAAGGACCTTCATTCCGAAAACTTAGTAGAGTTCAAAAGCGGCTCCGCCTACAATGTTGTTCCTGATTTTGCCAGTGCCAAATTAGTTTACCATGCAGACTTAGAAAATGATTTCTCTGCCTTCCTGGAACAATACGGACTCAAAGGACATTTTGCAAAAACTGAGGACTATCAACATCTGAAGATATTTGGTCATTCTGCACATGCCGCTAGTCCCTCTGGCGGAACCAATGCGGTGCTTCATCTCACCCATTTCTTGACAAACTTAACTTGGGACGAGTCCGCAAACAATTTTTTTAAATTTATCAATCACTATCTCTTTGATGACTTTACAGGTCAGTCTTTTGGCATAGATTTTAACGATAGCAAGTTGGGTAATGTGACTATTAACACAGCCTTTGTGACCATTGAGGAAGGCAAGGCTAAAATCGGGCTCAATCTGCGTTATCCAGCTAGTTATGATTTTGAGATACATTATCAAAAACTAAGTCAAGTAGCTAAACAGCACAATATAGCTGCTACCGTCATCTCACATAAGTTACCTAGTTACTCTAATATTGACAATCCTGAAACAAAGATCCTCCTAGAAACCTATCGTAAACACACAAATGACCAATCACCACCGCTAGCGATTGGTGGTATTACCTACAGTCGTATTTTTGAACGGGGTATGACCTTTGGGCCAGCTTTTCTGGGTAAACCAGCAACGCTGCACCAACCTAACGAGTATATCGAACTTGACGACCTCTTTAAGGGGCTAGAAATTTATTTAGATGCCCTTTATCAAATTGCTACTGCTGAAGGTCAGACAGCCGATTAAAACCTAAAAGAAGCTTATATTGGGCCTCTTTCGTCTATTATGAGAAACCTTCACTGCCTTTTGGACCATGAAAAATAAGGCGATAGGGGTTATGATCCTTTAACAAAGATAGAAAAGCGGTTTTCTTTTCCGTCACAATATCAATGCTATCGGCAATCTCTGGCAACTGAAAAGTTTGGTTACATAAGTTTTGAGGTGTTCGTAATCAAAACTTTTAGCAAAGTTGATCTTGCTTAAATAGTAATCAATGTGATCAAGGCGCAACAAAGTCTGATAGAGCAATTTATCAGCTTCTGATACCTGATTGCCAACTAAGTAAGGTGACAGCCCCAAACATTGATCGATGAGCTCAAAAGCATCTGAAATCTGATGAGATCAGTGGTCTAAGTCTGTTTGAAAAGTTGCTTGACCTGCTAGTTTAATGGGAGCGATGAGATAATCCTGCAAATACTGAATTTCAACTTGAACATTGCGATGCGCATAAATCAGGCGTTGCTCGTCTTGTGTCAAAAAAAATAAATGTCGGATTATTGGACAAATGCTCTCGACTTGCAGGTTTCAAATTCAAAAATTCTCAAAGCAAGAACTTTTGAAATAGTAATACTAAACTTGTTTAGCGGCTTTAGCTTTTTCAACCAGATCATCAAACAGCGATTGGTCACTTACCGATTGGTCAATAAGAAATTCTGGATGCCATTGGACAGCTAATAAAGGATAATTAGGAAGTTCAACTGCTTCAATCGTCCCATCTCGTGGATCACGCGCTGTAACAACTAAATTTTGTCCCAGTTTGTCTAAGGATTGATGATGTTCTGAATTGACAGATCCTCCAGAGATAAATAGGCGCGATAGGTCACTGCCTTCTACCGCTTCTATCTGGTGGGCAAGCTGCAGTGGTGAACCTAGTGCATGGCTGGAAATTTCTTGGTTAAGCGTTCCTCCTAAAGCAACATTTAGGAGTTGCATCCCACGGCAAACTGCCAGAATAGGCTTCCGTTGTGCCAAAGCTTCTTTTATCAAGGCTAATTCAAAACGATCACGGTTAATGTCATAATCATTTTTTTCCGTCTGACGTTCTTGACCATAAAAACTTGGATGAACATCCTGCCCACCCGTCAGCAGCAAAGCATCAATAGCAGCCATGTAATCTTTAGCTTCGTCTTCCGTACTGACTGGCAAATAAACGGGTAAACCGCCTGCCTTTTTTACACCGTCAGCAAAATTACGAGATGACGAAAGATGTATGATTGGTAAATCAGGTGCTACTGGTTTTTCATTTGCTGAAATGCCAATAAGAACTTTAGGCATGACTGGCCTCCTTATCTACACGAACAAAGTGGTCCTCACCAAACTGCCGCCATTCATAATCATCAGATAAATCAAATTTTTGGATAGAATCGTCTATTTGTAATAGCTTTTCTTTAGCTAATCTAGGATCTAGTTCGGGTTTTGCTGCTAATAAGTATTTGGAGTAGGCATGTTGAGGATGACTAAAGAGATGTTCAGCAGGCGCAATTTCCACCAGTTTTCCACGATAGAGTACTGCAATACGGTCTGAAATATGACGAACAACAGACAAATCGTGTGAAATGAACAAGTAAGACAAATTTAATTCTGCTTGTAAATCTTTGAGCAGATTCAAAATTTGTGACTGAATAGACACATCAAGAGCTGAGGTTGGCTCATCACAGACAATAAAGTCAGGATGATTAACCACTGCTCGTGCAATACCGATTCTCTGACGCTGACCACCTGAAAATTCGCGTGGTAATTTTTGCACAGCCTCCCCCTCAATGCCAACTAACCTTAGAATAGCAACTGCTTTTTCTCTGGCTTCTTCTTTGCGCAGTCCCCGTAACGGTTCTTGAACCAGCTCCAGCGCAGTCATTCGCGGATTGAGAGCAGAGTAAGGATCTTGAAAAATAATTTGCAGCTGGCTGGCTATCTGACGTTTTTCTTTGACTGACAAATCATGAATACTCTTCCCCTCAAAAAAAACTTGACCATTATCAATGCTTTCTAACCCTAAAATAATGCGCCCCAAAGTGGTCTTCCCAGAGCCCGATTCTCCAACCAAACCTAAGGTCTCACCTTTGCGAATAGAAAGACTGAGATTGTCGACAGCAGTCACCGAAATCTTATCTTGCTGTCGTTTTCCACTTTTAAAAGCCTTGCTAACTCCTTCTATCTCAATAATATTTTCAACCATGTCATTCCTCTTCTAAGTAGCGATGTGTCTCATTGACCTCTATAAAGGACCAAGTTTTGTTGTCTTGTTCATCATTATAGACAATTTGGTCGTCACTATCTAGGTCTGCTGCTTTCAATAATTTTTTCGTATAAGTATGCTGCGGCGAGTAGAAAATATCTTCCACAGTTCCTTCTTCCACCACACGCCCTTGGTACATCACCTTGACATAATCGCACATACCAGCAATAACACCAAAATCATGGCTAACTAAAATAATAGATAAATTAGTATCCAACTGTAGTTTTTTGAGTAAACTAAGAATTTGAGCTTGGATGGTTACGTCCAGCGCTGTTGTGGGTTCATCTGCAATCAATAATTCTGGTTTCGCCACTAAAGCCATAGCGATCATAATCCGTTGACGCATCCCTCCAGATAATTCAAATGGATACTGATTCAAACGCTTTTTAGGTTCTGTGATTCCGACTTTAGTCAAAATAGTTACTGCTAATTTTTCAGCATCTTCATCGCTGATCTCGTCGTCGTTTCTAAAAATAATCTCTGCTAGATGGTAAGAAATCTTGCGCAAGGGATTAAGCGAAGTCATCGGATCCTGAAAAATCATGGCAATAGGAAGTTGGGCAGCATCTGTAACTATCTCACCTTGGAAAGTAAAAGTTTCAAACTGTGCGTTAATTTTTTCTGGCAAGATACCCATGATTGATTTCATAGAAATACTTTTACCTGAACCTGATTCGCCAATAATACCGACAATAGAACCTTTAGGAACTTGAAAATCAATGCCCTTAACTAGCTGAAGATTCTCATGTCCTCTCTGATGATACGTTACCGTCAGACCTTTTACATCTACAATGGTCTCTGTCATCTTATATCTCCCTTTGAATATATGATTTGAAAACTTCACTTAAATTGTTAATGGAATAAATGGTCAATAATATAAATACCCCTGGTAAAATCGCCATATGTGGTGCACGCTGTAAGCTGCTTTGTGCATTTTGGAGCAAACTCCCCCAAGATGACATAGGGTATTGAATTCCCATTCCCAAGAAAGATAAAGCCGATTCCGTCATAATGGCGCTCGATATACTGTTAGTCGCCGCTACAATCAATGTTGGTAAGATATTTGGAATAATATGACGTAAAATAATCTTTGTTCTACTCTCACCAATAAACTCACTATAAATCACATATTCTCGATTTTTAACCGAAAGTATTTCAGCACGGATAAGACGAGAAATCCCCATCCATGAAAAGCCACCAATAACAATAATAATCGTGGTTAAACCAGGTCGTAAAAAGACACTCAAAACAATGACCAGAACCAACCAAGGAATTGATGAGAGAATTTCGACCAGACGCATGAGAATATTGTCTACCCAACCGCCAAAATAGCCAGACAGCACACCAACTAAGGTTCCAATAAGAGTTGATGCCAGCATAGCTGATATGGCAACAATGAGTGAAACGCAGCCTCCGTAGATAACGCGAATAAAGTAATCACGTCCCAAATCATCCGTCCCAAACCAATGCGATAAACTAGGACCTTGCCAAACATTTGTCACATCTGTCGCCGTCGGGCTAAATGGAAATAGCGGTGCAGCAACAGACAAAATAATCAAAAACAAAAGAAAGAAGAAAGAGAAAGCATTAAGACGCGAAGAGAGAATCGCCCGCCAAATTTTAGCAAGTTGTATTTTCATTTGGCACCAGCCTTTCTAATACGAGGATCGACGACAAAATAAAGAATATCGGATAAAAGATTACCTGAAATAACCAAGTTTGATGAAATCAGCAAAACGGCCATGATGATAGGGTAATCAAGATTGCTAGTAGCGCTAGTCAAATAAGTTCCAATACCAGGCCATCCATAAATATTTTCCGAAATAATGGCACCAGTTACAAACATCGGTAAAGCCTGTCCAATGCGTGTCACAATGGGAATCCAAATATTCCGCAAAACATGATGACTAAAAATCTCTGACTGATTAGCATGAAAAGCCCGCTGAACTGTCACATAATCTTCTCCAACCTGTTCAATTGCTGACGAGCGAATATATCGCAGTAATTCTGGAAAATAGGCAATAATCAAAGTTAGATAAGGTAAAATAAGATGTTTGAGTAAATCTAACATATTCCCTTCTTGTCCACTTGAATGCATGCCAGTAATAGGTAACCAATTGAGCTTATAACCAAATAGATATATCAAAAGCATCCCAAACCAGAAAGTAGGCGTTCCCATACCGATTGAAGCAAGCGCATTGACAAATTTATCCCAGAAATGTCCTTTATTAGCAGCCGCAACCAATCCTAAGACACTAGCTAAAACGAGAGAAGTCACATAGGCTGGTATGACAATCATCAACGTATTTGGAATTTTAACTGCCAATTCTGACGAAATATTTGACTGTGTAATCAAAGAATTTCCAAAGTCTCCTCGCAATACGTTGAGTAGCCAATGCACATATTGAACCAAGAAAGGATCATTGAGACCATTTTTCTCACGTAATAAATCAATTTGCTCTTGTGTCATGTTAGGTGTTGTTAGTGTATCCACGACATCAAAGGGAGCAATCTGAATTAAGGCAAAGACAATAAAGGAAATAATAAGCAACAGGGGAATTGCCTGTAACAGTCGCTTACCAATGTATTTCCACATAGTTTTTCTCCTATTATCCAAAAGGCTGAGAACAGCTCTATTCTCAGCCCAACTATCAATCATTTTACGTCCAATTCAGCCCAGTCACCAAAGGTATAAATTGGGTATAGATTTTCCGTTTCAATGCCAGTCACACGGTTATTAGCTGTAATAATCCCCTTATCAGAAGAAATCGGGTAGATAACCGCTTGGTCAGCCAATTCTGTTTGTAACGCATTGTAAACTTCTTTACGGTCGTCTTCGTCAAGTGTTGTTGCACCTTCTGCAAAGAAGGCATCAATATCGCTGTTTGCTAACTTGAAGTAGTTTGAAGCACCGCCAGTTTGGAAAAGACGTTTGTAAGTGTCAGGATCGTTACCCATACTATATGAACGAAGGAAGAGCGGGTATTTGGTAGTACCGTCAGTCTTCAATTCAGCCAAAATAGTATCACCATCACCACCTTCAAGGTTAACAGTCACACCAATCTCTGACAGTTCTTCTTGAATAATAGCTGCTTCTTTAACAAAAATATCATTTGAAGAATCATAAGCCAATGTAAAGGTCAAGTCAGAGGCGCCTGCTTCCTCCAAGAGTTCCTTAGCTTTTTCAATATTTTGTGCGTAGCTTGGTGTTTTCTTATAGTAGGAAGCATTGTCGCTTGGTAAGAATGATTTAGCTTCAAGATAGTAATCCTTAGAGTCGAAGACACCTGTATTGATTTCATCACGATCCAAAGCATAAAAAATCGCTTGTCGGATACGGCTATCAGTGATAATTTCAGAGTTAATGCCAAGGTAGTTAATACCACCCGCTGAATACGTATATGATGTCACATCACTATTTCTCAAGTCAGCAATATCCGTTGATGAGATAGAGGCAATACCAACTTCACCATTTTGAAGAGCTACTTTGAGTGTATCTGAGTTAGAAATAATCTTAACGTCAATAGTATACACATTGACATCACCACCATAGTAGTACTTATTAGCTGTCAATTTAAGACCGCTGCCTGATGTGTAGCTTCCCAAAACATAAGGACCGGTCCCGACCGTTGGATAAACACCCAAATCATTGACAGAGAAATCAGAAATATCATTATAAACATGCTCTGGAATGATATAAGTTTCATTGGTAATATTATTCACCGCTGCAGCGCTGGCACTTGGAAGGTTGAACTGGACAGTGTAATCGTCCAGTTTTTCAACGGATAGTGGTTCATCACCGATCCAAAGACTTTCGTATTTTCCATTTTCTTTCTTGGCTTTTTCAGTGTAAGTGAAGACAACATCATCAGCAGTGAAATCTTCGCCATCTGACCATTTGACATCATCACGCAGTTTTACTGTGATGGTTTTACCATCTTCCGATTGTTCAATATCAGTTGCCAATTCATAAGTGACCGTTCCATCGTTATTGGTTCTAGATAATGGAGAATAAATCATATTAATAGTCTTCAATCCCCAGAGGTCATTTGAATTGATTGGGTTCAGCGACACAGGATCACCTCCAAATCCGTAGGTCAAACTCTTGTTTTTGGACGATGAAGCTGTTGTTGACTGACTCGTGTTGTTTTGAGCAGCAAACCAAGCTACTGCTACTATAATAACCACAATAATTGCTGCGATAATGGTATAAAGCCTTTTTTGATTCTTCCGTCTTTTCATATATTCCTGCTTTCTAAAAACGATTAACCATAATACTCCAATAAATAAAGAGCACTTTCAACAAAATAATGAACAGCAACTGGCAAGGCTTCATCACGCACGATAAAATCATCATGATGCCAGTCTGGTGCACCGTCCTCCCCGTTTGAACCTACAAAAGCAAACACCCCAGGAATTTTTTCCTGATAAGCCGCGAAATCTTCTCCTCCTGTTGATGGCAATGTTTCGATAACCTCAGCAAACTTCTTAGAATTTTCAAAGATTAAGGGCGTTATTGTTGTGTCATTAAAGGTCACCCTAGGAGAATTTCCCCAAACAATCTCAACGTCTGCTCCAAATTGCTCTGCTGTAGTCTGAACCATTTTGGTAAACTTATCGACAACTGACAAGCGGATATCAGGGTCGAATGTTCTGATTGTTCCTTCAAAGAAACCTTTAGCAGGCAGAACATTCCATGTGTTGCCAACATCGATGTGTGTCACTGACAGCACTGCTGACTGGAACGGAGACACTGCCCTTGATACAATGCTTTGCAAATTATTGACAATTGTCGTAATAACTAAAACAGTATCGATACCCAAATCAGGCCTTGCTGCATGTGCACTAACACCTCTGACAGTAACTTTAAACTGTTCAACACCGGCCATAATAGCACCTGATCGTAAACCAAGCTGACCTGGTTTCAAATGAGGATTATTGTGATAACCAACAATAGCTGATACACCCTCAATACCTCCAGCAGCAATCACCTGATGCCCACCTTGAAAATTTTCTTCTGCCGGCTGAAAAATGAGACGTACAGTCCCCTTTAACTCTGCCTCCTTCTGTTTCAAAACTTCTGCTACTCCCAGCAGACTTGTTTGATGAAAATCGTGTCCGCATGCGTGCATCGCTCCGTTATGACTAGCGTAATCAAGATTTGTCTTCTCGTGAATGGGCAAGGCATCTATATCAGCCCTCAAAGCAATAACAGGTTCCCCATAGCCAATCTCAGCGATCACTCCTGTTTTAAGCGGATAATCTAGAGGCTTAATACCAAGATTTCTAAGATGCTCCTTGATATAAGCAGTTGTTTCATATTCATTTTCAGAAACTTCCGGATGTTGATGAATATAATGACGAACAGCCGTTAATTTTTGATAAAAAGTATCTGACAATCCTCTGCCCCCCTATATCTTTTAGGTTGCTACTATCTTACCATCTTGTTACGAACCTGCATACTTTATTTTAGTTATGGCATAGCATAACTAAAATTTATAGATATCAGTGAAAAATAGAGATAGGAGGTGCATCATCCAGTGGATGGTGCACCTCCTATCTCTGCTGGCTAGAACGTTATTGTTCGCAGAAAGGAGATCATCTGGGATTTACATATCAAAAAAAGCTGAGACTCTCTTGTCTCAGCTTTTTTCAATTCTATACTACTCCGCCAGTAGGACTCGAACCTACGACATCATGATTAACAGTCATGCGCTACTACCAACTGAGCTATGGCGGAATTTAGCTAAGCAACTCCCTTATCTCGCAGGGGGAAACCCCCAACTACTTCCGGCGTGCTAGGGCTTAACGACTGTGGTCGGCATGGGTACAGGTGTATCCCCTAGGCTAGCGTCACTTAACTC
>NZ_JBFQEG010000040.1:0-10022 GCF_040930515.1 Streptococcus huangxiaojuni
CTTTGAGACAACTCCTTTATTCTAGCAAATCATACGAGAGCTGTCAAGGACTTTTTCCTTTTTTCCCCTCAGACTCTCTCTGACAGCTCAATTAGTATAGCATCTCTTCTCATCTATTGTCAAGGGGTTTTTGGTATTTTGACAGCTACAGTCAAAAAAATCTTCTGACTCAATACAAGAGGCAGAAAGATAGACTTTTTATTAGCAGCAAGAACTGCAAACTGGTATTTGTTTAATTGCTGTTAAACATAGCTATTTTTTGATCACAATAATCAATCAGCTGTTTGGCTTTCTCAAACGAAAATCCTTTTTCAGAAACAGGCGCCAATTTCATGTCATCAAAGTAAGCTCCGCTTAGGTCAGATACTTCAGGAGAAAGTGCCAGAAAATAGCCTGTCTTAATTCCTTCATCCAATCCTTTTGCCTTAGACAAAAGTTTGCTTGTTTCGGAGTCTTTTGTCTTTTTATCAGCTTTTGAACCTTTAACTAAGTTCGTGGCTATTAAACCTGGATGGTAGGCGTTAACAGTGATTTTTGAATCTTGTAAATGGAATTGATGTGCCTGATACCGTGTCAGCCAAATTGTATACAGCTTAGAGGTGTCGTAGGCCAGTTTAGGACTGTATTTCTTTTCAAATCCAAAATCAAGTCCTTGGGGCTCTGCAAAATAATGCATGTAAGAGGAGGTATTGATAATACGGCCTCCGTTTGAATGTTCAAGAAGCGGCTGGAGTTCTTTTGTCAAGATATAAGGCACCATGACAGACAGCATAAAAGTGATTTCAATGTTTTCTGCTGTAGCTAGGCGTTCTGTTCCTGAGTACAGCCCTGCATTGTTAATCAAGATATCAATTTGTGTAAAATGATTTTTAATCTCTCTGACAAAGCGATAAACATCCGTCATGCTGGAAAAGTCAGCCAAGTAAGCCGAAACACGGCTGTTCTGAGAGGACGCTTTGATGTCTCGGAGTGTGCTTGCCAGCTTTTCACTATTTCGCCCATGAAGGATGATTTCATGACCTTCACTAGCTAGTTTTAAAGCCAGATGTTTGCCGATACCGTCTGTAGATCCTGTAATTAAAATTGTTTTTGCCATACTATTCCTCCAAAAAGACTGATAATGCCTTTGAAAACTCATCTGCGTATTGAAAAATAGAACCGTGTCCTGCCTTAGGATAAATAATCAATTGACTATTTGCAATCTTTTGATGCATATCATAAGAATTTTCTGTCGGCACCTGCATGTCCTTATCGCCATTAACAATCAGAGTTGGCTGGCCGATGTAGCTCAGATCATCTTGTGCTGCTTTGCCCCAGCGTTTAATAGCTCTCAACTGTGTCAGAAAACCTGTAACGGCATTTTTTTATCTTGCGCTTTTGTTTTTCTTGCAGCCATACGATTTAAGACTCGCTCTGCTTCGACTCCGCCTTCTTTATCATGATTATAGAAAATATAGCGCTTGGGATCAACACCTTGCAGACCTGCTTTTAGCATATAGCGAAAAGTCTTTCCTGTCACCTTATCCATTTCCTTCCCCCCACGGGGTCCTGTTCCTGCTAATATCAGACGGTTAACCAAACTGTTATTAGTACGGACTATTTCCTGGGCAATCATTCCACCCATAGATAATCCAAGCAGGTTAATCCTTTTGTAGCCCAGTTCCTGGACGATAGCGATAGTCTGTTCTGCCATTTCAGGAATGCTCGGAGCCACCTTACCTTGACTGGCTCCCACTCCAGGCAAATCTAGAACAATGATGTGCTGTTTCTCAGCTAATAAGTCTAATAATTTAGGATCCCAATTATCCAAGGTTGCTGCAAGATGGACCAGCATAACCAAAGGAAATTCTGACTTCCCTTTCCCTAATTCCCTATAGGCAATTTGATTGCCCGCAACCATTATATACTGATTTTTACTTGTGATATAAGACATTTTTTCTCCTTAATAAACTTAGAAACTGAGAACCGTTTTCCCACGAGAACGGCCATTAGCTACTTTATCCAGCGCAGCATTGACTTCTTCAAATGGATAGATAGTATCAATAGATGGCTTGATCTGGAGTTCACTGAAAATGTCTGCAACTTCTTGGAGCTGCTGGCCATTGCTCTCTACAAAAATGAAATAGTAGTGAACACCGTATTTGGCAGCCATTTGATCAAATTTACGCCCAGCTGAAGCAAATAGGAGCTGTTTATGTTTTGGTAGATGCATCCGCTTAGCAAAGGCTCCATTTGGCATAGCACGAAGCGATACTAACCGGCCGCCTTTTTTCATGATGGACATTTGCTTCTCAGTCTCCGCTCCGCCGAGAGTATCTAAAGCATAGTCCATTTCTGAGAGAGTTTTGGTATAGTCTTCTTTTTTGTAATCAATAAACTGGTTCGCTCCAAGTGCCAAGACCCTCTCCGCATTGGCCCCATCACCATTGGTAATAACGGTCAGTCCCTTGGCCTTGGCAATCGGAATAGCCATCCCGCCTACACCCCCTGTACCGCCTGAGATGAAGATAGTCTTGCCTGCTTGCGCTTCCATTAAATCAAGAGCCTGCATAATGGTCAGAGCTGTGAGAGGAACAGCTGCAGCCTCTGCATCTGTTAAATAGTCTGGCACCTTAGCAAGCGCTTGGCTATCTACCGCCACATACTCGGCAAAGGCTCCTATATTATCCAAGGGTAAACGGCCAAAGACACGATCACCGACTGCAAATTTCGTCACATTCGAACCAACTTCCTCTATTAGGCCAACGACTTCATTACCGGCAGTCTGCGGCAGCTTATAAGGGACAATCATCTTGACTTCTCCGCGAGAAATCATATTATCTAAAGGGTTGACACCAGCTGCCTTTACCTTAATCAAGACTTGGCTGCTTGAAATTTTTGGTTTGGCGATTTCTGTTAGATTCAGTGCAATCTTGCTTTTATTGTAAGTTGTGTGCTGTGCTGCTTTCATTTTTTCTCTGTCCTTTTTATTTGTATTTGTATCATTTACAAGTCTATATTTTGTTTAAGAAAATCTGACTGTAGCATCTATAGTCAGACTCGACTTTTCTGGGCTGTCAGATAAAGGTTGTTAATCACATGATTCAGTGTTTGCTTGGCTAAGACTTCTTCCAGCTGTCTTTCCACACTTGAAAAAATGGGAACCATGGCGCCTTCCATATGCTTACCAACAGGACATTCTTTGTTAGTGTTTTGATGAACTTGAAAGAGGCTGATATGATCAATTTCCTGAGTCGCATAATAAATCTCTAGTAGAGAAATTTCCTTAGGTGGTTTGCTCAGCTGGTAACCGGTTCGCCCCTGATGAGAAGTCATCAGGCCAGCATTTTTCAAAAGAGCAATAACTTTCCGAATATAGCTGGCATTGGTCCCAACGCTTTCTGCTAAAGCCTGAGAGCTCAGTGTCTCTTTACTTTCACTAACCATGGTTAAGATATGCAGAGCGACAGAAAACTTTGTGTCCATAATCTCCCCCCTTTTTATTGTTTTTGTATCTGATACAAAAACAAGTTTACCATAAGGTTTTCCTTCTGGCAAGACTTTTGCTTGATTTTTTTCAGGTTAATAACACTTTTCTAAATCATAAGGAAAAGAGAGGGATAGATGGCACCCTGCTTTTTCCGTCCGTACCAATGATTATATCAAAATTTATGGCTTTCAATCTTAACTCATGACTTCCTAGTCAACAGATGGCTATTTTTAGCCACACAAGACCGTAAGTCATATAAAAATGGGACAGGTATTCCAAAATGGATAACCTGCCCCAGTCTCACTATCACTAAAAGAGAACTGTCTACACATAAAGTTCCCTTCACTCAGCTGTATGCGTTTGTTCTTGTCCCAACTGTTCCTAACTTAATGCAGTCACAGATAGGACACAGAGCACTTTTTGCATCAGGAGTTTGCCGCCTTGATTCTGCACAAGGCACTTTAATTTTTGGCAGTTTCCCGATAAGCTTCTGCTTCATCAGCTGTTGACAGCACAAAATGTCCGGGTGTGATTTCATGCATTGTCCGCTCCTGACCGTCTAATTCCTGCTTAGGATCGTAAACATAAGGTACACGCCGGCGTTCGAATTCCGGATCAGGTTCAGGAATAGCCGTCAAAAGACTTTTCGTATAAGGGTGAATAGGGTTGTTATAGACTGCATCAGCAGTCCCTATTTCTAAGATTTTTCCCCAATGCATAACACCGATACGGTCAGAAATATATTTCACCATTGATAAATCATGGGCGATAAAAAGATAGGTCAGGCCTTGTTCATGCTGCAATTGCTGCAGTAAGTTAACAACTTGTGCCTGAATCGAAACATCAAGAGCTGAAATCGGCTCATCGGCGATGATGAATTTCGGCTCAACAGCCAGAGCCCGTGCAATCCCGATTCGCTGACGCTGACCGCCTGAAAACTCATGGGGATAGCGGGTCAAATGATCTTTATTAAGTCCTACAAGCGCCAGTAGTTCCTGAACTCTCTGCTGGCGTTCTTCTTTACTTTTAGACAGTTTATGAATATCCAACCCTTCAGCCACAATATCACGAATCTTCATTCGGCCGTTAAGACTGGCCTGAGGATCCTGAAAAATCATTTGAGCATCCTTGCGAAAATCATGGAGCTGTTTCCCCTTTAAATGCGATATGGTTTGCTGATTGAAGACAATTTCACCTTGGTCGATATCATAAAGTTTGAGAATAGCCCGTCCGACGGTTGTTTTTCCGGATCCGGATTCTCCGACCAGTCCTAAAACTTCCCCCTCATAAATATCAAAGCTGACATTGTCAATAGCCTTCACTTCATTTTTTTTGCCTTTATTGAAGGTTAAAGATATATTTTTGACTTCAACAAGCTTTTTACGATTCTCAGTCATTGCTCTTTTCTCCCTTCAATTCTTCCCACTTTTGCCACCGTTTTGCAATAGCTGCCGGTACTTTTACTCTGGGGGCTCGTTCATCCAGCAGCCAGGTAGCTGCATAATGCGACTCAGAGACCTTAAACATCGGCGGCTCTTCTTCATGGTCGATATCTAGGGCGAATTCATTTCGCGGAGCAAATGCATCTCCCTTAGGAGGATTGAGCAAATCAGGCGGTGTTCCGGGTATAGACCGGAGACTTCCGGCTTCTGTATCGGTTGTCGGCATCGAATTCAGCAAGCCCCAAGTGTAGGGATGCTGCGGATTGTAGAAAACCTCATCGACTGTCCCGTATTCAACGATTTTACCAGCGTACATTACAGCCACACGGTCAGCCATCCCGGCAACTACACCGAGGTCATGGGTAATGAAAATAATTGAAGCTTTGCGTTCTTTCTGAATGTCCTTCATTAAATTAAGAATCTGGGCCTGAATCGTTACATCTAATGCTGTAGTCGGCTCATCAGCGATAAGGATTTCGGGATTGGCAGCTAGTGCAATAGCAATAACCGCCCGCTGACGCATTCCCCCCGACCATTGGTGCGGATAGTCATTGATGTGCTCCTCTGCATTAGGAATGCCGACGCTTTTCATCAGTTCAAGGGCTCTTTGCAGCGCCTCTTGCTTAGAAATATCTTCATGGAGCAGTATAGGTTCAGCAATCTGCTTACCGATTTTCATTGTCGGATCAAGGCTGGTCATCGGATCTTGGAAAATCATGGCTATCTCATTGCCCCGAATCTTTACCCACTCTTCTTCCTTTAATTCATGCAGCTTAGTTCCTTTATAATCAATCTCACCACTAATTTCAGCATTAGCAGCTGACAAACCGATAAGCGTGCGGGTTGTCACTGACTTCCCACTCCCTGATTCTCCTACTATGGCAAGCGTTTCGCCTTTTTTCAGTTCAAAATTGACATTTCGGATTGCTTGGACCTCTCCGGCATAAGTCTGAAAATTCACATGGAGGTCTTTAACTTGTAAAATTGTTTCTTGACTCATTTCTTTCCTCCTAACGGTCCCCTGACTTAGGATCAAACGCATCACGAAGCCCGTCACCTAAGAGAATAAAGGCCAGCGAAATAAATACCAAAGCTAAGGCCGGCAGCATCACCTGATAGGGATAGTACTGCAGGTTTTCCTGTGCATCTGTAATCAGCGACCCCAAGGAAGCTGTCGGCGGCTTAACGCCTAAATTAATGGCTGACAGCACAGCCTCATACATGATAGCACTGGGGACAGTCATCATAATCTGAACGATGATAATTCCAGAAATGTTTGGAAGAATATGCTTGAAAGAAATTTTAGGTTTGCTTTCCCCTAAAGACTGTGCAGCCAAGACAAATTCACGTTCACGATAGGACAGTGTTAAATTTCTGACTTGGCGGGCCATTGCCGTCCACCCCACAATAGCAATTGAGATGATAATAGAGGTCACACCGCTCCCAAGGAGCAGCCCCAGCATGGTAACAATAACTAAATTAGGAATAGAGGAAATAATTTCAATAATCCGCTGCATCACGGTATCCACTCGGCCGCCAATATAGCCGGAAATCAGGCCGTAAGTGACCCCGATAATAAGGTCAATCAAGGTAGCAGCGATAGCAATAAGCAAGGAAATCCTGACACCGACAATAATACGCTTGGCAACACTTCGTCCAAGATTGTCTGTTCCTAAAATGAACTTAGTGTCCGCAGGAACCCCCTGATCAGCATAGACATCTGTTGCCTCTGTATTGCCGGCATAAGTGATTGTCCCATTCCAAAAAGGAAGACGGTCACTTATTTTAGGCGGAAGATTCCGGTAAACAGTGACTTCTTTTGTATTAAATTTGTTGGCTTCATTTTGAGGGACAAAAACAACCGATGCTAATGAAAAAATAATCAGAAAAAGCAGGAACCACATCGAAATCACTCCCAGCCGGTTTTTCTTTAAACGCCTCCAAGCATCCTGTATAAAGGAGAGAGCTGGTTTTTCAATTTTTTCTTGGGAGCTGGCCGAACCGACTCCGACAAGTGTAAACATTTCATCTTTATTTGCCATTATATTCTCCTTACTGCAAGCGTACACGAGGATCAACAATACTTGTGATGATATCGGTAATTAAAATAGCAGCCATCAGCATCACAGCATAAACTATCGTTGTCCCCATAATAACCGGGTAGTCTTTTGTCGGAATCGATGTGACAAACTGCTGACCAATTCCCGGTATTGAGAAAATCTGCTCAATCAAGGCAGAGCCTGTCAGTAAGTTAGCAGCCAAGGGGCCGACCAAGGTCAGAACAGGAATCATTGAGTTCCGATAAGCATGCTTGCTTGACACTTGACGCTTGGTCAGACCTTTCGCCCTAGCCAGCTGAATATAATCAGAATTCAACGTTTCAATCATTTGGCTTCTAAAAAAGCGGGTCACTTGAGCCAAAACCGGAATGGCTAAAGCCACTGAAGGCAGAATTGTCTGCGCAAAAGTTCCCCAGCCTGCCAGAGGCAATAGCCCCCATTTAAAGCCAAAATAATCCAGCAGGATCAAGCCAATAATAAAAGAGGGCACGGAAATACCTAAGGTCGAAATGACACTTAAACCATTATCCAGCCAATTATTCTTATTCCGCGCTGAAACAGCTCCGACAAAGAGACCAGACAGCAAACCAATAATCAGCGCCTGAATACCGAGATGGACAGACACCCCTAAGCGCTGGGCGATTAAGCGGGAAACCGGCTGGTTGATAGACTGGTAGCTGGTGCCAAAATCACCATGCAAAACATCATAAAGGTATTTTAGATACTGCTGCCAAACCGGCTTGTCCAAGCCATACTGTTTATTCATCAGAGCAACCATTTCATCAGTCAGTTTAGGATTATTGTAAGGTGTCCCTGGCAGTATCTGCATAAGAAAAAATGAAAGGGTGACAACAACCCAAAGTGTTACAAGAAGAATCGCAACACGCTTAAGAATATATTTAGCCATAATCTTTCCTTCTGTTAATTTGCTTTTGTTGAAAGAAAAAAATTTTTCTCCCAACAAAAGCAAGAATTGGATCCAGCCAATTCTTGCCAATTATTTACTGCTTTATTGTGATTTAATCTTTATAAGCATAAGTGAAATCAACACTTAAACCAGTCGAATTACGGATAATACCCTTGAGAGACGGATTTTGAAGCGCTTGAGTCTTACGGAAGTAGATAGGATTGTAGAGCGCATTGTCATAAAGAGCCTTTTCAGCTGCCTTATAATCCGCAGCTGCTGCATCGGGATCTAATGCATCTGTCGTGATAGCTTTATTATAGGCTTCATCATATTCAGCATTTGAGAACTTACCGTAGTTATAAGGAGCATCAGTCGTAAACAAGCCATAGAAGGTAGAGCCTTCAGGATAATCGCCGCCCCAGAGCACTAAAGCCACCTCAAAGTTTTGATTTTTAGTGTCTTCCAAACGCTGTTTGAAGGTGACAAATTTTTCTTCGACAGTTAATCCCGGAAGGGCTTCTTCCCAAGTTTGTTTGATATAATCAGCAGCCGCCTTAGCTACAGGGTTATCTGAGTCAGCGGTAAGCGTCAGCGTCAAGGAATCTTGGCCGACTTCTGCCATGCCTTCTTCAAAAAGCTTAGCTGCTTCGTCAACGTCATATTTATAACCAGGCGCTACATATTTCGCTAAATCAGTACCATCAGTCAGTTTCGCAAGATCGGTCGGCACAAAGGCTGTAGCTGCTGAAGAACCGGTATCAGTTGCGGCTTCAACGATCCCTTCACGGTCTGTCGCTAGATTAAGCGCCTGACGTACCTTGGTATTGGCCAGTGCCGGAACTGAACCAGTCTGATTATAAACCATATAAGAGGTAACGGCTTCCGGAACATCTACGACATCTTTATTGCTTTTATTAGCATTATAAATAGCTGATGTATTAGAAATATTAGCTAAATCAAGTTCGCCGTTTTTGTACATTTGCACAGCTGTATCTGGCTTTTTAATGGTCTGAATATTGACTTTTTCTGTTTTAACGTTATCAGCATCCCAATACTCTTCGTTTTTAACAAGAGTGAAGCTGCCGCTCGTTCCGTTCCAGTCTTCAACCACATAAGGTCCTGAATAGAGCGAATCTTCTGATGTTGTCGCGTAATCATCACCGGCTTTTTCAACAAAATCTTTACTTTGCGGCATAAAGTTGACAAAAGACAGGTAGTAAATAAACTGCGGTGCAGGCTCTGTCAGAGTAAAAATAACTTTATTGCCGTCTGCTTTGACTCCCAAATCGTCAAAATTTGTATTTTTGCCTGAATTAATATCACCGGCATTAAGAAGGTGGGCTTCTACCGCTAAATAAGCATATTCTGAAGCTGTCGCCGGATCAACAATCCGCTGCCAAGAGTAAACAAAATCTTCAGCCGTCAGGTCACTCCCGTCAGACCATTTTAAATTGTCGCGCAGTGTAGCAGTATAAGTTAAACCGTCTTCAGAAACATCAACCTTTTTCGCTAAATCAGGAACCGCTTCTCCGTCTTCATCGATACGCAGCAGATTTCCCCCGGAATTACCGATAGCAATTGAAGAGTAGGTATCGGTCACTTTTGAAATATCTAAAGTCGAAATTTCAGTTGGGATGTACCAATTAATTTCACTACTCGACTGGGTGCTGTTGCCGCAGGCTGTTAAGACAGCAGCAGAGACAAGAGTAACCGCACCAAGACTGATGCGCTTCCATAAGCGATTGTTTAAGGCCATAGCAAGCCCTCCTATAATTTTCTTTTCATTTTTGTAGTACTATTATATCATAAAATTTCCTTAATCAAAGTATTTTATGATGGAAATTATGACCCTCTTTTTTAAATATCATTTTTTGATAATCGTATTCAACGAAGTCTTCTGCCGATAAAGCCTAATGAAAAACAGCTGGTCTAAAGACCGGCTGTTTTATAAAAGATTCAATAAATCAGAGAGGTTCTGATAATGACTGGCTTCTTGTATCTGCAGTTGTGCCAGTGATTCTGTTTCTTGGCCGATTTGCTGCTGCAGGAGCTCCGCTTCATTGTCCAATGCTCTTTTGGTCTGCCTGACTAAATCAGGAGAATCCTGACAAAGGCGGTTCAGCCATAGGCTCAGCCTTTCAGTT